>NZ_CBDDNJ010000003.1:0-192823 GCF_965231525.1 Pseudocitrobacter faecalis | reverse complement strand
AGGGAAAATCCCTAGAACCCCAAATGGCATTCAAATCAGTATGGATGGTAAAGGTCGATGGGTAGATAATGTGATGGTTGAACGATTATGGCGGAGCGTTAAATATGAAGAGGTGTATCTCAAAGCTTATAGCAGTGTCACAGATGCGAAAAAGCAATTAAGTGCATATTTTGAGTTTTATAATTTGAAACGACCTCATTCGAGTCTAGACAAAATGACACCAAATGAGTTTTACTATGATCAGCTACCCCAACAAAACAAGGTGGCTTAACTAGAGCGGAATATCACTTATAAATACGCTTTTAGTTGTTCAAACAAGTGGGACCACCTCTCTCGCATTTGCGGGGTTTTTAATGCTGAATAAAAGGAAAACTTGATGGAATTGCCCAATATTATTCAACAATTTATTGGAAACAGCGTTTTAGAGCCAAATAAAATTGGTCAGTCGCCATCGGATGTTTATTCTTTTAATCGAAATAATGAAACTTTTTTTCTTAAGCGATCTAGCACTTTATATACAGAGACCACATACAGTGTCTCTCGCGAAGCGAAAATGTTGAGTTGGCTCTCTGAGAAATTAAAGGTGCCTGAACTCATCATGACTTTTCAGGATGAGCAGTTTGAATTAATGATCACTAAAGCGATCAATGCAAAACCAATTTCAGCGCTTTTTTTAACAGACCAAGAATTGCTTGCTATCTATAAGGAGGCACTCAATCTGTTAAATTCAGTTGCTATTATTGATTGTCCATTTATTTCAAACATTGATCATCGGTTAAAAGAGTCAAAATTTTTTATTGATAACCAACTCCTTGACGATATAGATCAAGATGATTTTGACGCTGAATTATGGGGAGACCATAGAACTTACCTAAGTCTATGGAATGAGTTAACTGAGACTCGTGTTGAAGAAAGATTGGTTTTTTCTCATGGCGATATCACGGATAGTAATATTTTTATAGATAAATTCAATGAAATTTACTTTTTAGATCTTGGCCGTGCTGGGTTAGCTGATGAATTTGTAGATATATCCTTTGTTGAACGTTGCCTAAGAGAGGATGCCTCGGAGGAAACTGCTAAAATATTTTTAAAGCATTTAAAAAATGATAGACCTGACAAAAGGAATTATTTTTTAAAACTTGATGAATTGAATTGATTCTAAGCATTATCTAAAAATACTTAATTGTCTTTTAACGTCGCTAAATTTTAAATAAATAAGTGAAGAGTGTTAGTGGAGCCACTGATTTAAAGTTGGCAGAGTAAAACTTGAAGTGCGACATAAACCACCTAATTAATTTAAAGGGTTTATGGAGTATATAAAATTGTCATACCATCATCTTAACTTTGAAGATCGTACTGCATTAATGCTTGAGTCAAGAAAAGAAGGCTTTTCAGCCAGAAAATTTGCTGAACTCATTAAAAGACATCCTAGTACGATCTATCGTGAGCTTAAAAGAAATAGCATCAATGACGTTTATCAAGCTCGATATGCTTCTGATAACACCTTCGCTAGACGTAGACGTGGTCACAGAAAACTCAAAATCGATTCAATCCTCTGGAAATTTATTGTTGAAGCGATCCGTTGTTTATGGTCTCCTCAGCAAATAGCAAAGCGTTTAAAGACATTTCCTGATTTGGATCAAACAATGAATGTAAGCCATACAACGATTTATTCAACGATACGAGCATTACCAAAGGGTGAGTTGAAAAAAGACTTATTATCCTGTCTACGTCATGAAAATAAAAAGCGAAAAGCTAACGGTGAACCTAAAAAAGATTCTATATTACAGGATATTAAAACTATTCATGAGCGCCCAGCCGAAGTTCAAGAAAGAAAAATACCGGGTCATTGGGAAGCTGATTTAATTAAAGGTAAAGACAATAAAAGTTCGATAGCAACACTTATTGAACGAAATACACGGCTCTGTATCTTGGCAACATTACCTGATGCAAAGGCAGAATCAGTGCGCAAGGCTTTAACTGAAGCTCTGAAATATTTACCTGCAGAACTGCGTAAAACGTTGACCTATGACCGTGGACGTGAGATGTCAGAACATAAAATACTCGAAGAAGATTTAGGCATAGATGTATATTTCTGTGACCCACATTCACCCTGGCAAAAAGGCACATGCGAAAATATGAATGGTTTAATTAGGCAATATTTACCTAAAGGGATTGATTTAAATCAGGCAGATCAGCATTATTTAAATCAAGTTGCCATGTCACTGAATACTCGTCCTAGAAAGGCGTTAGATTGGCTTACACCATTAGAGAAATTTGCTCAGCTTGTTGATTATCATATGGCTTTTGAAACTGTCGCACCTCATGTTTGAATTCGCCCCATATTTTTGCTACAGTGAACCAAATTAAGATCATCTATTTACTAGGCCTCGCATTTGCGGGGTTTTTAATGCTGAATAAAAGGAAAACTTGATGGAATTGCCCAATATTATGCACCCGGTCGCGAAGCTGAGCACCGCATTAGCCGCTGCATTGATGCTGAGCGGGTGCATGCCCGGTGAAATCCGCCCGACGATTGGCCAGCAAATGGAAACTGGCGACCAACGGTTTGGCGATCTGGTTTTCCGCCAGCTCGCACCGAATGTCTGGCAGCACACTTCCTATCTCGACATGCCGGGTTTCGGGGCAGTCGCTTCCAACGGTTTGATCGTCAGGGATGGCGGCCGCGTGCTGGTGGTCGATACCGCCTGGACCGATGACCAGACCGCCCAGATCCTCAACTGGATCAAGCAGGAGATCAACCTGCCGGTCGCGCTGGCGGTGGTGACTCACGCGCATCAGGACAAGATGGGCGGTATGGACGCGCTGCATGCGGCGGGGATTGCGACTTATGCCAATGCGTTGTCGAACCAGCTTGCCCCGCAAGAGGGGATGGTTGCGGCGCAACACAGCCTGACTTTCGCCGCCAATGGCTGGGTCGAACCAGCAACCGCGCCCAACTTTGGCCCGCTCAAGGTATTTTACCCCGGCCCCGGCCACACCAGTGACAATATCACCGTTGGGATCGACGGCACCGACATCGCTTTTGGTGGCTGCCTGATCAAGGACAGCAAGGCCAAGTCGCTCGGCAATCTCGGTGATGCCGACACTGAGCACTACGCCGCGTCAGCGCGCGCGTTTGGTGCGGCGTTCCCCAAGGCCAGCATGATCGTGATGAGCCATTCCGCCCCCGATAGCCGCGCCGCAATCACTCATACGGCCCGCATGGCCGACAAGCTGCGCTGAGCCATGGCTGACCACGTCACCCCCAATCTGCCATCGCGCGATTTCGATGTGACAGAGGCGTTTTATGCGAAGCTGGGCTTTGCGACGAGTTGGAAGGATCGCGGCTGGATGATCCTGCAGCGCGGCGGTTTGCAGCTCGAATTCTTCCCCTATCCTGACCTCGACCCAGCTACGAGCTCGTTCGGCTGTTGCCTGCGGTTGGATGATCTCGATGCCATGGTGGCATTGGTGAACGCGGCGGGAGCCGAGGAAAAAAGCACCGGCTGGCCGCGCTTCAAAGCTCCGCAACTGGAGGCGAGCGGCCTGAGGATCGGCTACCTGATCGATCCCGACTGCACGCTGGTGCGGCTGATCCAGAACCCCGACTGACCGCATGCCCGCGAAAATCAAGATTTGCGGGATCAGCACACCCGAGGCGCTCGATGCGACCATCGCGGCGCGGGCGGACTATGCCGGGTTGGTGTTCTATCCAGCGTCGCCCCGTGCGGTTACGTCGAATGTCGCGGGCGCTTTGACATCGCGCGCAGCTGGCCAGATCGCCATGGTCGGTTTGTTCGTCGATGCGGATGATGCTGTCATCGCCGACGCACTGGTGGCAGCCAAGCTGAACGCGCTGCAGCTGCACGGTTCGGAATCGCCCGAACGCGTGGCCCAGTTGCGCGCGCGGTTTGGCAAGCCGGTGTGGAAGGCGCTGCCCGTCGCCAGCGCCAGCGATGTCGCACGCGCCGCAGCCTATGCCGGGGCGGCGGACTTGATCTTGTTCGACGCCAAGACCCCCAAAGGCGCGCTGCCCGGCGGCATGGGGTTGGCGTTCGACTGGTCGCTGCTGGCCGGATATCGCGGTGCCTTGCCGTGGGGGCTGGCAGGCGGGCTAAATCCGACGAATGTTGCCGAGGCGATTGCGCGCACCGGAGCGCCGCTGGTCGATACCTCCAGCGGCGTCGAAAGCGCGCCGGGCGTCAAGGATACCGACAAGATTACCAATTTCGCCTTTGCGGTGCGCTTGGCCTAAATCGCGTCGATCAATAGGCGTCGTTCAGCGCAAAGATCGGCTTGCGGGTGCGCCACTGCCCTCGGGTGAAGTCGGGAAAATCTAACGTGCGATTGCCCTCAGCAATCGATTGTTCCGACAGAGGCGTGATCGCGCTCCAGGCCAGCGCGTCGTAAATGTCGATTGGCATCGGGGCCTTGGCCTTCAGCGCCTCGACAAAAGCGTGGATCACGAACCAGTCCATCCCGCCATGCCCGGCCCCTGCCGCCAGATCGGCGTAGCGTTTCCATAGCGGGTGATCGTATTTCGCAAACCAGCCCTCGGCAGGCTCCCAGCGGTGCGGCTGTGGGCTCTTGCCCTCCAGATAGATCGACTTGTTGACGTCCATCCACAGCCCCTCGGTGCCTTGCACCCGAAAGCCGAGAGAATAGGGGCGCGGCAGCGAGGTGTCGTGGCACAGCATGATCGTTTCACCATTAGTGCAGCCGATCATGGTGTTGACCACATCACCCAGTGCGAATTTCACCTCGGCGTTGGGATGATCGGCAGAGCCGTTCTTGACGACATAATCATGCAGCCCGCGCGCCTTACAGCCGAAGCCGCCAGCGCCCGCTTCGCCCGGCAACGCGACCTTCAGGGTGCGGGTCTGCGGCGGGTAGCACACGCCGGCATCGGCGCAGCCCTGGTACTTCACGGTCAGGGTGGTCGCGCTCGCGCCGGCCGCGGGCGTGCCGGTGAGGGTGCCGAGCAATTCCTTGCGGTAGGTTTCGACGTCGCCGAAGAATTCGTCGCGGTAGGCCTTGCCCTTCGGCAGCGCCATGGTCGCGCCGGTGAAGGCGGCATCGGCCTTGACCGAGGTGCGGTGCCGGTACAGGTAATAGCCGTCGGCGATCCGCCAGCGCACCTCGATGCGGTCCGGCGCGGTGGCCTGCGCGGACAGGACGAAGACCTCGTCGACCGGCGGCAGTTCGAAGTCCTGGGCGACGGCCGAGGTCGCGGGCAGCGCAAGCAGCAGGGCGAGCCCGGCCAGCCAGCGGCGCAGGCGGATCGTGGATGCGGTCATTGGCTCAGTTTACCGGTCGGCTCTCGGCGGCCAGCCATTGCAGGTATTCGGGCAGGCCGGACGCGGCTTCGACCGCGAGCAGCTCCGGGAGTTCGTAGGGATGCAGTTGGCGCAGGCGTTCCTGCAGGGCGGGGTAGGCCTCGGCACTGGTCTTGACCAGCAGCAGGACCTCGGCCGCGGCCTCGACCTTGCGTTGCCAGCGATAGACCGAACGCAGGCCGGGCAGGAGGTTGACGCAGGCGGCCAGGCGCTCGGCCACCAGCGCGGTGGCGATGCGCTCGGCGCTGTCGGCGTCGGGACAGGTGCAGAAGCAGATCAGGGCGCTCACCGGCATAGGGTAGCGGCTGCCCCGATCCGGCGGGCCTGGCGGACATCCGCGTGCGGCCCTTGAAAGTCGGCGGGCCCGCCCCATCTCGGTGGCATGCCGGGTTCGCCCGGTTCTGTTGTCCGCGGTTTGGCACTCGCTTCGCGCGACTGCTAAAATCGCCGGGTTTTTCCACGTCAATCAACCATTTACCGAGGTTGCCATGTCCAATATCAAGCCGCTGCACGACCGCGTGGTCATCAAGCGCATGGAAGAAGAGAAGCTGTCCGCCGGCGGGATCGTGATCCCGGATTCGGCCACCGAGAAGCCGATCAAGGGCGAAGTCGTCGCCGTCGGCACCGGCAAGGTGCTGGACAACGGCCAGGTCCGCGCGCCGCAGGTCAAGGTCGGCGACAAGGTGCTGTTCGGCAAGTACAGCGGCACCGAAGTGAAGCTGGACGGCGTCGAGCTGCTGGTGGTGAAGGAAGACGACCTGTTCGCGATCCTCGGCTGATCGCGCGTCGCTCCCACACATTTCTCATCCGAATAATTTTTCGAGGTAATTCGCAATGGCTGCCAAGGACATTCGTTTCGGCGAAGACGCGCGCTCCAAGATGGTGCGCGGCGTCAACGTGCTCGCCAACGCCGTGAAGGCGACCCTCGGCCCGAAGGGCCGCAACGTCGTGCTGCAGAAGAGCTACGGCGCGCCGACCATCACCAAGGACGGCGTCTCCGTCGCCAAGGAAATCGAACTGGCTGACGCGTTCGAGAACATGGGCGCGCAGATGGTGAAGGAAGTCGCTTCCAAGACCTCCGACAACGCCGGCGACGGCACCACCACCGCCACCGTGCTGGCGCAGGCGTTCATCCGCGAGGGCATGAAGGCGGTCGCCGCCGGCATGAACCCGATGGACCTGAAGCGCGGCATCGACCAGGCGGTGAAGGCCGCGGTCGGCGAACTGAAGTCGCTGTCCAAGCCGTCGTCGACCAGCAAGGAAATCGCCCAGGTCGGCGCGATCTCCGCGAACTCGGATGCCAACATCGGCGACCTGATCGCGCAGGCGATGGACAAGGTCGGCAAGGAAGGCGTGATCACGGTCGAGGAAGGCAGCGGCCTGGACAACGAACTCGACGTGGTCGAGGGCATGCAGTTCGACCGCGGCTACCTGAGCCCGTACTTCGTCAACAACCAGCAGTCGATGTCGGCCGACCTGGATGATCCCTTCATCCTGCTGTACGACAAGAAGATCTCCAACGTGCGCGACCTGCTGCCCGTCCTCGAGGGCGTGGCCAAGGCCGGCAAGCCGCTGCTGATCGTGGCGGAGGAAGTCGAAGGCGAAGCGCTGGCGACCCTGGTGGTCAACACCATCCGCGGCATCGTCAAGGTCTGCGCGGTGAAGGCCCCGGGCTTCGGCGACCGTCGCAAGGCGATGCTGGAAGACATGGCGATCCTGACCGGCGGCGTGGTGATTTCCGAGGAAGTCGGCCTGTCGCTGGAGAAGGCCACCATCAAGGACCTCGGCCGCGCCAAGAAGATCCAGGTGTCGAAGGAAAACACCACCATCATCGATGGCGCCGGCGAAGGCGCGGGCATCGAGGCGCGCATCAAGCAGATCAAGGCGCAGATCGAGGAGACCTCCTCCGACTACGACCGCGAGAAGCTGCAGGAGCGCGTGGCCAAGCTGGCCGGCGGCGTTGCGGTGATCAAGGTCGGTGCCGCCACCGAAGTCGAGATGAAGGAAAAGAAGGCGCGCGTCGAAGACGCCCTGCACGCGACCCGTGCGGCCGTCGAGGAAGGCATCGTCCCGGGCGGCGGCGTCGCCCTGATCCGTGCCAAGGCGGCGATCGCCGGCATCAAGGGCGTGAACGAAGACCAGAACCACGGCATCCAGATCGCCCTGCGCGCGATGGAAGCCCCGCTGCGCGAGATCGTGACCAATGCCGGCGATGAGCCGTCGGTCATCCTCAACCGCGTGGTCGAAGGTTCGGGTGCGTTCGGCTACAACGCCGCCAACGGCGAGTTCGGCGACATGATCGAGTTCGGCATCCTGGACCCGACCAAGGTCACCCGCACCGCGCTGCAGAACGCCGCGTCGATCGCGGGCCTGATGATCACCACCGAAGCGATGGTGGCCGAGGCCCCGAAGAAGGACGAGCCGGCGATGCCGGCCGGCGGCGGCATGGGCGGCATGGGCGGCATGGATTTCTAAGCCCCGCGATCCATCAAGCAAGACCACAAAGCCCGGCCTCGTGCCGGGCTTTGTGCGTTCTGGCGTCCGAGGCGGGAGACTTCCTACCCGCCCCGCGGCAATGTCTGACGCGAAGATCAGAAAACGCCGATATGAACGCGTGCTCGCGGGCGCAACCCTGAGCAGCCGTCCCTGCAACGGAGCGCTGCGTGCCGCGCCTGACCGCACCCCGGCGGCAGGCCGAGGTGTGCGCGCCACTGCCGGCCGCCCACGCCGCTGCGCGTTACGCGCGCCACCTGCCCGAGCGCACGCTGCTGTACGCGCTAGTGCAGGCGCACTACCCGGACTTCATCGCGCGTCTTGAGGCCGAAGACCGCCCGCTGCCCGAGTATGTGCGCGAGGAGTTCGAGACCTACCTGCGCTGCGGCGTGCTCGAGCACGGCTTCCTGCGCGTGGTCTGCGAGCACTGTCGTGCCGAGAGGCTGGTGGCGTATTCCTGCAAGAAGCGCGGGCTGTGCCCGAGCTGCGGCGCACGGCGCATGGCCGAGTCGGCGCGGCATCTGGTGGACGAGGTGTTCGGCCCGCGGCCGGTGCGGCAATGGGTGCTGAGTTTCCCGTACCCGTTGCGCTTCCTGTTCGCCAGCAAGCCTGAGGCGATCGGCCCGGTGCTGGGCATCGTGCATCGTGTGATCGCCGGTTGGCTTGCCGATCAGGCCGGCGTGCCGCGGGATACGGCGCAATGCGGGGTTCTAGGGATTTTCCCCTCTAAAGTAACATAAATCGCCATAACCCAAGCAGTTAGTGGCTTGTGGAGCTGGGTTACCTTTCATTTTAGACTTCATTTTGAACAATAGGCCTAGTTATTTCCTGTAAATCAGGTAGTTTGCGGTTACTAGCGAACTGATAAGTGCCGCTTAGATTAATATTCTGCCATGCAACGGGTGATACTTGTCGAGTTATTGCAGCTTTTTCCTCGTCACCAACGTCTTCAAAGTGCAGTAGTAGATGACTTAGGATCATCGAGTTAAAGTAAATAATTGCATTTGCCGTCAAACGGGCACACTCGTTCCAAACGACTATTTCTGATTCGTTTTTTCCGCGGAACTGGTCACGATTGACCGATGCAATGGCTCGCCTGAGGAAATGCCAGGCTTCGCCTCGGTTCAGTGCTCGTTGAACATATTGGCGCAGACTTGCATCATCAATATAATCAAGTAAATATTGGGCTTTGATGAGCCTATTATATTCCGTTAATGCTTGTAATATAGGGTGTCCAGATGGATAACCAGATAATTTGCGTACTAGCAATGCCTGTGTTGTGCGTTTTTCTTGAAGGGATAACACAATACGCTGAATATCCTGCCAGCCTTCCTCAATCACATTCATTTTTATCGGCTTTTTCAGCGCCAGATGCGTATTTCCGTCGTCGCTTTCAGTTACGTTAAATAGGTCATTGATCACACTGGTGAACTGAGCATACCTAGGCGCAAAACTATAACCGCATAAATCCAATAAGGCATAATTAACATGATTAACACCATGGGTGTCGGTTGAGAGTACGTCAGGCTTAAGATCACTAGTATTAGATTGTAGTAAGTCGTAAATATAATGGGACTCATGCTCATTAGATCCTATTATACGGGCATTTAACGCACTATGATTGGCAACTAACGTCATGGCCGTAATACCTTTGTTGGTGCCGAAGTATTTCGAGGAGTAGCGAGTTTTAAAAGTCTCAAGGTGAGTTTCAAATTTTTGCCCATCGGTACTGGCGTGTAGGACGTCTTCTTGGATGTGATAGTGACGGAAAATAGGGAGTGCCGCTACTGCGTTATTGATGATATCACTTGCCTCTTGCAAGGTTTCAGGCCTAATATAATTAGCTTGTATAGTGCTTAGATGATCATAACTGCGATCAGATATTTGTGCCATCCCATATACGCCACGATGTGTCGCATTCGCAATGAGAATAGCCAATAAATCATCCTGATTGGCGCCTACTTGTTTTTGGATTGGCAGCACGTGTGCGAAGCATTGCATAAAGTTGGTTTCTTGTTCAACATAACGCAACACATCAGCAATACTGACGGGGATCATCTGTTTAAAGAAGGGGTTGTTGACAAATGATCGGGAGCCTTTAACTGGCAGTCGCCATCGTGCGCCACTTCGGCTCTTCATGATCACATTGCGGTTATCACCATTATCAATGTGACGAGCAACATCTTCTAGGGATGTTGCTAAGCGTATTTGTTTTACTTGCAGTAGCTTCTGAATCGGCTGCTTTAGCTTTTCCAACGTTGACGATGCCAATAGATCAGACTGTATTGACGATGCAATTAAGTCGTCTTCTAGCGCACGATATTTAGTGACGTTTGATAAGTAAATTCGACCATTAAGCCGAGAAGCCAGTTGACGGTAAAGCAACCATTCGTATCGCTGTGGATGAACAACATCGTTGTTGAGTAACCATGGACGATGTTTTTGTTGGATAAGTGTACTATCCATTGTTTGCAATGTATTACCTGCTAATAGTTCTGTTTTTGTGGTTCTGAGCTGTGTCACCAATACTTCTGAGCCTTTACCTGCTTGGCATTCAAGACATAGAAACACGGGCCTTAATAACTGTTCAAGTAAGGTGTTTTGATCATCATAATATTGCCATTGATATTCTTCTACTGTGCGTTTTTGCTTTTTTAAGTACAGGCATAGCGTTTCTATATCTTGGTTATTCATTACACTTAATGCTTGTTGCCTAACCGTTGCAAATGGTTGATTATCGTCGATACTGTCATCAACAAACAGATGGAGTAATTCTGCAGCTTTGGTGACATTGTCCGCAGCTGACCTCCATGAATCAAACACTGCCTGTTGGGCAAACGCATGCGCAGCTTCTTGTTGTTTCCGGATATGATGAATAAAACCATCAGTCAGTCGCTCTAAGCTTTGCCGTATGCGTTGAGTCAGAAAACACAGCAACCATAGGTGTTGCTGTGGACGCTTAAAGCGTTTTAGTTTACTACCATAATAATCCACCATTTCACCGAAGTGTTGTTGGTTTTTAGACGATAAGGCTAAGTCCTTAACAGCATCATCAATCTGTCTTGTATAAGGCTGTAACTGATGATAAACAATCAGTTCTTTTTTTAGCTCTGTCACCATAACGCTTTTTGCACCTGCTCGAAGCTGGCTTAAGGAGAGCCCATCTTTGTCATCGATAATAGTATTTAGAAATCCGTGTAGTTCAGATGAAACATGAATACGAAGCTTATTATTTAACGTCTTCTTGACCTGTTGGATAACACGACTGATAAGCTTTTGTACGACAGTATATTTAGGGATGGCAATTCTATGCGTTGCTAGATATTCAGCGGCTGCATCAAATAGATAACGAGGCTCAAGCCAAGCTTTGCCGACCATTACAAGATGATCGTACAACGGCGCAAAGTGCAGACTTTCTTCCCATTTCTGATAGTTTAGTAGCCTCAGTATTCTTTGATAAATACGGTCACGCTGCATCTTATTTATGCTGAAAGGCCTGAGCCCTTTGCCTCCTTGAACTTGCGTTGAAATAAACTGCATATCGTTAAAGATGAGGTTAAAGCTAGGTGAAAGAATGACAGGCTTAGACTTAAAATACCCTAATAACGCAATGAAATAGCATCGATGGCTCCTTAGGCGAATGCTTTTCGACTCTGTTAACTCGATCTCGTTTTGCGTAAAATACAATCGTTGCTGTTCAAGGGTTAATAGTGGCGGAGAATATAGATCAAGCTGCTCAGCTTTGGTAAGAATTGAGAGTTCGTTTTTTATAGCCATAGGAATTACGTTAAGTTTAAGGGGTAGTTAACCTCATAATTTGCCATACTTTGGAGAAGTAACCCACCTTTGTATGCCTTTAGATATCGTGAGTATGGCGATTTATGTTACTTTAGAGGGGAAAATCCCTAGAACCCCCAACAGATGTGGATTGGTTAAAAAAACAAGGGGCAAGTATAAGGCGTTTTAATTTAGCGCAAGAGCCTATGGAGTTCGTTAACAACACAAAAGCAAAAACATTTTTGGAAACCGCAGGCGCCGAGTCACTTCCACTATTGATTCTTGATGGTGAGATTGTGCTGACTGGTCGATACCCAAAACGACATGAGCTAGCAAGATGGTTTGGTATTCGGCCGAATATTGAAAAAGCCGAAATTGTTAAATCGTGTTGTGGTAATGGTAAAACGTGTTGTTAACAGGAGCAATAAAATGAAATTTTTAGATAACACACCTAATTATTTATTTTTTACTGGAAAAGGTGGTGTGGGTAAAACTTCTATTTCTTGTGCGACCGCAATTAAGTTGGCTGAAAAAGGGAAAAAAGTCTTACTGGTGAGCACTGATCCAGCTTCTAACGTTGGGCAAGTATTCTCTCAATCGATAGGCAACAATATTAAGCCAATAACATGGGTTCCAAATTTATTTGCTATTGAAATAGACCCTCAAGCTGCCGCTGAAGAATATCGAAACAAAATTATTAATCCAATCAAAGAAAGTTTACCTGAAGCGGTAATTCAAAGTATTACGGAACAGCTATCAGGTGCCTGTACCACAGAGATTGCAGCTTTCGATGAATTTACTGGGTTGTTAACCAATACCGAAATTACAAAGCAATTTGACTATATCATTTTTGATACCGCACCAACGGGGCATACCATCCGTTTATTACAACTCCCGAGTGCATGGAGTGATTTTATTACTGATAATCCTGATGGTGCGTCATGTTTAGGGCCAATGTCTGGTCTTGATAAACAACGTGAACAGTACAGCATGGCGGTGGAAGCGTTGAGTGATAAATCACTAACAAGGTTAGTATTAGTTGCACGACCTCAATCAGCGGCATTGAGAGAGGTTGCGAGAACCTATAGCGAGTTGTCATCTCTGGGTATCAGAAATCAGCAATTAATTGTCAATGGTGTTTTCCCTGAAACGGCGGTGACTGAAAATGATAAGTTATCCCATGCGCTCTACTCTCGTGAACAAGCGGCATTAGCATCTATGCCTGAAGCACTACGCTCGTTACCTGTCGATATTATTTATTTACAAAATATCAATATGGTGGGTGTCGATGCACTGAAGCAGTTGTTATCTAATGAGATGCCACAAATTCCAACTATTACCCCGACAAAACAACCTATTTCTTTACCCACCTTGTCAGAACTGGTTGGCGAAATATCTCAGCAACAGCATGGGCTGATTATGTTAATGGGCAAAGGTGGTGTAGGGAAAACAACGATTGCGGCATCAATCGCGGTTAAATTGGCAGAAAAAGGGCTTGATGTACATCTGACTACATCCGATCCAGCCGCGCATATTGAATCAACCCTCGATGGTGTTTTACCGAATCTTCAAGTTAGCCGAATTGACCCTATCGCTGAAACTGAACGTTATCGTCATTATGTCTTAGAAACAAAAGGGAAAGATTTAGATGCAGAGGGGCGCGCATTACTTGAGGAAGATTTGCGCTCTCCTTGTACTGAAGAAATTGCGGTATTCCAGGCTTTTTCTCGCATCATTAGAGACGCGGGTAAACGTTTTGTCGTCATGGATACTGCGCCGACTGGGCATACATTATTACTTCTGGATGCAACAGGGGCATACCATAAAGAAATTGCTAAGAATATGGGTGAAAAAGGCCACTATTTAACGCCGATGATGCAATTACAAGATCCTGAACGCACCAAAGTCATTATTACGACACTCGCTGAAACAACGCCTGTGCTTGAGGCGGAAAATTTGCAAAATGATTTAATACGGGCAGACATACATCCGTGGGCGTGGGTAATCAATAACAGTCTATCTATCACGGAAACAACCTCACCATTGTTACTTTCAAGAGCAGAACAGGAAGTCGCTCAGATTGAAAAGGTGACATCAACATTGGCAAAACGTGTTGCTATTGTTCCTTTGCTTGAAACAGAGCCTGTGGGGATATCTGCATTAAGTCAGCTCGCAGAATAAGTTTTATTTTCTAAAAATAAAAGGTGCGGAAAAGCACCTTTTAAATGAGGTTGTTATGTTTATTGCCGCATTCATTTTTATTTTAACGATCACCTTTGTTATTTGGCAGCCCAAAGGACTGGGTATTGGCTGGAGTGCTACAGCAGGGGCTGTATTGGCACTGATCTTTGGTGTGATCAGTTTTCAAGACATCCCGATTGTTTGGAACATTGTTTGGAATGCCACGGCGACATTTGTCGCCGTAATTATCATTAGCCTACTTTTAGATGAAAGTGGTTTCTTTGAATGGGCGGCATTACATGTTGCCAAGTGGGGCGGGGGTAAAGGAAAACTGTTATTCAGTTATATCGTGTTACTTGGTGCAACGGTTGCGGCCTTATTTGCCAATGATGGCGCAGCATTGATATTAACGCCCATTGTGATTGCGATGTTATTGGCACTTGGTTTCAACAAAGGCACGACATTAGCCTTTGTCATGGCTGCCGGGTTTATTGCAGATACGGCGAGCTTGCCGCTGATTGTTTCGAACCTCGTGAATATCGTTTCTGCGGACTTCTTTAATATTGGATTTACTGAATATGCATCGATTATGGTCCCAGTGGATATTGCAGCAATTATTGCAACATTAGCGATGCTGCATTGGTTTTTCCGCAAAGATATTCCTAAACAATATGATGTTACCAAACTGAGTGAACCGACTTTAGCCATTAAGGACATGACAACGTTTAAAGCAGGTTGGCTGGTATTGGTACTGCTACTTATTGGTTTCTTTGTCTTAGAACCATTAGGTCTTCCAGTGAGTGCAATTGCGGCTATTGGCGCCTTAATTCTTTGGGTGATTGCAGCCAGAGGCCATACGATTAATACCCAAAAAGTATTACGTGGCGCACCGTGGCAAATCGTCATTTTCTCTTTAGGTATGTACTTGGTTGTTTATGGTTTAAGAAATGCAGGGTTAACCGATTATCTTTCTGAAACGCTCAATTACCTTGCAGACAAAGGGTTATGGGCAGCAACAATTGGTACGGGATTTATAACTGCATTTTTATCCTCAATAATGAATAATATGCCAACGGTATTAATTGGTGCTTTATCCATTGAAGGGAGTGAAGCGTCAGGGCTAATTCAACAAGCAATGGTTTATGCCAATGTGATTGGTGCCGATTTGGGGCCTAAGATTACACCTATAGGGAGTTTGGCGACGTTGCTGTGGCTGCATGTTTTATCACAAAAGAACATGAGCATTACATGGGGATACTATTTTAAAACAGGGATCATCATGACACTCCCTGTACTTACCGTCACTCTCGTTGCTTTAGTGCTTCGACTTTCACTGTTAAATTAAGGCTAACCGAATGAATGAAATTACCATTTATCACAATCCAAATTGTGGCACTTCACGCAATACGCTTGCTATGATCCGCAATAGCGGCGTTGAGCCAACGATTATTTATTATTTAGAAACACCGCCGACTAAAGATATGTTAGTACAACTTATTGCTGATATGAATATCACGGTAAGGGCGTTACTACGAAAAAATGTTGAACCGTATGAACAATTAGCTTTAGAAAATGATATTTATACCGATGACCAACTGATTGATTTTATGTTGCAGTACCCAATACTGATTAATAGACCCATTGTTGTTACGCCAATAGGAACTAAACTTTGCCGACCTTCAGAAGTCGTATTGGATATATTACCTCATCCGCAACAACGTGAATTTATCAAAGAAGATGGTGAGGTTATTGTTGATAAACAAGGCATTAGAGTAAAGTAAATCACTGACGATATTTATCATGATGAGCGTACCGATGTATGGCATCAGTACGCTCATGTTAATCCGGTACTTGCTTAAGGTCGTTGATATTGGTATTTTAAAAAAATATACTATTCATAGGAACAGCTGATCATATTATGCGCCTTACTCCACCCTGAGATACCCCCTTCCTTTTAGGTTGATACTAAATCAGCCAATTTCCACATCCCTTCTTTGGGATAATTTCGTTTATTTAAAATATACTCTCCCATCTTGGGATTGATAGATTACAAGGTAGTCTAATATGCTTTTGTCCTCCTCTCGTCAGGACTGGCTGGGTAACATCCGTGGGGATGTCCTAGCCGGTATTGTTGTTGCTTTAGCGTTAATTCCTGAAGCCATCGCATTTTCAATTATTGCAGGCGTCGACCCCAAAGTTGGGTTATACGCCGCATTTTCTATTGCGGTAATTATCGCTTTTATCGGGGGGCGCCCCGGCATGATTTCATCGGCAACTGGTGCAATGGCACTTTTAATGGTCGTTCTGGTGAAAGAACATGGCCTTCAGTACCTATTAGCTGCGACGGTATTAACCGGGATATTTCAAGTTATCGCAGGATATTTAAAGCTCGGTAATTTAATGCGATTTGTTTCACGTTCGGTGGTAACGGGATTTGTTAATGCGCTGGCTATCTTGATTTTTTTAGCGCAACTCCCTGAATTAACCAATGTGAGTTGGCATGTTTATGCAATGACCGCGGCAGGCTTAGGGATTATCTATCTGTTTCCATTAGTCAATAAAACCATTCCGTCTCCATTAGTGTGTATTGTTGTATTAACGATAATTTCAATATGGCTTGGTCTTGATATCCGAACGGTTGGTGATATGGGCGTTCTGCCTGACAGTTTGCCTATCTTTCTTTTGCCCGATATTCCCTTGAATATTGAAACGCTACTTATCATATTACCCTACTCATTAGCGCTTGCTGTTGTTGGCTTATTGGAATCAATGATGACTGCAACGATTGTGGATGATTTGACGGATACAACCAGTGATAAAAATCGAGAATGTAAAGGGCAAGGCATTGCCAATATAGCCACTGCATTTATTGGCGGGATGGCAGGATGTGCGATGATCGGTCAATCCATTATCAATATAAAATCGGGTGGCCGAGGTCGATTATCGACACTGGTTGCGGGTGTTGTTTTATTACTAATGGTGGTTTTTCTTAATGATTGGGTATCAAAAATCCCTATGGCGGCGTTAGTTGCTGTGATGATTATGGTGTCAATTGGGACCTTTTCTTGGCAATCCCTTGCCGATATACGAGTCCATCCGCTATCGACCAGCATCGTTATGATAGCCACCGTCATTGTTGTCGTTTGGACCCATAATCTGGCTTACGGGGTACTTGTCGGGGTGCTCATCGCAGCGCTTAATTTTGCCAATAAAGTCGCGAGATACATGACAGTTACATCAAGACTAGACAGAAAGGTACGTCATTATGAAGTTCGGGGACAAATTTTCTTTGCCACATCGGAACGCTTTGTTAATGTCTTTGATTTTAAAGAAGACATTGATAAAGCGATTATTGATGTGAATCATGCTCATTTTTGGGATATCACTTCCGTCAGCGCGTTAGATAAAGTGGTGATTAAGTTTCGACGTGAAGGCATTGATATTGAAATTAAGGGGATGAATGAAGCCACTGCAACGTTGGTTGATAAGTTTGGTATTCATGACGACCCGGAAAAAATTGAAAAATTCATGGGAGGTCATTAATTATGACAGCAGATATCATTCAAAAAACTTGCGTAATTGGGTGTATTGACCGTTCGCCCTCGGCGATTGCCGTTTGTCACGCAAGTACTTGGATAGCTCAAACACTCAAACTTCCGCTGACACTGTTACACATGAATGAAAAAATCTCGACATCAGCACACCATGATTTAAGTGGGGTCATTGGATTTGATACCCGAGAAACTTTATTGAATGAACTCGTGGATATTGAGGAAAAGCGGGCGCGTTTAACCCGTGAGGAAGGCCGACAATTATTGATGAGTGCAAAAGAAATCACTCAAGATTTAGGTCTTCTTGATGTTAATACACTTCAGCGGCAAGGAGCTTTAGCCGAAGTGCTAAATCAAGATGATACGCATATTGTTGTACTCGGTCGTCGAGGCGAGCAATCTGAATTAACGGGGCATATTGGCCGTCAACTCGAAGGCATTATTCGTCTTCAAAAAAACTCAGTGCTTATCTGTAAGCAAAATTTTACCCCACCAAAAAAGATGATGATTGCGTTTGATGGAAGTGAGGAAGGTGAACGCGTCATTCATCGGTTAACACAAGTGAAATTATTAGCCGGTAGTGATTGCTATCTGGTAATGCACGGTAACCAAGACAGTCAACTCAAAAAAGCACAAAACCGACTTCATCAAGCCGACATTAAGGTGAAAGCCAATTTACTTGAGGGTGCCGATAGCATCGTTGATGAATTGTGTAACTTTGCAGTACAACACCATATTGATTTGATCATCATGGGGGCTTTTGGTCATTCGCGAGTGAAGCAATTTTTTACCGGAAGTCATACGACAGAGATGATACATAAAACGCCCGTGTCATTACTCATCATTCGTTAGTTTTTTCGTCTATTGTCATTATTACCAAGAGAGGTGACTCACTTTCGTCACCTCTCTATCATAATAAGTGGCTACGATTTATCCACAATATGAATAAAGTGAATGTGTTTTTCATATTGATCGAGGATATCATGAATAATCTGCGCTTCACTCCATCCCATAATATCGTAGTCCTGCCCACCTTCCTTTAAATAGACTTCAGCGCGGTAATATTTCTGAGGTTCATTATTTTCATCATCATCCATCCCCACTAATGCAAAAGACGGCGTCAGGTAGTCCCGTAATCGTATTTCATAGAGAAAATTGAGACTCTCACCAAATTGCACTTCCAGAGTCACCCTATCGTCCTTATTATGGATAGCGGCCTCTGTGCTCTGCTTTTCCAACTCAGTGATGACAGATTGCATAGCGGGCTCAATCACTTCTGTCATGAAACGTTTAACCTGATTACGTTTAGGGAAGAAGGCTATTTTACGTAATCGACGCTCCCATGATAACCCCCCACGTCCTGTATTCGGTGCTAAAGTGGCAAGCTGTTGACTGTCTTTTTTGTAAACATCAATACGTAAGGCTTTTAGCAATCCGACGATAGCAGTCAATAAAATAATCGCAAAGGGTAGCGCGGTAGCAATTGTCATGGTTTGTAATGCCGTTAATCCTCCGGCCAGTAAAAGTGTGATTGCAACGGCCCCCATCAAAAAGGCCCAAAAAATACGTTGCCATACTGGCGTGTGAATTTCACCACCGGAGGCTAACGTATCGACAACCATCGCACCGGAATCCGCGGATGTCACAAAAAAAACAATGACCATCAGCATCGCGACAAAAGAAAGGGCAGATGAAAACGGAAAGTAATTTAAAAATTCAAATAAAGCGAGAGCAACGTCTTTTTGAACCACTTGCGCCAACATTTCTGCCCCATTATCGCGGATCAGATGGATGGCACTATTGCCAAAAAAAGTCATCCAAAGTAGCGTAAACCCGGCAGGGACAAACAGAACGCCAGTGACAAACTCGCGAATGGTACGCCCTCGAGAAATTCTGGCGATAAACATCCCGACAAAAGGCGACCATGAAAGCCACCATCCCCAATACAATAATGTCCATCCCCCCAACCATTCACTGGATTGCGGTTCATAAGCATAAAGATTGAAGGTTTTATTGATAATATCTGAAAGATAAGCGCCTGTATTTTGGACAAAAGATTTGAGTAACAATACGGTCGGGCCTAAAATCCCAATCAATAGCAGTAACAATCCGGCTAAACTGAGATTGATCTCAGAGAGAATTCGTATCCCTTTATCTAAACCACTGACCACCGATAACGTGGCTAATCCCGTGATCACCACAATCAAAATCACTTGCATCGTTGGACTAACGGGAAAACCAAAGAGGTGTGCTAATCCTGCATTCACTTGCAAAACACCAAAGCCTAATGATGTCGCCACCCCGAAAACGGTGCCGACAACAGCAAAAATATCGACAGCATGACCAATAGGTCCATAAATCCGTTCACCAATGATCGGGTAAAGTGCTGAACGTAAGGTGAGCGGTAAGCCATGTCGATAACTAAAAAAAGCGAGAATTAAGGCGACAATCGCATAAATCGCCCAAGCATGTAGTCCCCAATGGAAAAACGTAATTTCCATCGCTTCTCTTGCAGCTTGAACTGTCTGTGGGTCTCCAATGGGAGGAGCAAGATAATGCATCACGGGTTCTGCGACCCCAAAAAACATAAGCCCAATTCCCATTCCAGCAGAAAACAACATAGCAAACCAGGAAAGATAACTGAATTGGGGCTGGGAATGGTCAGGACCCAATTTAATTTCACCAAATCGAGAGAGGCCTAAATAGGCGACAGTCAATAAAATTAAGGCAACAGCCAGAATATAAAACCAGCTGGCATTCTCAAAAAGTTGTGCCTGTAGAGCTTTGAGCAAAATTTCAGAACGTTGAGGAAAAATAGCGGCTATTGCAACGACACATATAATAATAAAAGCGGAAACAAAGAAAACGGGCGGATTTATCTTCCCCCACGTTTGAGACTTTTGTGGTGATAATGACATTCAATCTCCCTTTTAATGCGTGCTCATGATTGTCATGAAGCTCGGTTTATTGTGATAAATATAAGTTATTTAATTAAAAAGTATCCAATCACTTGTTTATACTTAAATATCTCTCTCATGTCATTCCACGCGGTATGACTCATTGTTGAGTAACATAAACTTGATAAACGAATAGAGGGACATTTATTGCGCTATTTTCATCGATTTTGATACTTTCGAAATAGTATGCCGCGAACAACCTATCAGGTTTTCTATTTGGCTATAGCTTTTTTTCTCCATCAGAAGGCCTTCAATTTTTTGGTGTAATATTTTGTTGATCGGACGGCCTTTATACTTCCCTTCTTGTTTGGCTTTTTGCACTCCTTGCGCTTGACGACGCCGTCTATCTTCGTAATCCTTTCTTGCAACCGCTGCCAGCATGTCTAACATCATACTGTTAAGGGCAGCAAGCATTCGTTCTGTAAATTCATCGGTGCGACTCATAAACTGGTAACTGGTTGGGAGGTCTAAAGAAACGACCTTTAACCCTTTGTGTCCAATGAGATATTTTAATTTTTCCCAGTCATCGGCATTCAAGCGGCTAATTCTATCTACCTGTTCAACTAAAATAATATCACCGGGCATGGCCACATTGAGTAAGCGAAAGAGTTCAGGTCTGTGAAGCTGAGCGCCTGACTCATTTTCTTCAAACCAGCAGGCAATTTGTAGCCCCATTCCTTCAGCAAATTTCAACAGTTCATTTTTTGCTCTTGACGCATCCTGTTCATGCGTAGAAGCACGTAGATATCCATAAATTCGTATATTTGTCTTCATCGGTGCACTATACATTGGTGTTGTTATAGTAGTGCATTATACATCTATTTTTTATACTTATTACACTAGAGTTTACCTAGTGTAGTTAAGGTAGACTTAAATTGCACTTTTATATCGATTACGCGCGCGTCCATTATATGATGTTGTTTATTTTTAGAGGATAGAACATAACCACAATGAAAGAGATTAAATCAGGCCGTATTCAAATTTTGACAGAACAGGAGATTCATGAGCTCTATTCTCGTCCAATATTTAATCAAATTGAGCGTGAAGAATATTTTTCATTAGATCCGAGTATAAAAAAAATCCTCACTAAAATGGGAAAAATTGAAACGAAAATATATTTAATTCTTCTGATTGGTTATTTTCGCGCGAAGCCTGTTGTCGCTCAATTTAAACTACGAGAGGTTAAACAAGATGTCGACTATATTTATGCGACACATTTTCCAAATAGAAAGCCGAAATACCCCTTTATTGCTAAAAGTACTCGAGCAACATTGATCGCTAAAATGCATGAAATACTGGGTTTTTCGCGGTTATTAAGACAAGATAAACAAGCCTTGATAGAGCGTTTGGGTGATGTCGCAACAATCTGTACATACCCCAAATATATTTTTGATGAATGCCTCGCTTTTTTAGGTCAAAACAGAATTGGATTAGTGGGTTATTCCACTTTGCAAAATATGATCACCACGGTTTTAGCTAATGAGAGGCATCGTACCGAGTTGATCCTTTCAAATAGCGTGCCACCAATAATACATAAAAAATTAAAGAAGATACTGCATACAAAAGGGGTTTTAAATAGTCTATCTGGCCAACAAGGCGCAGCTAAAGATTTTACACCGACAGAGCTCGCAAGTGAAATTGAAACGCATAATGCCATAAAAAGTGTTTATCCCGACGTAAAACGTCTTGTTGGTGAATTGGGATTATCATTAGGTAATTTAAGCTATTATGCATCGATTATTCAACATCAATCGATTTATAAAATTCGTCGATTTCCCGAATGGCAAGGCATGTTATATCTGGTTTGTTATCTATTTTTTCGCTACCAAGAAACTAATGATAAATTGGTAACAGCTTTTTTATATGTGACGAGAAAGCAAAGGGAAGCTGCGAGTGCTTTAGCTAAGTTACGCATTGCAGAAGAACTGGAAATTATTCGTGAAAAGTTAATGCATGCGGGTAATATTTTACACCTCTTTGTTGATGAAAACGTCAGTGACAATACGCAATTTGGTGATATTCGCCAAAATGCATTTGCAATGATGTCTAAAGATGAAATTCAGTTAATAAGTCAACATCTTAATAAGAATAGTTTTGATAAAACCCATTATGAGTGGCTATACATTGATACACAATACAGAAAAATTGCGAATACAATGAGGTCACTCTTTCTCGCGATTGATATCGAGTGCGAACCAGGATTACAACTACTATCTTCCCAATTATTAACAGCAAAATCAGAACTTCAAAAAGATAAGCACATTTCTACCGTCGATCAGCGGTTACTGTTAAAAAACGATAAACCTTTTATCCTGATAGATGAACAGGTTAATACTCAACGATTTGAATACTATTTATACCAAAAAGTGGCTCGGATGATTGAGAGTAACAATATTTACATCAATGAAAGCGCCAGCAACAAGCGTTTAGACGATGATCTGATTTCAGCCACCGAGTGGAAAAAAAGCCATGTCATCATTCAAAAAACAGGATTAACTCGGCTCAATACACCGATACAACAAACGCTTTCGGAATTAACGCAAAAACTGAGAGACCAAATGGAGCGAATTGGTCGCAATATCCATGATGGAGCCAATGATTTCGTGACACTTCAACCGCGTTCAAATCAGTTAACATGGAAACTGGCGAATAAACGCTGGAAAGATGACATTGATAATCCCATATATAACCAGCTCCAACATATGGGGATCATTGAAATTATGGACTATGTTCATCAAAAAACGGGTTACTTAGATGCATTTAAAAATATCGCATCAAAAAAGAAAAACACTAAGGCCAAAGAGGGCGATTTACTCGCTTGCATATTTGGAAATGGCTCAAACTATGGTGTTCATCATATGTCATCAATATCAGATAGAGCCATCGGTGTGCTTAGAGCCGTCAATGATGGTTATATTAGGCCTGAAACAACGAGTGAAGCTAATGATATGATAGCTGATGCTTTAGCAAAACTCCCCATTTTCAAATATTATACGATTAACGAAAGTGCCCCATTTGGTAGTATTGATGGCCAAAAACATGGTTGCCGAATCAATACATTTAAAGCCCGTTTTTCTGCTAAATATTTCCGAAAAGGGAAAGGCGTATCAGCACTCACATTAGTTTCAAATCATGTACCAATAAATACGAAAGTGATTTCAGCCAATGAATATGAGGCTCACCACGCATTCGATTTACTCTATAATAATACCAGCCATATTCAGCCCAAAACATTAGCAACAGACACGCATGGCGTTAACAATGTAAACTTTGCTATCCTTGATCTCTTTGGGTATCAGTTTGCCCCGCGATATGCAAAATTTAAACACGTTTTTAATGAATTGTTTGAGATCGAGTATGATGAAATCCTTTCCCTGAAACTTAAAAAATCGCTCAACTTATCACTCATTCAAGAAGAGTGGGAAAATATTCAATGGATAATTTGTTCATTAAGCCGTAAAACGACGACACAAAGCACGGTGATTACTAAGCTTTCTAACAGTAAGAAAAACAATCGCACCTTAGCGGCTCTTCGTGAATATGACCGAATAATTAAGTGTTTATACGTTCTCGATTATGTTGATGACAAAATGCTCAGGCAGTTTGTCCAACAAGCACTTAATCGGGGTGAGGCTTACCATCAATTACGGCGTGCAATTGCGTCAATTAATGGTAATCAATTCAGAGGTGGCGATGATTACCAGATAGAACAATGGAATGATTGTGCTCGTATCATTGCTAACTGCATTATTTATTATAATTCTGCATTATTATCCAGTTTGATTGAAAAATTTGCGCGTGAAAATAATCAAGAAGCGGTGAATATGATAGCTGAGTTATCACCTGTCGCATGGCAGCATATACAGCTGGCCGGTAATTACACCTTTGGCCTTAAAAAAGATAATATTGTACTGGAAAGATTACTGGAGAATTTAGATCCTCTTATTTCAGAAGAGTCGTTAAGCTTAGCGGCATAGTCTATTAATATTATTAAACTATATATCGGCTGTAGTCCTTGATATCAAAGGGCTACAAGCAAACTTTGGACTTTTCGATGAAATGGGCACACAACCCCTGTTTGTGTGGGACAAAGCCCTTCCGGCTGCGGAAAAGCCTTGTTACGCGGTCACGCTGATTCATCCAGGGAAGGATTCGATAGTGACTCCACCGAAGGTGCCAAGGATTTCCGATGCCGCTTTATCAGATCGAGTTTTGCGTTGTTCTGAGGCGTCAAAGTTACGAAGCAATTTGAGCTGAACATCCTTATCCTGGAGCACGATCAGGGGCATTGGCGCGGTAACGGTTTTGAGTACCCCTGCGGCCATGACGTTTGCCACCGGTTGAACCTTTACTTCCCTTCGCTCCCGGAGATAAGGCTCCGGGGTGCTGGCGATCTTCTGGATAAGCTGCTCCAGGGGAAGTTGATAGTCTGGCCCAGATCGCTCCAGCTCCTCTCTGATGCGTTGCAAAAGCTCCTCTTTTACGGGCTTCTTCAAGGAGTCCTTCCGTTGCCAGGTGAAGCGGATAGAGTCGATGTCGCCATTGGTATAGCACCGAATTTGTCTGTAAAGGTGGAGAGTCATGACACCAGGGCAGTCCGCTCGAAGTGCTTCAAACCTCTCTTGCCTGGTGGGGTACGTCGAGATAATGAACTCCTCGATACCAGCTTTGGCCGCGTTGATGCGTTCAACCGTCGCCGCAATTTCGTCAGCTACACCAATCCTGGAAGGGGAGAACCAGAGTACCCCCACGGTGCGCCTGGCAGACTTCTGCGAATAGTCTGGGTTGATGTGAAGATCTCTGTAGCTGTGCGCTGCCAGCTCAAGAGCTTCGCGCCCAGTTTGTTCAGTTACGACAATCTTGTTGACGGGCTCGTTCTCCATTCCTTTTCCGGTAGGAGGGATGGCCGCAACTTTTGCGTACCGTGGCGGTAGTCGTTTGATAAGAGAGGACAGGTTCGTTAAGTCGCGGCACATGGCCGAGAATTGTTCTGATATGAAGTTTTTAGCCATGCTGCCGCCTATGTGTGGGTTTGTTCTAACAGTTCATTGGTTACATAGTAGACAGATTTAGACCATCATGCAACGAGGGGGAGGGGCAAGAATACGCCTCCGCTTCGCGTCGGCGGGTGCCCTGTTTGACCTTCGTGTGTGAGATTAGATTGAGAAAGAGAGAGAAAAAGAGAGAAAAAGAGAGAAAGAAGAAAAGCGCGGGGCAAGCCAGAAATGTGGCTGAGGGGGACTGCTGGGGTGGGGCTGGCACTCTCTATACCCCACTTTGCATGATGGTCTAACTTTGTGGTTATAGGACGACTTTTAGAGTGCCTAGATTTGCTCGATTAGGACAAATTTCGGTCCATCCACGCTGATTGGCGTAGCAGCGCGATGGCATCAGAAGGGGTAACTTTCCATGCGTTGGAAAGCTGGCGAACTGCGAAGACTGCGAGCTCCATTCGGTCGTCATCATTGATGAAATTCTGGAGCTGGTTTCCTCGCTCACTAAGGATGATCGCAACACCGGCCTTGCCGTTGTTGTAAACCGCAAAGCTCTTATTCTTCGCGTCGCCGTGATAGGAACCCTCAGCCTTGCTACGCAAACCAAAGAGAACGCTGCAAAACGCCGTCAGTTCGCCGCGAGTGAGCTGCACCGTGATCTTGCTTTTCCAGTCTGGGCTGGACCCCGATGCCCTGATCGGCGCAATCTCGATGCTGACCGTAGGATATTCACCTCTGGTTAGCGTGTGTTGCACATTCAGGCCGGTGCGTTTCGCGGGGTCCTTCTGCCAGTCTGAGAAAAATTTGAGACTTTCGCCGTAGGATTGTTCTGTCATTCCAAATTACCTTTGCTTTGAAGCTCCTGGAGCTGGACCACGAGGTCACGTTGGACTTTGGCTATCTCTGTCACCAAGTCGGCGGTGGCAATAGCGTCGGTCGCTGCTGAATGGGCTCGACCTTTCCAGCTCACACCTGCCTCGCAGGTGGCATCCGCAAGTGAGATTGTGCCGTGCCGGTTGGTTGAGCCAAAGGCATCAGCCGCCAGCTTCATCGCGCACAGACAGTTCTGCTCTTGCCACCAAGAGAGTTGGTCTCCAAATGCACTGGCTGTTTGCCTCAACATCCTACTGTCGAAACTGGAGTTAAATATCACCAGATGACGGCCCGACAAAAGCCGGGCGAGAGCTGGCGCAACTTGAGTCCACGTAGGCTCATTCGACAGCTCAGTCTCGGTGATGCCATGAACACCCATTGCCTGAGGGTCTATTTCCACGGTTGGCCGTAATCTGGTGCAGAGGAGAACCGCGCCTCTGATGTCAGTAACAGCCAGCTCGATCACCTGGTCTCTTTCACCAAGTCCGGTCGTCTCGGTATCGAGAACCAGAGGTTCCAGAGCGACCCACCTTTGTGCCATGACAGAGGCCTTTGCCAGGTTGCTACGCATTCTTGCCTTGACCGAAAGGATGGATTGCGCCCTTATTTGCTTTTGTGATGCCGGTGAACAACCCCTTCTCCGCATTGGTTGGCAATCTGCTATCCGGTACACTCCAAATTGGCCACCATACCCGTTTTTGTAGAACGAAACTGGCTCTACTCCTGGCTTAGGCTTCATCCGAAATTCGTCCCTGAGCCGTCCTTTTGAAAAGCACCTATCGGCTTTCATGGCTTCGGCTCTGGCAAGTTCGAGTTCTTCATCATTCATGCTGTTAATCCGCTATATCGAGGCGTTGGCTCGCTCTCTTCAAACGCTCATCGCCGCGTCTGTCATATTTCTGGGTAGTTGCAATGCTTGAGTGGCCCATTGCGTCCTTCACGGTCACAATATCCTCACCGTTATCCAGCATCGAGGAGGCAAAGGTGCGTCGCAGGTCATGGGGCGCAAACATCTCCAGACCGGCTTCAACTCTTCTGGTCTCCAAGATGTGGTAGATGGCCTGATCCGACATCCGCTCTCCAGTCACATCATCAAACCGCCTGATCCTCGGGAATAAAGGCCCTTCATGCGTTCCTCGAACCTCTTCAACCCACTTATCCAGTCTTTTCCATGCGCCACCAGGCACATACGCCATTCTCTCTTTGTTGCCCTTGCCAAGAACCTTGAGAGCGCGGTCCTTGTAGATCATGCTTCCCATGTCCAGCGCAACGATTTCCGAGCGGCGCAAGCCACACCCGAGGAGCACCCCGAGAATGGCCGCATCCCGAAGCCCTTTGGCGCTTGAATCACTTTCACATGTGAAAAAGAGGCTGCGAATCTCATGGCGTTCAAGTGCCCGCCCTTTAGGAAGTCGAGATCCACGTACTGAACGGACTTGCTTAATGTGCTGGAAGCTATCCGTATCAATTTGCTTCATCGTCCAGGCTTCAAGAGCCACCCCTTTGAGCGCTGACAGGTAGGTGTTGATCGTTGCCGGAGCCTTCCCTGCATCCCCCAGCATTTCCAGCACCGCCAATATGTGGTGCCGCCTCATTGAGCTCCATGCACAGTCACGAAGGTTCTGAAACCCGATCATCTTGGCGACAATGTTGAGGAATGAGCTCATGGTCTGCCTGCTTCGCTTTGACCCGAGGCTCACCAGATAGGCGACGGCGGGGTTGTCCTGGATGTTCCGGAGCGAGCTCGATGACGGCAACAGTTCACCGCGAATGCTTTGTTCTGCCGGAACATTTACTTTCGCATGTGAAACTAGCTCTTCCTTGTCATTGTTTGTGTCGTGCAAAGTTACCTCCTAAGCCCGACCGCAACGAGAAGAAAATCCCATATTTTGAGGTGAAGAGGTAGTTCCTCCTCCATATGTTGCGTTTCGTAGCTTTGCATCAGTGGTTCAAACTTGGTTGGATTGCACAGCAATTCGTAAACTGTTCGGTTGGGCTTGGTGATCGGCTTATTCGGAGTGAATCCATGTTTGTTCTGGAGGTACAGCGCTACCGCGCCACTTCTGGATTCTCCGTAATAGCAATGAACGAAGATCTGATCGATACCGCTACCAACCAATCCATCCAGGAAGGTGGACAGCTTTTCAGCCTGGGATGAGTCAATGTAAGAGGCGTAATTCATCCGGAACGCTGCCTTCATCGTGTGGATGGTGTTCTCAGAATAGCCGCCGTCATAGAAGCTATCGCGGTACAACTGCCCCCACTGTCCGAGAGCGGCAGGGGACTTGTCTGGGTCAGTTATGGAGATCATGGCCGCACCGGGAACCGGCTCCAGTCTTTCGGCCTCCGCTTGACTAATGAAAAAGACTTTTTTGCTAAGCATGTCCCATCATCCCCTTACAAGGATGTGTTGCGAGTAGCTCACGCGCCTGACTTTGCCCCTCTTGAGTATCTACAGGAGCGGTCGTATACACACCTCCATGCCGCAAGTCCACAATACTGGTCCGACAGCAAGAACCTACGTTCTGAACTTTATTGTCCGAATCCAAACCAGCAAAAGTATGGCACGGTCCAGGGAATGGTTTCCTGCAAATAGAGCAGCGCTCAAAGTTCTTATCGAGGATTCTCTTTAAAACTTTCTCAAATTTGTTTTTGTTTAACATCGAGTTCTCCACACAAAGTTACTGGCCGAGCATCCCAGCCAAGGTGGTCTGCTGGCCTTCGCTACAAGGTGCAAATCCGGCAAAACCACCGGCATTAACCTTGAGCTCATCAAAGCGTCCATCGGTGTCCCGGTAGTACACCTTACGTTTTCCAATTCCACCTTCGAGGTTTGCGGCCAACCAGGCGATCACTGCATCAGCATCGTTCGTAACTGATGCTCCCTGATCCAGATCGATAAGTACCAGGTGGGTGTCCGTCTGGAGTGCCACTTCAAAGGTCGCTCTTACATCAAAAATCACTGGTCGCGCTCCTTGTAAAAAGTGGGCATTCAGCACCACCTATCCTATTCCAAAAACTCTACTTTTTCAAAGATACATTTTAATAAGTAGAACAACAGCAAGAGGAACTCAAATTTATTTACCGTAATTATCATAATTACGGTAATACGGTAATTTTACAGATTTGGATGGAATGGTATAAGATGTCTCGCTGGAACATACTTGCTGAAAAAACGCTTAACAACGATAGTGAAAACATCATGTACAGGTGCGAGAGATAATATGTATAAGAGCCTTGAAGATCTGATGGCGGGTATTTACGAGATGGCAGCGCCAGATGGCATCATCTGTAACGAGGTTTCCAAATTCCTTGCGGCCAACCAGGTCAAGCCGGAAGACATAAGCTCTGGGATCTGGTTTTTCCTGTGGCTGAAATCAGCTCCCAAGGATGCGAAGCCAATCCAAAAAGAAATCCCCGGATTTGGAGTTGTTCTCAACATGCCGACTTATGGCGGAACGCTCAACGAAGCAATCACAGGGTTGATCGAGAACGAGTGCCGTCAAATAGAGCTCGCTGAGGGACATCCGAGCCTTGAGGCTTGGGTTGAATCAGTATTAGCCGGTCGAGATGACGGAGAGGAAAATGAAGCTGCGGCCAATATCGTGGATCTGCTTAATGGGTGTCACGACCTACTGGATACAGCAATAATCAATTACCTTTTTAAGGTGGGAAAAATCAACGAGCAAGAGATTTTGTCGCTCATCTATTATGGAGAGCTATGTGACCACTCTCTTGTCGGTACGCCTTTTTCAACGTTACATATCCCGAGTGAAAATAACGTCCACGAACGTAACATCATCCCCATTAAAAAAGGAGCCAGTTAGGCTCCTTTTTGTTACTCAGGGTTTGCTTTGAGAAACAACTTCATTCCAAGTATGCAGCACCTTCGATAGGTGCTGATGCTTTCTGGTGAAGTCCTTATCATCCAAGAGTGCTTTAAATGGCGCGTTCAGGTCACTGCATGTGACGTTCTTGCCGATCACAGACAGGGTATCCTGGAGTGATCCACCAGCAGCATCAAGCCCCATTCTATCGACGGTCTCACTACTCACCATTGCCTGGACAACATTGGTGAATGCCTTTGAGTTGAGCTGCTCAACGCTCAGGGCTGTATTGCATTTCTGCTCAACCGCTTGCTTGTACTGGATGGTGTACTTTGCAGTGATAGGTGACATGGTGTTCATCGCAAGTATGTATGCGTCTACCTCACTGGTCGGTAATGTCGCGGCATAGACTGACGAGCATGATGCGGCTGCGGCCATTATCAAAGTTATTACCTTCTTATTCTTCATTTCTCTGAAATCCCCCTTTAAAATATGGAGCTACAACTCATTTGTACCAATCATAATACTATTGATTTCCAAAAGTATCTCTCTCTACTGACTCTATGATGGCTCGCCTTCCAAACACTTGGCCGCTGGCGGCGGCTGGGCCAACGCCAGAGCCTGATCCACACTATCATCCGCCTGAAAAAAATCTCATTACCTCTGACGGATAAAGAAACAGATTTCCCCCTTTGGCAAAAAACAGATACCAAACAGAAAAAGCCACAGAAAAAACACCTGCAACACACACTTCAAATCTATTTCTTGCAGAGAAATACTTGTAGTGCTTTTTTTCGTATCTCGGGGCTCTCATTTTGACTAGATTTTTCAATGTCAACCAAAGAAAGATAACCCCAGTAGGAAGGATAACTATCACAACCCCAAAGAAATAAATTGTGTATATAATAAAATCAAACCAGTTATTGATTTCCATAAGCCGTCCCCAATGCTGCGCCAATAGCAGAACCATGTGAGCCGTATTTAATCCCTGGATTCCTCATTAGCTCTCTTTAACTTTAATATTTTCCTTAGATTTAAGTATCCATAGATTCCTGAGAACACTCCATACCCCCCCCAAACACCAACGGACAGATATAAGGCGAATTTGCTTAGAGGCCCATTCACATAATTTAATAAAGCGAACACTGCAATTCCTATAAAGGCTCCAGCTAACGGAAATCCAAGCAGATATACTGCTCTATATTTTAAACCGGTTTTTTTCATCTTATTATTTATCTATATGTTTTGAAATCTTATCTACAATGGATGTAGTATCCATATTCATTATCCTCCCTGCTTTTTCAATCAGAAACTCAGCTTCATTTGTTATGTTCTTTGACTCTTCATTAATAATGTCAATGATAGTTTCTAGTGCGATTCCATACTCACCCACATCAATAAATTCTTGCACTTCTATACTTTCAGATTCAGAAAACGAATCAGACAGCACCATAAGCAAAAGATCTAGCGTGGATTCAATTTCTCTATATTCATTTTTCATTTTGGATTCCTTGGTACGTTTGTTGGAAAACCTGAAACAATATCACCATTAGATTCTTGTATTACACGAACATTAATACCTTCTTTAACTGCCTCTGCAATAGTCCTACCACCGCGCCCAGCCTTTCGAGAAACATTTGGATCGGTAGCTATATCGGAAATGACGTGCATAATTTTTTCATCAGACCAACTTTGAGGAAACTCACTTTTTCCAGGCTTGCCTGTTCCTGCTCGATGCCCTCCACCAGTGGCGTCACCATCAAGAATATGCTTACGTCTCTGGGAACTGGCTAGGTCTACAAAATCATCAGCCGTATTTTTAAAAGCGCGTTCCGCAACATTCCCTAGCGCCTTATAGTTGCCAGGCAGGATAATCCCAGCAGCAAAAAGCCCCCCGGAAATCCACTTTTCTCTTGAGGTCGCACAATCACTGGTGATGGTCTTGAAGGTGTCATAGGCGTCCCAAGCGCTCAAGGCAAAGTCTATGGCAACATAAGCCCCCAGAAGAAGCGGCACAAACTCCCCTGTTGGATCTGCATTGCCTATCGGGTTGCTCAGCGCATAGGCATAGGTGTTAATCCCACCAGCCAGCCCAATCGGGTCACTGGTGATGTAACGCCCGGTATTCGGGTCGTAGTAACGCCGCCAGTTGTAGTGGAGCCCGGTCTCCGCGTCGTAATACTGTCCTGGGAACCGCAAATTGAAGGTCGGCCCCTGAGTGGTGATGCTGGCCTTACCGAACGGGCTGTAGCTCGCCTTCCAAACCACTTGGCCGCTGGCGTCGGTTAGCGCCTTCGGGGTGCCCAGATGATCGACGTGGACTTGATAGGTCTGTCCTGACTGAGCAAAGCTCAAGGGGGTGCCATCGAGCCAGATATACTCCGCCAGCACGTCTCCAGTGGCTGCGTCCAGCTCCTCGATGAGGTTTCCTGCCAAGCCGTAAATCAGTAGGCGGGTCTGGCCGTTTAGGGTCTTAGTTACACGCTGATCCAGATGGTTGTAGGTGTAAGCTGCTGTCACTCCAGCGACCGTTGCGGCCACCAGCCGGTTCTGGCTGTCATAGGTGAAGGTATCCGCCCCCTGCTTCGTCAGGTTGCCATTGGCGTCATAGCTTCTGGAGGTTTGCCCAGTCTTCACCAGCCAGTTGTTCATGTAGTTGATGGTGTAGCTTTGGCTCAGGCCATCGGTCGTGATCGAGGTCCTGTTGCCGGTGGCGTCATAGCCATAGCCCAAAACGCCATAGAGCCCCTCAGCAGAGGTGATGCGGCCAACCGCGTCATAACCGAGTGACTGATTGACTGATGAGCTGAGATTGGGGTCGTCTCAGAATTCGGAAAATAAAGCACGCTAAGGCGTAGTCACCCCGTGACTCCCCCGCGCCGATGCAGCGAGCTTCGTTCCGTCTTGCAGTGACGCAATCAGCGGGCAGGAAACGTTCCCTTTCCGCGCATGGCAGGCGCACACCAGTTCAGACAGCACGGCCTCCATGCGTGCCAAGTCGGCCATCTTCTCGCGCACATCCTTGAGCTTGTGCTCGGCCAGGCCGCTGGCTTCCTCGCAATGGGTGCCATCCTCCAGCCGCAGTAGCTCGGCGATTTCGTCCAGGCTAAAGCCCAGCCGCTGGGCCGATTTCACGAACCGCACTCGTGTTACATCCGCCTCGCCATAGCGGCGAATGCTGCCATAGGGCTTGTCTGGCTCCGGCAGCAGGCCCTTGCGCTGGTAGAACCGGATGGTCTCCACATTGACCCCGGCCGCCTTGGCAAAAACGCCAATGGTCAGATTCTCAAAATTAATTTGCATATCGCTTGACTCCGTACATAACTACGGAAGTAAGCTTAAGCTATCCAAACCAAATTTGAAAGGACAAGCGTATGTCTGAACCACAAAAGTCTGAACCACAAAACGGGCGCGGCGCGCTCTTCGCCGGTGGGCTGGCCGCCATTCTTGCGTCGGCCTGCTGCCTGGGGCCGCTGGTTTTGATCGCCTTGGGGTTCAGCGGGGCATGGATCGGCAACCTGACGGTGCTGGAACCCTATCGCCCGATCTTCATCGGCGCAGCGCTGGTCGCGCTGTTTTTCGCCTGGCGGCGCATCTACCGCCCGGCGCAAGCCTGCAAACCGGGTGAGGTCTGCGCGATTCCCCAAGTGCGAGCTACTTACAAGCTCATTTTCTGGATCGTGGCCGCGCTGGTCCTGGTCTCGCTCGGATTTCCCTACGTCATGCCATTTTTCTATTAATCACAGGAGTTCATCATGAAAAAACTGTTTGCCGCCCTCGCCCTCGCTGCCGTTGTTGCCCCCGTGTGGGCCGCCACCCAGACCGTCACGCTGTCCGTGCCTGGCATGACCTGCGCCTCTTGCCCGATCACTGTCAAGCACGCGCTTTCCAAGGTTGAGGGCGTGAGCAAGACCGACGTAAGTTTCGACAAGCGCCAGGCCGTCGTCACCTTCGACGATGCCAAGACCAACGTCCAGAAGTTGACCAAGGCGACCGAGGACGCGGGCTATCCGTCCAGCCTCAAACGCTGATCCGTTAACCGAACTCGGGAGCGACACATGGGACTCATCACGCGCATCGCTGGCAAAACCGGCGCGCTCGGCAGCGTCGTTTCCGCGATGGGCTGCGCCGCCTGTTTTCCTGCCATCGCCAGCTTTGGCGCGGCCATCGGACTGGGCTTCTTGAGCCAGTACGAGGGGCTATTCATTGGCATCCTGCTGCCGATGTTCGCCGGCATCGCGTTACTCGCCAATGCTATCGCTTGGCTCAATCATCGACAGTGGCGACGCACGGCGCTCGGCACGATAGGCCCGATCTTGGTGCTGGCAGCGGTGTTTTTAATGCGGGCTTACGGCTGGCAGAGCGGTGGACTGCTCTATGTCGGCCTGGCCTTGATGGTTGGGGTGTCGGTCTGGGATTTCATCTCGCCAGCACATCGCCGCTGCGGGCCGGACAGCTGTGAATTGCCAGAACAACGTGGCTGACGGCAACAGCCGTAGCCACCACAGAAAAGGAAAAATACATGACCACCCTGAAAATCACCGGGATGACCTGCGACTCGTGCGCGGCTCACGTCAAGGAAGCCTTGGAGAAAGTGCCCGGCGTGCAATCGGCGCTGGTGTCCTATCCGAAGGGCACAGCGCAACTCGCCATTGAGGCGGGCACGTCATCGGATGCGCTGACTACCGCCGTGGCCGGACTGGGCTACGAGGCAACGCTTGCCGATGCGCCACCGACGGACAACCGCGCCGGCCTGCTCGACAAGATGCGCGATCTGCTGGGCAGAAACGACAAGACGGGTAGCAGCGGCGCATTGCATATCGCCGTCATCGGCAGCGGCGGGGCCGCGATGGCAGCGGCGCTGAAGGCCGTCGAGCAAGGCGCACGTGTCACGCTGATCGAGCGCGGCACCATCGGCGGCACCTGCGTCAATGTCGGTTGTGTGCCGTCCAAGATCATGATCCGCGCCGCCCATATCGCCCATCTGCGCCGGGAAAGCCCGTTCGATGGCGGCATCGCCGCTACCACGCCGACCATCCAGCGCACGGCGCTGCTGGCCCAGCAGCAGGCCCGCGTCGATGAACTGCGCCACGCCAAGTACGAAGGCATCTTGGAGGGCAATCCGGCGATCACTGTGCTGCACGGCTCCGCCCGCTTTAAGGACAATCGCAACCTGATCGTGCAACTCAACGACGGCGGCGAGCGCGTGGTGGCATTCGACCGCTGCCTGATCGCCACCGGCGCGAGCCCGGCCGTGCCGCCGATTCCCGGCCTGAAAGACACTCCGTACTGGACTTCCACTGAAGCGCTGGTCAGCGAGACGATTCCTAAGCGCCTGGCCGTGATTGGCTCATCAGTGGTGGCGCTGGAGCTGGCGCAGGCGTTCGCCCGACTCGGAGCGAAGGTGACGATCCTGGCTCGCAGCACGCTGTTCTTCCGCGAAGACCCAGCTATAGGCGAAGCCGTCACGGCCGCATTCCGCATGGAGGGCATCGAGGTGAGGGAACACACCCAGGCCAGCCAGGTCGCGTATATCAATGGTGAAGGGGACGGCGAATTCGTGCTCACCACGGCGCACGGCGAACTGCGCGCCGACAAGCTGCTGGTCGCCACCGGCCGCGCGCCCAACACACGCAAGCTGGCACTGGATGCGACGGGCGTCACGCTCACCCCGCAAGGCGCTATCGTCATCGACCCCGGCATGCGTACAAGCGTGGAACACATCTACGCCGCAGGCGACTGCACCGACCAGCCGCAGTTCGTCTATGTGGCGGCAGCGGCCGGCACTCGCGCCGCGATCAACATGACCGGCGGTGACGCGGCCCTGAACCTGACCGCGATGCCGGCCGTGGTGTTCACCGACCCGCAAGTGGCGACCGTAGGCTACAGCGAGGCGGAAGCGCACCATGACGGCATCAAAACTGATAGTCGCACGCTAACGCTGGACAACGTGCCGCGCGCGCTCGCCAACTTCGACACGCGCGGCTTCATCAAACTGGTGGTTGAAGAAGGCAGCGGACGACTGATCGGCGTGCAGGCAGTGGCCCCGGAAGCGGGCGAACTGATCCAGACGGCCGCACTGGCGATTCGCAACCGGATGACGGTGCAGGAACTGGCCGACCAGTTGTTCCCCTACCTGACGATGGTCGAAGGGTTGAAGCTCGCGGCGCAGACCTTCAACAAGGATGTGAAGCAGCTTTCCTGCTGCGCCGGGTGAGGACAAGGAGGTGTGCGATGAGCGCCTACACGGTATCGCAACTGGCCCATAACGCTGGGGTGAGCGTACATATCGTGCGCGACTACCTGGTGCGCGGCTTGTTACGGCCGGTGGCCTGCACCACGGGCGGCTACGGCGTGTTCGACGATGCGGCCTTGCAACGGCTGTGCTTCGTGCGCGCGGCCTTCGAGGCGGGTATCGGCCTGGATGCCCTGGCGCGGCTGTGCCGTGCGCTCGACGCAGCGGACGGCGCACAAGCCGCAGCGCAGCTTGCCGTGCTGCGCCAGTTGGTCGAGCGGCGGCGCGCGGCGTTGGCCCATCTGGACGCGCAACTGGCCTCCATGCCAGCCGAGCGGGCGCACGAGGAGGCATTGCCGTGAACGCCCCTGACAAACTGCCGCCCGAGACGCGCCAACCCGTTTCCGGCTACCTGTGGGGTGCGCTGGCCGTGTTGACCTGCCCCTGCCATCTGCCGATTCTCGCCGCCGTGCTGGCCGGGACGACCGCCGGTGCCTTCCTTGGCGAGCATTGGGGTGTTGCCGCGCTCGCGCTGACCGGCTTGTTCGTTCTGGCCGTAACGCGGCTGCTGCGCGCCTTCCGGGGCGGATCATGACGAGTTCGCAGCCCGCCGGATGGACGGCGGCCGAGTTGGCGCAGGCGGCGGCGCGCGGACAGCTTGACCTGCATTACCAGCCGCTGGTCGATCTGCGCGATCACCGGATCGCTGGCGCGGAAGCGTTGATGCGCTGGCGGCATCCGAGGCTTGGCCTGTTGCCGCCCGGCCAGTTCCTGCCGCTGGCCGAGTCGTTCGGCCTGATGCCGGAAATAGGCGCGTGGGTGCTGGGCGAGGCCTGTCGCCAGATGCACAAGTGGCAAGGACCGGCATGGCAACCGTTCCGTCTTGCCATCAATGTGTCCGCCAGCCAGGTTGGGCCAACGTTCGACGACGAGGTAAAGCGGGTGCTGGCCGATATGGCCCTGCCCGCCGAGCTTCTGGAGATCGAACTGACCGAATCGGTCGCATTCGGCAATCCAGCCCTGTTCGCCAGTTTCGACGCCTTGCGCGCCATCGGCGTGCGCTTCGCCGCCGACGACTTCGGCACCGGCTATTCCTGCCTGCAACATCTGAAATGCTGCCCCATCACCACATTGAAAATCGACCAATCCTTTGTCGCCAGGCTCCCGGATGATGCCCGTGACCAAACTATCGTGCGGGCGGTGATCCAGCTCGCGCACGGGCTGGGCATGGATGTCATTTTCAGAAGACGACTGCACCAGTTGATTGGGCGTAATGGCTGTTGTGCAGCCAGCTCCTGACAGTTCAATATCAGAAGTGATCTGCACCAATCTCGACTATGCTCAATACTCGTGTGCACCAAAGCGAGGTGAGCATGGCGACGGACACCCCACGGATTCCAGAACAAGGCGTGGCCACTCTGCCTGATGAGGCTTGGGAGCGTGCGCGCCGTCGTGCGGAGATCATCAGTCCGTTGGCGCAGTCGGAGACGGTCGGGCACGAAGCGGCCGATATGGCGGCTCAGGCGCTGGGCTTGTCTCGGCGCCAGGTATACGTTCTGATCCGGCGTGCCCGGCAAGGCAGCGGCCTCGTGACGGATCTGGTGCCCGGCCAGTCCGGTGGAGGTAAAGGTAAGGGGCGCTTGCCGGAACCGGTCGAGCGCGTCATCCACGAGCTACTGCAAAAGCGGTTCCTGACCAAGCAGAAGCGCAGCCTAGCGGCCTTTCACCGCGAAGTCACTCAGGTGTGCAAGGCTCAAAAACTGCGAGTGCCGGCGCGCAATACCGTGGCCTTACGGATCGCTAGCCTTGACCCGCGCAAGGTCATCCGCCGGCGGGAAGGCCAGGATGCCGCTCGTGACCTACAAGGTGTGGGCGGCGAGCCTCCTGCCGTGACCGCGCCGCTGGAGCAGGTGCAGATAGACCATACGGTCATCGACCTGATCGTGGTCGATGACCGCGACCGGCAACCTATTGGCCGCCCGTACCTGACCCTCGCCATCGACGTGTTCACCCGCTGCGTGCTCGGCATGGTCGTCACGCTGGAAGCGCCGTCTGCCGTTTCGGTTGGCCTGTGCCTCGTGCATGTCGCCTGCGACAAGCGCCCTTGGCTGGAAGGACTGAACGTGGAAATGGATTGGCAGATGAGCGGCAAGCCCTTGCTGCTCTACCTAGACAACGCGGCCGAGTTCAAGAGCGAGGCCCTGCGCCGGGGTTGCGAGCAGCATGGCATCCGGCTGGACTATCGCCCGCTGGGACAGCCGCACTATGGCGGCATCGTGGAACGGATCATCGGCACGGCGATGCAGATGATTCACGACGAACTGCCGGGAACGACCTTCTCCAACCCTGACCAGCGCGGCGACTACGATTCCGAAAACAAGGCCGCCCTGACGCTGCGCGAGCTAGAGCGCTGGCTCACATTGGCGGTCGGCACCTACCACGGTTCGGTGCACAACGGCCTGCTCCAACCGCCGGCCGCGCGCTGGGCCGAGGCCGTGGCGCGTGTCGGCGTACCGGCCGTCGTCACACGCGCTACTTCGTTCCTGGTCGATTTTCTGCCGATCCTCCGGCGCACGCTGACCCGCACCGGCTTTGTCATCGACCACATCCACTACTACGCCGATGCGCTCAAGCCGTGGATTGCGCGGCGTGAACGCTGGCCGTCCTTTCTGATCCGGCGCGATCCGCGCGACATCAGCCGTATCTGGGTCCTGGAACCGGAGGGACAGCATTACCTGGAAATTCCCTACCGTACCTTGTCGCATCCGGCTGTCACCCTCTGGGAACAACGGCAGGCGCTGGCGAAACTGCGGCAGCAAGGGCGCGAACAGGTGGATGAGTCGGCGCTGTTCCGCATGATCGGCCAGATGCGTGAGATTGTGACCAGCGCGCAGAAGGCCACACGCAAGGCGCGGCGTGACGCGGATCGCCGCCAGCACCTCAAGACATCAGCTCGGCCGGACAAGCCCGTTCCGCCGGATACGGATATTGCCGACCCGCAGGCAGACAACTTGCCACCCGCCAAACCGTTCGACCAGATTGAGGAGTGGTAGCCGTGGACGAATATCCCATCATCGACCTGTCCCACCTGCTGCCGGCGGCCCAGGGCTTGGCCCGTCTTCCGGCGGACGAGCGCATCCAGCGCCTTCGCGCCGACCGCTGGATCGGCTATCCGCGCGCAGTCGAGGCGCTGAACCGGCTGGAAGCCCTTTATGCGTGGCCAAACAAGCAACGCATGCCCAACCTGCTGCTGGTTGGCCCGACCAACAATGGCAAGTCGATGATCGTCGAGAAGTTCCGCCGCACCCACCCGGCCAGCTCCGACGCCGACCAGGAGCACATCCCGGTGTTGGTCGTGCAGATGCCGTCCGAGCCGTCCGTGATCCGCTTCTACGTCGCGCTGCTCGCCGCGATGGGCGCGCCGCTGCGCCCACGCCCACGGTTGCCGGAAATGGAGCAACTGGCTCTGGCACTGCTGCGCAAGGTCGGCGTGCGCATGCTGGTGATCGACGAGCTGCACAACGTGCTGGCCGGCAACAGCGTCAACCGCCGGGAATTCCTCAACCTGCTGCGCTTCCTCGGCAACGAACTGCGCATCCCGTTGGTTGGGGTAGGCACGCGCGACGCCTACCTAGCCATCCGCTCCGATGACCAGTTGGAAAATCGCTTCGAGCCGATGATGCTGCCGGTATGGGAGGCCAACGACGATTGCTGCTCACTGCTGGCCAGCTTCGCCGCTTCGCTCCCGCTGCGCCGGCCTTCCCCAATTGCCACGCTGGACATGGCTCGCTACCTGCTCACACGCAGCGAGGGCACCATAGGGGAACTGGCGCACTTGCTGATGGCGGCGGCCATCGTCGCCGTGGAGAGCGGCGAGGAAGCGATCAACCATCGCACACTCAGCATGGCCTGTCGACAACCTCTCGCGCAACCAAGACATCGCGGTCGGACTGCAAGTGATCTTGAAGCCACGGGCCCGTCCCACCCCGACATGGACCTCGATGCCCGAACGGACGTTAGATTTCGAGTTCTAGGCGTTCTGCGATGAAGGTTGGATCCCAGCCGGGATTGAAAGTGTCGACGTGGGTGAATCCGAGCCGCTCGTATAGGCCACGCAGGTTCGGGTGGCAGTCGAGCCGCAGCTTGGCGCACCCCTGCGTTCGCGCGGCATGGCGGCAAGCCTCGATCAGCGCGGAGCTGACACCCCGGCCCGCATGTGTCCGTCGCACCGCGAGCTTGTGCAGATATGCGGCCTCCCCCTTGAGGGCGTCGGGCCAGAACTCGGGATCCTCGGCCGACAAGGTGCAACAGCCGACGATGCCGTCGCTGCAACTCGCGACTAGGAGCTCGGATCTCAGGACGAAGGTCTCCGCGAATGTCCGGTCGATCCGCGCGACGTCCCAGGCGGGCGTTCCCTTGGCGGACATCCACGCCGCAGCGTCGTGCATCAGCCGCACAACCTCGTCGATATCACCCGAGCAGGCGACCCGAACGTTCGGAGGCTCCTCGCTGTCCATTCGCTCCCCTGGCGCGGTATGAACCGCCGCCTCATAGTGCAGTTTGATCCTGACGAGCCCAGCATGTCTGCGCCCACCTTCGCGGAACCTGACCAGGGTCCGCTAGCGGGCGGCCGGAAGGTGAATGCTAGGCATGATCTAACCCTCGGTCTCTGGCGTCGCGACTGCGAAATTTCGCGAGGGTTTCCGAGAAGGTGATTGCGCTTCGCAGATCTCCAGGCGCGTGGGTGCGGACGTAGTCAGCGCCATTGCCGATCGCGTGAAGTTCCGCCGCAAGGCTCGCTGGACCCAGATCCTTTACAGGAAGGCCAACGGTGGCGCCCAAGAAGGATTTCCGCGACACCGAGACCAATAGCGGAAGCCCCAACGCCGACTTCAGCTTTTGAAGGTTCGACAGCACGTGCAGCGATGTTTCCGGTGCGGGGCTCAAGAAAAATCCCATCCCCGGATCGAGGATGAGCCGGTCGGCAGCGACCCCGCTCCGTCGCAAGGCGGAAACCCGCGCCTCGAAGAACCGCACAATCTCGTCGAGCGCGTCTTCGGGTCGAAGGTGACCGGTGCGGGTGGCGATGCCATCCCGCTGCGCTGAGTGCATAACCACCAGCCTGCAGTCCGCCTCAGCAATATCGGGATAGAGCGCAGGGTCAGGAAATCCTTGGATATCGTTCAGGTAGCCCACGCCGCGCTTGAGCGCATAGCGCTGGGTTTCCGGTTGGAAGCTGTCGATTGAAACACGGTGCATCTGATCGGACAGGGCGTCTAAGAGCGGCGCAATACGTCTGATCTCATCGGCCGGCGATACAGGCCTCGCGTCCGGATGGCTGGCGGCCGGTCCGACATCCACGACGTCTGATCCGACTCGCAGCATTTCGATCGCCGCGGTGACAGCGCCGGCGGGGTCTAGCCGCCGGCTCTCATCGAAGAAGGAGTCCTCGGTGAGATTCAGAATGCCGAACACCGTCACCATGGCGTCGGCCTCCGCAGCGACTTCCACGATGGGGATCGGGCGAGCAAAAAGGCAGCAATTATGAGCCCCATACCTACAAAGCCCCACGCATCAAGCTTTTGCCCATGAAGCAACCAGGCAATGGCTGTAATTATGACGACGCCGAGTCCCGACCAGACTGCATAAGCAACACCGACAGGGATGGATTTCAGAACCAGAGAAAGAAAATAAAATGCGATGCCATAACCGATTATGACAACGGCGGAAGGGGCAAGCTTAGTAAAGCCCTCGCTAGATTTTAATGCGGATGTTGCGATTACTTCGCCAACTATTGCGATAACAAGAAAAAGCCAGCCTTTCATGATATATCTCCCAATTTGTGTAGGGCTTATTATGCACGCTTAAAAATAATAAAAGCAGACTTGACCTGATAGTTTGGCTGTGAGCAATTATGTGCTTAGTGCATCTAACGGCCAAGGTAAGCCGCGCCGCGAAGCGGCGTCGGCTTGAACGAATTGTTAGACATTATTTGCCGACTACCTTGGTGATCTCGCCTTTCACGTAGTGAACAAATTCTTCCAACTGATCTGCGCGCGAGGCCAAGCGATCTTCTTCTTGTCCAAGATAAGCCTGTCTAGCTTCAAGTATGACGGGCTGATACTGGGCCGGCAGGCGCTCCATTGCCCAGTCGGCAGCGACATCCTTCGGCGCGATTCTGCCGGTTACTGCGCTGTACCAAATGCGGGACAACGTAAGCACTACATTTCGCTCATCGCCAGCCCAGTCGGGCGGCGAGTTCCATAGCGTTAAGGTTTCATTTAGCGCCTCAAATAGATCCTGTTCAGGAACCGGATCAAAGAGTTCCTCCGCCGCTGGACCTACCAAGGCAACGCTATGTTCTCTTGCTTTTGTCAGCAAGATAGCCAGATCAATGTCAATCGTGGCTGGCTCGAAGATACCTGCAAGAATGTCATTGCGCTGCCATTCTCCAAACTGCAGTTCGCGCTTAGCTGGATAACGCCACGGAATGATGTCGTCGTGCACAACAATGGTGACTTCTACAGCGCGGAGAATCTCGCTCTCTCCAGGGGAAGCCGACGTTTCCAAAAGGTCGTTGATCAAAGCTCGCCGCGTTGTTTCATCAAGCCTTACGGTCACCGTAACCAGCAAATCAATATCACTGTGTGGCTTCAGGCCGCCATCCACTGCGGAGCCGTACAAATGTACGGCCAGCAACGTCGGTTCGAGATGGCGCTCGATGACGCCAACTACCTCTGATAGTTGAGTCGATACTTCGGCGATCACCGCTTCCCTCATGATGTTTAACGCGCTGATCACCGGCGGTTGAAAACCGTCCGGTGGATTCGCAGGTTATGCTCCCTCATTTTCATTTCCGGTTTCCTATAGGGCAACCAGGCTGTCCTTGCCGGCGCTTGTAACACAGACGATGGCATCAAATGCCTCGCTCAATTTCGTTTCTACAGAGGCGCTTTGAGACCGCATTCGCTTTGCTTCCATGGGGACATCTGTCAATGTCAGACATGAATTCTCCGTACCACAGGCGTCGATGACATACTGTTCCATACTATCCTCACGGATTGCATCGGCAGGCGTGGTCACAACAGAGAATCCAAGAGGACTTTTTGGCGATGGGAAATGCATTTCCGGCACGGTGGGTCCAAGATGGGTGAATGCAATCGCACGGTAATTCACCCTCTCTGCGAGGTGCTGCCCCATGGGAACAGCCGTAAGCTCGCCTGAAAAGGAGACTGGAGTTTTTTGTAAATGATTGTTGTGCGCCAGCAGAATTATCTTCACATCCGGATTCGCTCGAACCGTTCCATCTACTACGCCCGCCATATACGAGTCACGTACGGAAGTATCTCCCTCAAGAGAGGTACCATCGAAGAAAGTTTTCATTATACGCAAGGTTTCCAACGTATACTCTATCGACTCTATTCGATCAGAGGCTTTTCGGAACAAATCGCTGTTGACGTGTTTTTTCAGGACGGGGGCAAGCGACGCCAAGCGGAGCTTCAATCTGGTTACCCCTGAGATAGCTTTCTCCTGCCGAGCCGTTTCTAGCTCCCCCCATTTTGCCGATGAAATAACCGCCGACTGGCCATCAATGGACGCCAACAAGTGAGTCAACATATCAACGTGCGGTTTCATGAGGTGATCGATGAGCTGGATAATTTCGGCCAATTGCGCTAGGTCGTCCCTTGGGTTCAGGGTGTTGGGTAAGTCGATTCCGACTAACTGCAGTTTTCTTCCTGATTCGCGGAGATATGATTTCAGCCAGATCAGCACTGAGCCATACACAGAAAAGGTCAGGGTATCCGAAAATCGCTCAAGTTCATGAGCACCGGCTGTTGAGTTGAGCCATTCAGATAACCGGGATGCCTGAATCGCCCCACATTCCAAACCAATCGCATTAAACTCATGCCTTTCGACCAAATAGCGGATAAGACTAGCTCTAGCCAGTGAAAACTCCGCGACAAAATGAGCGCCCTCGCCAATGCCGACAATTCGGGCGCCCTCAATTACGGAAGTAAGAATCTCAAACTCATTGAAGTCCAGCTTTTGAGGCTGTAAAAGTGTTCTGGTCGTTCTCCATGTCATTTTTTTACCTTTGCGTTTATTGCTGTAATCGTCATACGTTCGCTTCGCCAATAACCCGGCTCACAGCATAACACCTGAGTTAAGCCGCGCCGCGAAGCGGCGTCGGCTTGGACGAATTGTTAGGCCGCATATCGCGACCTGAAAGCGGCACGCAAGACCTCAACCTTTTCCGCCCCGAGTGAGGTGCATGCGAGCCTGTAGGACTCTATGTGCTTTGTAGGCCAGTCCACTGGTGGTACTTCATCGGCATAGTAAAAGTAATCCCAGATGATCGCCTCCCAGCTGTTACAACGGACTGGCCGCCCGGCGATGACGCCCTCAGCCGCCTCTGGGCACGAGCCCTGCGGAGCCTCCGCGATTTCATACGCTTCGTCTGCCCACCAAGCAGGTTCGCAGTCAAGTAACTCATCCCCGATCTCCGCTAAGAATCCATAGTCCAACTCCTCCATGACGCGCCCGCCGAGCATTTCAACTATTGCCTCGAGCTCGCCGCGCCTCTCGCCGGGAAACGTCAGATCAATATCATCGTGCTTGCGTGTTACACGCCCTAGCCGTGCATCGATCGCCCAGCCCCCACCGATCCAGAGCGGCAGATTTCGCTCATCTGCCGCAGCTAGAATTTTGTGTATCAATGTGACCTGCGTTGTGTCCATGCGGCCTAACTTTGTTTTAGGGCGACTGCCCTGCTGCGTAACATCGTTGCTGCTCCATAACATCAAACATCGACCCACGGCGTAACGCGCTTGCTGCTTGGATGCCCGAGGCATAGACTGTACAAAAAAACAGTCATAACAAGCCATGAAAACCGCCACTGCGCCGTTACCACCGCTGCGTTCGGTCAAGGTTCTGGACCAGTTGCGTGAGCGCATACGCTACTTGCATTACAGCTTACCAACCGAACAGGCTTATGTCCACTGGGTTCGTGCCTTCATCCGTTTCCACGGTGTGCGTCACCCGGCAACCTTGGGCAGCAGCGAAGTCGAGGCATTTCTGTCCTGGCTGGCGAACGAGCGCAAGGTTTCGGTCTCCACGCATCGTCAGGCATTGGCGGCCTTGCTGTTCTTCTACGGCAAGGTGCTGTGCACGGATCTGCCCTGGCTTCAGGAGATCGGAAGACCTCGGCCGTCGCGGCGCTTGCCGGTGGTGCTGACCCCGGATGAAGTGGTTCGCATCCTCGGTTTTCTGGAAGGCGAGCATCGTTTGTTCGCCCAGCTTCTGTATGGAACGGGCATGCGGATCAGTGAGGGTTTGCAACTGCGGGTCAAGGATCTGGATTTCGATCACGGCACGATCATCGTGCGGGAGGGCAAGGGCTCCAAGGATCGGGCCTTGATGTTACCCGAGAGCTTGGCACCCAGCCTGCGCGAGCAGCTGTCGCGTGCACGGGCATGGTGGCTGAAGGACCAGGCCGAGGGCCGCAGCGGCGTTGCGCTTCCCGACGCCCTTGAGCGGAAGTATCCGCGCGCCGGGCATTCCTGGCCGTGGTTCTGGGTTTTTGCGCAGCACACGCATTCGACCGATCCACGGAGCGGTGTCGTGCGTCGCCATCACATGTATGACCAGACCTTTCAGCGCGCCTTCAAACGTGCCGTAGAACAAGCAGGCATCACGAAGCCCGCCACACCGCACACCCTCCGCCACTCGTTCGCGACGGCCTTGCTCCGCAGCGGTTACGACATTCGAACCGTGCAGGATCTGCTCGGCCATTCCGACGTCTCTACGACGATGATTTACACGCATGTGCTGAAAGTTGGCGGTGCCGGAGTGCGCTCACCGCTTGATGCGCTGCCGCCCCTCACTAGTGAGAGGTAGGGCAGCGCAAGTCAATCCTGGCGGATTCACTACCCCTGCGCGAAGGCCATCGGTGCCGCATCGAACGGCCGGTTGCGGAAAGTCCTCCCTGCGTCCGCTGATGGCCGGCAGCAGCCCGTCGTTGCCTGATGGATCCAACCCCTCCGCTGCTATAGTGCAGTCGGCTTCTGACGTTCAGTGCAGCCGTCTTCTGAAAACGACAATGGAGGTGGTAGCCGAGGGTGTGGAAACACCCGACTGCCTTGCGTGGTTGCGGCAGGCGGGTTGCGACACGGTGCAGGGTTTCCTGTTCGCCAGGCCGATGCCGGCGGCGGCCTTCGTCGGCTTCGTCAACCAATGGAGGAACACCACCATGAACGCCAATGAACCGAGCACCAGTTGCTGCGTGTGCTGCAAGGAAATCCCGCTCGATGCCGCCTTCACGCCGGAAGGGGCCGAGTACGTGGAGCATTTCTGCGGGCTGGAGTGCTATCAGCGCTTCCAGGCGCGGGCCAGCACTGCGACCGAAACCAGCGTCAAACCGGACGCTTGTGATTCGCCGCCGTCAGGTTGAGGCATACCCTAACCTGATGTCAGATGCCATGTGTAAATTGCGTCAGGATAGGATTGAATTTTGAATTTATTGACATATCTCGTTGAAGGTCATAGAGTCTTCCCTGACATTTTGCAGGGAATTCCATGACTGGACAGCGCATTGGGTATATCAGGGTCAGCACCTTCGACCAGAACCCGGAACGGCAACTGGAAGGCGTCAAGGTTGATCGCGCTTTTAGCGACAAGGCATCCGGCAAGGATGTCAAGCGTCCGCAACTGGAAGCGCTGATAAGCTTCGCCCGCACCGGCGACACCGTGGTGGTGCATAGCATGGATCGCCTGGCGCGCAATCTCGATGATTTGCGCCGGATCGTGCAAACGCTGACACAACGCGGCGTGCATATCGAATTCGTCAAGGAACACCTCAGTTTTACTGGCGAAGACTCTCCGATGGCGAACCTGATGCTCTCGGTGATGGGCGCGTTCGCCGAGTTCGAGCGCGCCCTGATCCGCGAGCGTCAGCGCGAGGGTATTGCGCTCGCCAAGCAACGCGGGGCTTACCGTGGCAGGAAGAAATCCCTGTCGTCTGAGCGTATTGCCGAACTGCGCCAACGTGTCGAGGCTGGCGAGCAAAAGACCAAGCTTGCTCGTGAATTCGGAATCAGTCGCGAAACCCTGTATCAATACTTGAGAACGGATCAGTAAATATGCCACGTCGTTCCATCCTGTCCGCCGCCGAGCGGGAAAGCCTGCTGGCGTTGCCGGACTCCAAGGACGACCTGATCCGACATTACACATTCAACGATACCGACCTCTCGATCATCCGACAGCGGCGCGGGCCAGCCAATCGGCTGGGCTTCGCGGTGCAGCTCTGTTACCTGCGCTTTCCCGGCGTCATCCTGGGCGTCGATGAACTACCGTTCCCGCCCTTGTTGAAGCTGGTCGCCGACCAGCTCAAGGTCGGCGTCGAAAGCTGGAACGAGTACGGCCAGCGGGAGCAGACCCGGCGCGAGCACCTGAGCGAGCTGCAAACCGTGGGCACTGTTGCAAATAGTCGGTGGTGATAAACTTATCATCCCCTTTTGCTGATGGAGCTGCACATGAACCCATTCAAAGGCCGGCATTTTCAGCGTGACATCATTCTGTGGGCCGTACGCTGGTACTGCAAATACGGCATCAGTTACCGTGAGCTGCAGGAGATGCTGGCTGAACGCGGAGTGAATGTCGATCACTCCACGATTTACCGCTGGGTTCAGCGTTATGCGCCTGAAATGGAAAAACGGCTGCGCTGGTACTGGCGTAACCCTTCCGATCTTTGCCCGTGGCACATGGATGAAACCTACGTGAAGGTCAATGGCCGCTGGGCGTATCTGTACCGGGCCGTCGACAGCCGGGGCCGCACTGTCGATTTTTATCTCTCCTCCCGTCGTAACAGCAAAGCTGCATACCGGTTTCTGGGTAAAATCCTCAACAACGTGAAGAAGTGGCAGATCCCGCGATTCATCAACACGGATAAAGCGCCCGCCTATGGTCGCGCGCTTGCTCTGCTCAAACGCGAAGGCCGGTGCCCGTCTGACGTTGAACACCGACAGATTAAGTACCGGAACAACGTGATTGAATGCGATCATGGCAAACTGAAACGGATAATCGGCGCCACGCTGGGATTTAAATCCATGAAGACGGCTTACGCCACCATCAAAGGTATTGAGGTGATGCGTGCACTACGCAAAGGCCAGGCCTCAGCATTTTATTATGGTGATCCCCTGGGCGAAATGCGCCTGGTAAGCAGAGTTTTTGAAATGTAAGGCCTTTGAATAAGACAAAAGGCTGCCTCATCGCTAACTTTGCAACAGTGCCTTTAAGCGTGCATAATAAGCCCTACACAAATTGGGAGTTAGACATCATGAGCAACGCAAAAACAAAGTTAGGCATCACAAAGTACAGCATCGTGACCAACAGCAACGATTCCGTCACACTGCGCCTCATGACTGAGCATGACCTTGCGATGCTCTATGAGTGGCTAAATCGATCTCATATCGTCGAGTGGTGGGGCGGAGAAGAAGCACGCCCGACACTTGCTGACGTACAGGAACAGTACTTGCCAAGCGTTTTAGCGCAAGAGTCCGTCACTCCATACATTGCAATGCTGAATGGAGAGCCGATTGGGTATGCCCAGTCGTACGTTGCTCTTGGAAGCGGGGACGGACGGTGGGAAGAAGAAACCGATCCAGGAGTACGCGGAATAGACCAGTTACTGGCGAATGCATCACAACTGGGCAAAGGCTTGGGAACCAAGCTGGTTCGAGCTCTGGTTGAGTTGCTGTTCAATGATCCCGAGGTCACCAAGATCCAAACGGACCCGTCGCCGAGCAACTTGCGAGCGATCCGATGCTACGAGAAAGCGGGGTTTGAGAGGCAAGGTACCGTAACCACCCCATATGGTCCAGCCGTGTACATGGTTCAAACACGCCAGGCATTCGAGCGAACACGCAGTGATGCCTAACCCTTCCATCGAGGGGGACGTCCAAGGGCTGGCGCCCTTGGCCGCCCCTCATGTCAAACGTTGGGCGAACCCGGAGCCTCATTAATTGTTAGCCGTTAAAATTAAGCCCTTTACCAAACCAATACTTATTATGAAAAACACAATACATATCAACTTCGCTATTTTTTTAATAATTGCAAATATTATCTACAGCAGCGCCAGTGCATCAACAGATATCTCTACTGTTGCATCTCCATTATTTGAAGGAACTGAAGGTTGTTTTTTACTTTACGATGCATCCACAAACGCTGAAATTGCTCAATTCAATAAAGCAAAGTGTGCAACGCAAATGGCACCAGATTCAACTTTCAAGATCGCATTATCACTTATGGCATTTGATGCGGAAATAATAGATCAGAAAACCATATTCAAATGGGATAAAACCCCCAAAGGAATGGAGATCTGGAACAGCAATCATACACCAAAGACGTGGATGCAATTTTCTGTTGTTTGGGTTTCGCAAGAAATAACCCAAAAAATTGGATTAAATAAAATCAAGAATTATCTCAAAGATTTTGATTATGGAAATCAAGACTTCTCTGGAGATAAAGAAAGAAACAACGGATTAACAGAAGCATGGCTCGAAAGTAGCTTAAAAATTTCACCAGAAGAACAAATTCAATTCCTGCGTAAAATTATTAATCACAATCTCCCAGTTAAAAACTCAGCCATAGAAAACACCATAGAGAACATGTATCTACAAGATCTGGATAATAGTACAAAACTGTATGGGAAAACTGGTGCAGGATTCACAGCAAATAGAACCTTACAAAACGGATGGTTTGAAGGGTTTATTATAAGCAAATCAGGACATAAATATGTTTTTGTGTCCGCACTTACAGGAAACTTGGGGTCGAATTTAACATCAAGCATAAAAGCCAAGAAAAATGCGATCACCATTCTAAACACACTAAATTTATAAAAAATCTAATGGCAAAATCGCCCAACCCTTCAATCAAGTCGGGACGGCCAAAAGCAAGCTTTTGGCTCCCCTCGCTGGCGCTCGGCGCCCCTTATTTCAAACGTTAGACGGCAAAGTCACAGACCGCGGGATCTCTTATGACCAACTACTTTGATAGCCCCTTCAAAGGCAAGCTGCTTTCTGAGCAAGTGAAGAACCCCAATATCAAAGTTGGGCGGTACAGCTATTACTCTGGCTACTATCATGGGCACTCATTCGATGACTGCGCACGGTATCTGTTTCCGGACCGTGATGACGTTGATAAGTTGATCATCGGTAGTTTCTGCTCTATCGGGAGTGGGGCTTCCTTTATCATGGCTGGCAATCAGGGGCATCGGTACGACTGGGCATCATCTTTCCCGTTCTTTTATATGCAGGAAGAACCTGCATTCTCAAGCGCACTCGATGCCTTCCAAAAAGCAGGTAATACTGTCATTGGCAATGACGTTTGGATCGGCTCTGAGGCAATGGTCATGCCCGGAATCAAGATCGGGCACGGTGCGGTGATAGGCAGCCGCTCGTTGGTGACAAAAGATGTGGAGCCTTACGCTATCGTTGGCGGCAATCCCGCTAAGAAGATTAAGAAACGCTTCACCGATGAGGAAATTTCATTGCTTCTGGAGATGGAGTGGTGGAATTGGTCACTGGAGAAGATCAAAGCGGCAATGCCCATGCTGTGCTCGTCTAATAGGAGAGCATAAAAAATATTGGGGCAGCGTGAGCTATGCTGCCATCGCTGGTCCCTTCCCGTCACTTTGAAAACCCGGATACCAGCAGACAAATTTATCCTGCAGTTCGTTATTCAAAACGGCGGTCCGGGTCTGTAACAAATAATGAGCCCCTTTTCTGCTCCACTGCATCTGCTGCTTTTTGGCCATTCGTCTGGCGATCACTTCATTGATCGTGGATTCCACAAACGCGGTTGATACCGGCTCTCCGTACCGACGCATTTCGCCGTAGTTTGGGATCATCATCTTATTATTCCGGATGTAGGTATACATTTCATCCAGATGTTTTTGCAGGGATTTCAGGCTAGGATAGCTGAGTTCAGGGTCATCGCAATACATAACGCAATTATCAATATGTTCCAGCGCAGCGACAACATTGCCATGCCAGAGATATCGTTTAATGCTTTCCAGCAGTGCCAGAACTTTACTCCCCGCCTCTGGATCTGATACCAGCAGTCCCCGGGCATATTGCATGAGCACCGTCAGCCTCATGGTGATATGAAACCAGTCCAGCACATGCGTTGACTCAGGGTACATACCGAACTGGAGGTCCCTGAGATTATCCGCGCCGTCGGACAGAAAAAATATCTGCTGGTTGGCCTGCATTCCCTGCGCTGAAAGGTGGGTCATGAGCCTGCGTTCCGGATGACAGTCATCCTTCTGAACAAAACCGAAGCGGCGGGTGTCAGCAGGCGCACCAACGGAAAAAGACTTCCCGGCAATAATTTCAAAATTACGCTTTTTGTCATCCCGATCGCGAACATAACCACCATCTATACCCACCACAAGCGGTTTTCCTGGCCTGGGCAGGTTCCCCCAGTCGCGGGGGCAGCCGGAAAGAAAACCTGAATGAGCTTCAGCCTCAGCGTCAAGACGCTGCGCCACCTGGCATAAATGATTCCTCACCGTTGAGGCATTCAGGCTGTGGCCCACCGGCAGAATATCTTTCAGCAGACGAGTCGTCATTTCATAGGAGATCATCGAGGCCCAGCGGGTTTCAATATATTTCAGTGCCGGGTGAGAATAATCGCCGGCCCAGTCGCTGAGCAAACTGACTGTCTTTGTATCACTCTCTTCACAACGGCACCGGTACACCCGAAGCCCGGATACCGGAATAACGCCAAACAGCGTCCGGTACCGTATTTTCTGTTTGCCTTTGATTCTGCGCGCAGCAAGGCAGTGAGGGCACCGGATATGGTGTTGAGTATATTCGTCTGCCTGCAGCTGGACCACCGACTGCTGGACCGTATTCAGCAACAGCTTGGATTCTGACACCGATAATCCGATGTCGTTCCGGGTCTCCCCTGATTTCTGGATTGTCATCAGTTCCTCCGTTCGACTGGAGCCTGATTCATCGGTGATGACTATCTGGAGCGTCAGTTGCATCATTGCCTCCTGCTGTGGTGGATGACTATCTCCCGGCTACTGGTTGTTCATCTGGTGACGAAGCTTATAATATGTGGAAACGCCAAGGCCCGCATGGTCGCAGGCGATCCTGAGCCTGACCCCTCTGCTTCTGAGTGCGTCAATTTCCTGGATCTTTTTGATATCGGCGCCGGGGCGCCCTGTTTTTTCACCCCGTGCTTTTTTCGCGGCGATGCCGTCGGCCTGCCTTTCCTTCAGTAAGGCTCGTTCAAACTGGCTGAATGCCGACATCATGTGCAGCTGCAGTTCCTGCATCGGATTGTTTGTGCCGGCGCTGAACGTCAGCTGCTCTTTCAGAAAAATAAGGGTAACGCCCTGGTCACGAAGCCGGGTGGTGACAGCGCACATATCCGACATATTCCGGCAAAGGCGATCGATGGAATGAACCAGAAGCGTATCACCAGGGCGTAATTGCCCCAGGAGTTCCTGTAACCCCGGGCGGTTTGTGTCCTTCGCGCTGGCATGCTCAACACAAATTTTATCAGGCTGAAAACCCGCCTTTGACAATGCCTCTTCCTGACGGGCCGTATTCTGATCGGCCGAGCTTACCCTGATGTAGGCATATTGCACGCAAAACCTCCGGAAGGTCTTTAAACATCATAGAGATTTAAAGAATAATCCATAAACACTGATTTAGGGAGGTTTATAGACATTTTTTCGGGGATCTGAGAGGCATGCTGAAAACGTATACCTTTATAGACATCAGTCAGCGACGACGGCCCAGCCAGATAACTTCAGGCTCCAGTACCGGAGATGCAAGGTCGAGCCTGCTCAGTTGCCGGTTGATTTTGTGGCGGTTGAACCTGACAGCATCCAGGTCGTCAGCAAAAGGGCGGATCTCGCCGACCGTTGTTTCATCATCCGCATTAACGATAGCTTCAAGAAACGCCAGGGTTTTATCGAACTCATCCGCAGCTGTGGCTCCGGGCATACCATGGCCGCTTATACAAAACGGCGCTTTCAGCGTAGAGTTTTCATAAATGGCCTCAACACGAATGTCATGAAGCCAGTGCTCAAAGAAATTGTATTCATAGGTAAAGCGATCGCCAGCATCAAAAGCAAAATCATCAATCACGACCCGGAACGGATTATCGACAAAACCGATGCCTCCTTCGTAGGAGATACCGTAATCTTTGCCATAAATGTGAAATTGATGGAGATGGTCGTCCCCCCAGCCCTGCACTATCTGGAAAATGAAGTGAAGCGCGGCCAGTGACGTGTCGGCAGCAATTCTCAGCCGACGCCAGACCATCGGACTGACTCCATGAACTGCTATTTTGATGACGTAGATCTTCATAGTCAGCAGGTATTGTTATGAAATGATGGTGGTTATTTTAACCCCTGTAGATGGCATCATTCGATGGCTGCCCCGAGGTTTTTCATGCTCTCCGATCTGGATGATGCAATAAATTTGAGCGTGAAGCCCCCGGCGACTGCAGGCCAGCGCCAGTTCATATTCATTCAGCGCCAGAAACTCCAGCCGCTGTGCATCATCGAAATCAGGTAGACCATAGAGCGCTTCCTGCTCGGCGTCCGAAAGAATACTGAGGAGCTTATTTTTAGTAGGCATCTCTGATCCTTATGCCTATTTAAACGCGCTTGTCACATTATCATTAACATAGAACCTTTACGTGTCATAATTTAAATTACGGGTAATGTGACTACCGTTGACAGATTATGGTACCCAAATCAGAATGTCACATAATCGAACGTATATGTGACAGAGGAAATATGTTCATCGGATATATTCGGATGTCAAAAGCGGATGGTTCGCAGACGAATGATTTACAACGTGATGCACTGATCGCCGCAGGTGTTGATGCCGCACATTTTTATGAGGACCGGGCATCGGGCAAACGAGAAGAGCGTCCTGGACTTACAGCCTGTCTGAAAGCACTACGACCCGGAGACACGCTGGTCGTATGGAAGCTGGACCGCCTCGGTCGTGATCTTCGTCATCTCATTAATACAGTGCACGACCTGACCGCGAGGGGGACCGGTCTGAAAGTGCTGACCGGTCACGGGGCGACTATCGACACAACAACGGCCGCTGGCAAGCTTGTCTTCGGTATCTTTGCCGCACTGGCGGAGTTTGAGCGCGAACTGATTGCTGAAAGAACGACTGCAGGTCTGGCATCAGCAAGAGCCCGTGGGCGGAACGGCGGCCGACCTTATAAAATGACGCCAGTCAAACTGCGACTGGCAATGGCATCAATGGGACAATCAGAAACAAAGGTCAGTACGCTATGCCAGGAACTTGGGATAACCCGGCAAACTTTGTACAGGCATATTTCCCCTGTTGGTCAACTGCGGGCGGACGGGATCAAGCTGTTCAACCGTGGATAATTTGAACGGACGGAAAAATCTGGGGTTCCGGCGTAGTACCCCTATCACCTCCACATTTTTGCAACAGTGCCTTATAAATGGCAGCCTTATGTTTACTTGCCAAGATGGGCTACCATATGATGTTTTATACTGAGCAATATTAATATTATCTTTAATGGAAAAATTAAGCCCACTAAGTGACCCACTGCTATATGGCTCTATTGTGAAGACGCCTGAGGGTAAAAATTTATACATGGTTGTCCCTATGTCTATTATTGCAAGGTTGACAATATTATTCGTTTTATAAATTTGAGCGTTTAAAATCACACATCAAAGCAATTAGTCAGGATAAACAACAATACCCAGTGCTTCGAGAATCAGTTCTTGCTGCCAGGCTGCAATTTTGATACCTGATGTATCGACTTTGCGGGGATCTAAACCGTCGAGTTCGGCGTGGCATAAATTGGCACCCTGTAGGCTAAATTGCCCCCAGACATCTTCGGAAAAAACACCTCGACTTAAGTCTGACTCTTTCAGTGATGCACCCGCTAGGTTCGTTCCTATCCAGCGATTTTCAAACAACTCACATTTTTCTAAACAAACCCTCTCCATATTGGCATAGGAAAGATTACATCCAGAAATAAATGCTGAGCAAAAGTACATACGATTACTCACTTGATGGGCAAAGTTTGTTCGGGAAAAGTTGGCACCTTTTAAATCACACGCACGGAACTCTATACCGTAGCAATTGGCATTACTGAAGTTTGCCATCGCAAGTTGGCATTGTTGGAAACTTGCATCACGAAGATCTGCGACATCAAAGTGGCAGCCTTCGATATCACCCTGTTCAATGAACTTGCAGTTGACGAATGTCGTATCACGCAAGTTAGCACGTCGAAAGTCGCTGCGAATGAATGTGCAAGCGGTGAAGGTGAGATCACTTAAGTCTTTATGTGAAAAGTTGTGGTGCCGATATGTATGATTGTAGGTTTCCATGAGTACTCCTTGTTGAAAGGAGGGCTAGACTACCATTATACATATGCCAAGACATTAAAATAAAAGCCTGTTACATCAACACATTACAACCCCTCAATTTACCTGTTTTAAGTGGTCAAATTGGCGCGTAGAGCGCCTATCGCTCTTGCATTGGCACGCGGCCCTGTTGAAAAAAGTTATTCGCTTTAGATAGGGTTAGGAGAGCCGTGCTTCGCCGGTAAAAAATCGGACTATCCGACGCAGGGCGGACTCATCGGCGGAGAAGCAAACTTTGACTATATCTCCCTACACTTGGAAGAGGGCTAGACTGGCCCCATAGATCACCAGACACTTCGACTCTCTTAAAATAAGAGGTAGTCTTGGAACTATGTTTAATACCAGTCAGAACGATAAGATGGTTGGAGTGTTATCAGGACCTGAGCGGCGTCGGCGTCGTACACCGCAGGAAAAAAGGCACTGTTGCAAAGTTAGCGATGAGGCAGCCTTTTGTCTTATTCAAAGGCCTTACATTTCAAAAACTCTGCTTACCAGGCGCATTTCGCCCAGGGGATCACCATAATAAAATGCTGAGGCCTGGCCTTTGCGTAGTGCACGCATCACCTCAATACCTTTGATGGTGGCGTAAGCCGTCTTCATGGATTTAAATCCCAGCGTGGCGCCGATTATCCGTTTCAGTTTGCCATGATCGCATTCAATCACGTTGTTCCGGTACTTAATCTGTCGGTGTTCAACGTCAGACGGGCACCGGCCTTCGCGTTTGAGCAGAGCAAGCGCGCGACCATAGGCGGGCGCTTTATCCGTGTTGATGAATCGCGGGATCTGCCACTTCTTCACGTTGTTGAGGATTTTACCCAGAAACCGGTATGCAGCTTTGCTGTTACGACGGGAGGAGAGATAAAAATCGACAGTGCGGCCCCGGCTGTCGACGGCCCGGTACAGATACGCCCAGCGGCCATTGACCTTCACGTAGGTTTCATCCATGTGCCACGGGCAAAGATCGGAAGGGTTACGCCAGTACCAGCGCAGCCGTTTTTCCATTTCAGGCGCATAACGCTGAACCCAGCGGTAAATCGTGGAGTGATCGACATTCACTCCGCGTTCAGCCAGCATCTCCTGCAGCTCACGGTAACTGATGCCGTATTTGCAGTACCAGCGTACGGCCCACAGAATGATGTCACGCTGAAAATGCCGGCCTTTGAATGGGTTCATGTGCAGCTCCATCAGCAAAAGGGGATGATAAGTTTATCACCACCGACTATTTGCAACAGTGCCCAAAAAATTAACTACCTGAGGAAAATTGATCCTTTTGTGTTTGAAGAACTGTTGCTGGAAGGATTTGAAGCGCATGGCTTCAGAACCATCAGAAACAAACGCTATACCGGCGATGGAGGCATTGACGGCCAGGTAATAATAGGAAAATATCGCTATCTTATTCAGGCTAAACGCTATCGCGGCCATATTGCTTTACAGCACGTACAGGAGTTCGAGAAGTTGCTTAAACGTCATAACTGTCGCGGTCTGTTTTGCCATACCGGGAAAACCGGCGCAGGTTCAAAATCTGTCAGTATTGCCAGTGAACGGATGGAGATTATCAGCGGCCAGCGCCTGATAGATTTGCTCACGCCCGGCAGCTCCTTCACTATCGCAACCGCCCCGCAGACGATGATGAAGCGTACCGCAGCAACACTAGAAACGAGCACCATTGTTAAAGATGCCGGTAAAGAAAATCGATACCATGAGAGTTAATTAAATGAAGTCAGTAACTATAGAAGCAAAAACATTTGCTGAAATGTTAGGAATAACAGAAGGTGAGTTAATCTTTGCCATTAAGAAAACTGGCACATTCAAAAACAAGACCATCCCACAACCTCATGAGCCACATAAATCAAATAATAGATTTTTATATTCAGACGTAATGAGGTTTATAGAATCACTAAAAGACAAAGAGAACCGGTAATGACTCCAACTTACTGATAGTGTTTTATGTTCAGATAATGCCCGATGACCTTGTCATGCAGCTCCACCGATTTTGAGAACGACAGTGACTTCCGTCCCAGCCTTGCCAGATGTTGTCTCAGATTCAGGTTATGTCGCTCAATGCGCTGAGTGTAACGCTTGCTGATAACGTGCAGCTTTCCCTTCAGGCGGGATTCATACAGCGGCCAGCCATCCGTCATCCATACCACGACCTCAAAGGCCGACAGCAGGCCCAGAAGACGCTCCAGCGTGGCCAACGTGCGTTACCTAACAATAAACCTGTTTAAATATCCAGATAAAAACATTCAATCTGGGTCAAATGAGTGATACAGTTTCACCCATAAGACCCAATGGAGGCAATATGTCTGAATTTGAATTACTGGCGCAGGATCTGCTTGAGAAAGCAGAAGCGGAAGAACAACTGCGACAGGAAAATGATAAAAAGCTGCTCGGGCAGGTGCTGGAAATCTATGACCAGAAGTACGTGGCTGAACTGCTTAGAAAAGTTGGTAAAAATGAGTGGAGTCGCGAGACTCTTAATCGCTGGATTAATGGTAAGTGCTCACCTAAGACGCTGACGTTAGCCGAAGAGGAACTTCTACGAAAAATGCTTCCGGAAGCGCCTGCACATCACCCTGACTATGCCTTCCGGTTTATTGACCTGTTTGCTGGGATTGGAGGTATACGGAAGGGCTTCGAAACCATCGGTGGCCAGTGCGTTTTTACCAGTGAATGGAATAAAGAGGCTGTGCGCACATATAAAGCTAACTGGTTTAACGATGCTCAGGAACACACTTTCAATCTAGATATTCGGGAAGTCACGCTCAGTGATAAACCTGAAGTACCTGAAAACGATGCCTATGCTTACATTAATGAGCATGTGCCGGATCATGATGTACTTCTAGCAGGTTTCCCCTGTCAACCGTTCAGCCTTGCGGGCGTAAGCAAGAAAAACTCGCTCGGGCGCGCGCATGGTTTCGAATGTGAGGCTCAGGGAACGCTTTTCTTCGATGTGGCGCGTATTATCCGCGCAAAAAAACCTGCCATCTTTGTTCTTGAAAACGTTAAAAACCTGAAGAGCCATGACAAGGGTAAAACCTTTAAAGTCATCATGGATACCCTCGACGAACTTGGCTATGAAGTTGCGGATGCAGCTGAGATGGGCAAAAACGATCCTAAAGTTATCGACGGAAAACACTTTTTACCTCAGCACCGAGAACGTATCGTTTTGGTCGGTTTCCGCCGTGATCTGAACATTCACCAGGGCTTTACCCTGCGCGATATTAGTCGTTTTTATCCGGAACAGCGTCCGTCATTTGGCGAACTGCTGGAACCCGTGGTTGACAGCAAATATATACTGACGCCGAAACTCTGGGAGTATCTCTATAACTACGCCAAAAAGCACGCAGCTAAGGGTAACGGATTCGGTTTTGGCCTCGTTAATCCTGAAAATAAAGAAAGCATTGCCCGTACGCTTTCTGCTCGCTATCACAAAGACGGGTCTGAAATTCTGATAGACCGTGGCTGGGATATGGCCACAGGTGAAACAGACTTCGCGAACGAAGAAAATCAGGCGCATCGGCCCCGCAGGCTGACTCCGCGAGAGTGCGCGCGCCTTATGGGTTTTGAAAAAGTAGATGGCAGGCCTTTTCGCATTCCTGTGTCAGACACTCAGTCGTACAGGCAGTTCGGTAACTCCGTAGTGGTGCCCGTGTTTGAAGCCGTAGCCAAACTGCTTGAACCTTATATCCTGAAAGCGGTTAATGCCGATTCGTGCAAGGTTGAACGAATCTGATCGCTCCTCCCGGTATTTATGCCGGGAGATAATCTATGGAATATCTGCGTAAAGCCCTGTCAGCTCAGCAATAAACGCACCTAGCGTCATTAGCTCAGCTCTCACCGCCTCCGGGTATTTTTTGTGCAGAGATGATGGCACGACCAATCTGACACCCGACTCCCGCATCTCCCGATATTGAGCCAGAGAAACTCCCTCCTGGAGTGTAAACAGATGCACCTGATGAATTTTATCGGCCTCATTCAGTATCTGACGCCAGCGATCCTTACAGGTAGTCTTGACTGCCAGCATGCGCAGATTTTCTACGGGAAACTCAGTATCGTGGTAAGCCCCTGCGGAAGGGAAAAGGAAATCGGGTTTTTTATTACCTTCTGTGATGGCCTGCGTCGCAAAGTGTCGCAGGCCGTGCTCAATGAATAGATGCTCCAGGTGCAGTTCCAGCGACTTCCCGGCTCTGGATTTACGGCGATTGCTGACAGAATTGGCCAGCGCAATAAATTCATCCACAGAGCCAAATCCTTTCCGGATGATATCCAGAACATGCAGTTCCTCAACCAATAGAAATATGTCGTACTCCACGCGCCGGCGGTCAAGAAGTTGCTCATCCGGATCAAGGGAATTTTTCACATAATGGCTGGCTGCATACTGAATAATTTCACTTCCCGACGGAAAGCGCAGGTGCCAGTCTTCAGGTAGAATATATTTATGATTTACTGGCGCTTGCTGTAGAGATAGTCCGCCTAGAATCTGTCCTGCGGGGCCGGATATAAGCGCTCCGGGTATAACTTCACCAATAGCGGTCTCAATGACGTCCTCTTCATCAGTGCTGGCGCATACCCAAATATTTACTTCCTTACAGTCCCCCCCTTGCTCATCAAGCTTGAAAGCCAGGAGCGTCAGAGCCCCTGTATTTTCAGGATCCTGAAGTGGGCTGCCTCTACCCCAGCGGGTAATCCTTTTTTCATTCCGGGTTTTACCAAAATGACGGCTGTTATAATAAATTGCCCTGGCTTCGCTGTCAGGGCAATCATGCGATGACACATGTGCGGTGAGAAAAACCGAAGGGTTCAGTTCACGGGTATGGTTGATAGACGGAAAGAGTTTTTCAACGATACCTGAAGGGATATAAAGCCCTACCTGGTGACCACCTGTTGCGCCGGTATCGTTGGCGGAAAGGCGTTTGATGTAGACGAAGTAATTCTCACATGCGATCTCAAGTAGCCAGTTGTGGAAAACCGACATAAGCATCCCCTGTTACCCTGAAACTCTACTCACCATTTTTTCATGATTATATACAAACAGTGTCATTTTCAGAAGACGACTGCACCAGTTGATTGGGCGTAATGGCTGTTGTGCAGCCAGCTCCTGACAGTTCAATATCAGAAGTGATCTGCACCAATCTCGACTATGCTCAATACTCGTGTGCACCAAAGCGAGGTGAGCATGGCGACGGAGGCTCTGTTGCAAAGATTGGCGGCAGTCAGAGGTAGGCTGTCGCTCTGCGCCGATCAGGCGGCTGCTGCGAAATGGTGGTTGAGCATGCCCATGGCCTCCGTCAGCGCCGAGGGCCCAATGCCAAAAGCTCTCTCCACAAGGCGCACCTCGCCCCTGATGCCGGGCTGCAGGCACCAGGGGCGAGCCTGTCCTTTGCGCAGGGCTCGCATGACTTCGAATCCCTTGATCGTGGCATAGGCCGTGGGGATCGATTTGAAACCGCGCACCGGCTTGATCAGTATCTTGAGCTTTCCGTGATCGGCCTCGATCACGTTATTGAGATACTTCACCTGCCGGTGGGCCGTCTCCCGGTCCAGCTTTCCTTCGCGCTTCAATTCGGTGATCGCTGCACCATAGCTCGGCGCTTTGTCGGTATTGAGCGTGGCAGGCTTTTCCCAGTGCTTCAGGCCTCGCAGGGCCTTGCCCAGGAACCGCTTCGCTGCCTTGGCGCTGCGGGTCGGCGACAGGTAGAAATCGATCGTGTCGCCCCGCTTGTCGACTGCCCGGTACAGGTAGGTCCACTTGCCCCGCACCTTGACGTAGGTTTCATCCAGGCGCCAGCTCGGATCAAAGCCACGCCGCCAGAACCAGCGCAGCCGCTTCTCCATCTCCGGGGCGTAGCACTGGACCCAGCGATAGATCGTCGTATGGTCGACCGAAATGCCGCGTTCCGCCAGCATTTCCTCAAGGTCGCGATAGCTGATCGGATAGCGACAATACCAGCGCACCGCCCACAGGATCACATCACCCTGGAAATGGCGCCACTTGAAATCCGTCATCGTTCCGTCCGTCCAATCTCCGCCAAGCATGCTCAAGCTTCACGATTTTTGCAACAGAGCCCACACGAGTATTGAGCATAGTCGAGATTGGTGCAGATCACTTCTGATATTGAACTGTCAGGAGCTGGCTGCACAACAGCCATTACGCCCAATCAACTGGTGCAGTCGTCTTCTGAAAATGACAATCGTGCCACCGGCTCCAGGTCTTATCGAACAGCTCAGACACATGGTCCAAATGCTGGTCGATCCGTTCGGCCAGTTTTTCGATGGCCTCTTGCTTGAGCTTGTCACTTTCCCTGAACTCGATGTTCAAGGCCCTGGCCACCTGGTTGAGGTTCCGGCCGATAGCTCCAAGCTGCCGGCACGATTCCCGTACGGTGTTCACTTCTTCATCAGTGAGGACCGGCATCCGGTTCAACGACCGCAGTCATTTCTGTACCTAAACAGTCCTGCGAATATGTGAGTTTTGACCTAATGAGCCACAAAAACTCATTTTCGCCCACGATAATTTTTCTACTTCCTTTCTTTGGAATGCTCATTTCAATATTCACATAACGTCGCTATCAATCGCGGAAAAGGCGTAGTGCGCGAAGCGAACGAAGCTTTTTGCCGTCGATTGCATAGCTTTGTTAACCCTTTTTCCAAATTTGATAGCAATAGTTAATGTTTGAAGTAAAGTGTTGCTCAAAAACAACTTCGAAGGTATTTGGAATACTCGGGAAGAAAACATCCCCCTCTGGCTCGATGTCGATCGTCGATAAGTGGAGCGTAGAGGCCATGGGTAATGTTTCTCGGTAAATTTCTCCGCCACCAGACACTATAACGTGACCGGTGAATTCAGCTAGCCTGTCCATGGCCTCTTCGATTGACTGAAATACAACTACATTGTCATCATTTGATGTCCAACCTGAGCGGGTAACGACCGCGTATTTCCTATTGGGGAGTGCGCCCATAGATTCAAACGTCTTGCGACCCACCAGAAGCCACTGATTGTAGGTCAATGCTTTAAAAAGTAGCTGCTCCCCTTTCGCGGACCAGGGTATGTCTGGACCGCAACCAATCACGCCGTTTTTCGCTTTCGCAGCCATCAATGATACTTTCAAGGTTCTCATCCTGGGTTAACTTTGTTTTAGGGCGACTGCCCTGCTGCGTAACATCGTTGCTGCTCCATAACATCAAACATCGACCCACGGCGTAACGCGCTTGCTGCTTGGATGCCCGAGGCATAGACTGTACAAAAAAACAGTCATAACAAGCCATGAAAACCGCCACTGCGCCGTTACCACCGCTGCGTTCGGTCAAGGTTCTGGACCAGTTGCGTGAGCGCATACGCTACTTGCATTACAGTTTACGAACCGAACAGGCTTATGTCCACTGGGTTCGTGCCTTCATCCGTTTCCACGGTGTGCGTCACCCGGCAACCTTGGGCAGCAGCGAAGTCGAGGCATTTCTGTCCTGGCTGGCGAACGAGCGCAAGGTTTCGGTCTCCACGCATCGTCAGGCATTGGCGGCCTTGCTGTTCTTCTACGGCAAGGTGCTGTGCACGGATCTGCCCTGGCTTCAGGAGATCGGAAGACCTCGGCCGTCGCGGCGCTTGCCGGTGGTGCTGACCCCGGATGAAGTGGTTCGCATCCTCGGTTTTCTGGAAGGCGAGCATCGTTTGTTCGCCCAGCTTCTGTATGGAACGGGCATGCGGATCAGTGAGGGTTTGCAACTGCGGGTCAAGGATCTGGATTTCGATCACGGCACGATCATCGTGCGGGAGGGCAAGGGCTCCAAGGATCGGGCCTTGATGTTACCCGAGAGCTTGGCACCCAGCCTGCGCGAGCAGCTGTCGCGTGCACGGGCATGGTGGCTGAAGGACCAGGCCGAGGGCCGCAGCGGCGTTGCGCTTCCCGACGCCCTTGAGCGGAAGTATCCGCGCGCCGGGCATTCCTGGCCGTGGTTCTGGGTTTTTGCGCAGCACACGCATTCGACCGATCCACGGAGCGGTGTCGTGCGTCGCCATCACATGTATGACCAGACCTTTCAGCGCGCCTTCAAACGTGCCGTAGAACAAGCAGGCATCACGAAGCCCGCCACACCGCACACCCTCCGCCACTCGTTCGCGACGGCCTTGCTCCGCAGCGGTTACGACATTCGAACCGTGCAGGATCTGCTCGGCCATTCCGACGTCTCTACGACGATGATTTACACGCATGTGCTGAAAGTTGGCGGTGCCGGAGTGCGCTCACCGCTTGATGCGCTGCCGCCCCTCACTAGTGAGAGGTAGGGCAGCGCAAGTCAATCCTGGCGGATTCACTACCCCTGCGCGAAGGCCATCGGTGCCGCATCGAACGGCCGGTTGCGGAAAGTCCTCCCTGCGTCCGCTGATGGCCGGCAGCAGCCCGTCGTTGCCTGATGGATCCAACCCCTCCGCTGCTATAGTGCAGTCGGCTTCTGACGTTCAGTGCAGCCGTCTTCTGAAAACGACAAACTTGATGTCAGATGCCATGTGCAAACGATGTCAGAATAGAGTTAAATTTCCTATTGATTGACATATTCCGTCAAAGGTAATAGATTTCATCCTGACACTTTTGCCTTTGGAGGCATCTTGCAAGGTCAACGCATCGGCTATGTCCGCGTCAGCAGCTTCGACCAGAACCCGGAACGGCAATTGGAGGGTGTTCAGGTGGCGCGGGTGTTCACCGACAAGGCTTCTGGCAAGGACACCCAGCGTCCCGAGCTGGAAAGGCTGCTGGCCTTCGTCCGCGAGGGCGACACCGTGGTGGTGCATAGCATGGACAGGCTGGCACGCAACCTTGATGACCTGCGCCGCATCGTCCAAGGGCTGACACAACGGGGCGTGCGCATGGAGTTCGTCAAAGAAGGGCTGAAGTTCACCGGCGAGGACTCACCGATGGCCAATCTGATGCTGTCGGTCATGGGAGCCTTCGCTGAGTTCGAGCGCGCCCTGATCCGCGAACGTCAGCGCGAGGGAATCGTGCTGGCCAAGCAGCGCGGTGCCTACCGGGGACGAAAGAAATCGCTGAACAGCGAACAAATTGCCGAGTTGAAACGGCGAGTTGCGGCAGGCGACCAAAAAACCTTGGTGGCCCGTGACTTCGGCATCAGCCGCGAAACCTTGTACCAGTACCTGCGGGAAGACTGACCATGCCACGCCGCTCAATCCTGTCCGCCACCGAGCGCGAAAGCCTGCTGGCACTGCCAGATGCCAAAGACGAACTGATACGGCACTACACGTTCAACGAAACCGACCTGTCGGTGATCCGTCAGCGTCGCGGCGCCGCGAATCGATTGGGCTTCGCTGTGCAGCTTTGCTACTTGCGATTCCCTGGCACCTTTTTGGGCGTCGATGAGCCTCCGTTTCCGCCCCTGTTGCGCATGGTGGCCGCGCAACTCAAGATGCCAGTGGAAAGTTGGAGCGAGTACGGCCAGCGCGAACAGACACGGCGGGAGCACTTGGTCGAGCTGCAAACGGTTTTTGGGTTCAAGCCCTTCACCATGAGCCACTATCGGCAAGCCGTGCATACATTGACCGAGCTGGCCTTGCAGACCGACAAAGGCATCGTGCTGGCGAGCGCACTTGTCGAGAATCTGCGGCGGCAGAGCATTATCCTGCCCGCCATGAATGCCATCGAGCGCGCAAGCGCCGAGGCCATCACCCGTGCCAACCGACGCATTTACGCGGCGCTGACCGATTCTTTGTTATCACCCCACCGTCAGCGCCTGGACGAACTTCTCAAGCGCAAGGACGGCAGTAAAGTGACGTGGCTGGCATGGCTGCGCCAGTCGCCTGCCAAACCGAACTCTCGCCACATGCTCGAACATATTGAGCGCCTGAAATCCTGGCAAGCACTTGATCTGCCCGCAGGCATCGAGCGGCAGGTTCACCAGAACCGCCTGCTCAAAATCGCTCGTGAAGGTGGCCAGATGACGCCTGCTGATCTGGCAAAGTTCGAGGTGCAACGACGCTATGCCACGCTGGTAGCGCTGGCCATCGAAGGCATGGCCACCGTCACCGATGAAATCATCGACCTTCACGATCGCATCATCGGCAAGCTGTTCAACGCGGCCAAGAACAAGCATCAGCAGCAGTTCCAGGCTTCCGGCAAGGCGATCAACGACAAGGTGCGGATGTATGGGCGCATCGGTCAAGCGTTGATTGAGGCCAAGCAAAGCGGCAGCGATCCGTTCGCCGCCATCGAGGCCGTTATGCCCTGGGACACCTTCGCCGCCAGCGTCACCGAAGCGCAAACATTGGCGCGGCCTGCCGACTTTGATTTCCTGCACCACATCGGTGAAAGCTATGCCACGCTACGCCGCTACGCGCCGCAGTTCCTGGGCGTGCTCAAATTGCGGGCTGCGCCCGCCGCCAAGGGTGTGCTCGATGCCATCGACATGCTGCGCGGCATGAACAGCGACAGCGCGCGCAAGGTGCCCGCCGATGCGCCAACCGCATTCATCAAGCCGCGCTGGGCAAAGCTGGTTCTGACCGACGACGGCATCGACCGGCGTTACTACGAGTTATGCGCCCTGTCGGAGCTGAAGAACGCGCTGCGCTCCGGTGATGTCTGGGTGCAGGGTTCTCGCCAGTTCAAGGACTTCGACGAATACCTGGTGCCGGTCGAGAAGTTCGCCACTTTGAAGCTGGCCAGCGAATTGCCGCTGGCAGTGGCCACCGACTGCGACCAATACCTGCATGACCGGTTGGAATTGTTGGAGGCGCAACTCGCCACAGTCAACCGCATGGCTGCGGCCAACGACTTACCGGATGCCATCATCACCACCGCGTCAGGCCTGAAGATCACGCCGCTGGACGCGGCAGTACCAGACGCCGCGCAAGCCATGATCGACCAGACAGCTATGCTGCTGCCGCACCTCAAAATCACCGAGTTGCTGATGGAGGTCGATGAATGGACGGGCTTCACCCGCCACTTCACACACCTGAAGACCAGCGACACGGCCAAGGACAAAACCTTGCTGTTGACGACGATCCTGGCCGACGCGATCAACCTGGGTCTGACCAAAATGGCCGAGTCCTGCCCTGGCACCACCTACGCCAAGCTGTCTTGGCTGCAAGCCTGGCACATCCGCGATGAAACCTATTCGACGGCGCTGGCCGAGCTGGTGAATGCGCAGTTTCGGCAACCCTTCGCCGGCAACTGGGGTGACGGCACCACGTCATCGTCGGACGGCCAGAACTTCAGAACCGGCAGCAAAGCAGAAAGCACTGGTCATATCAACCCGAAGTATGGAAGCAGTCCAGGACGGACTTTCTACACCCATATCTCCGACCAGTACGCGCCCTTCAGTGCCAAGGTGGTCAACGTGGGCATTCGTGATTCAACTTACGTGCTTGATGGCCTGCTGTACCACGAGTCGGACTTGCGCATCGAGGAACACTACACCGACACGGCAGGCTTCACCGATCACGTGTTTGGCTTGATGCATTTGCTGGGATTTCGCTTCGCGCCGCGTATCCGTGACTTGGGCGAAACCAAGCTATTCATCCCCAAGGGCGATGCCGCCTATGACGCGCTCAAGCCGATGATTAGCAGCGACAGGCTGAACATCAAGCAAATACGCGCCCATTGGGATGAAATTCTGCGGCTGGCCACCTCCATCAAGCAAGGCACGGTAACGGCTTCGCTGATGCTGCGCAAACTCGGCAGCTACCCGCGCCAGAACGGCTTGGCCGTGGCGTTGCGCGAGCTGGGGCGCATCGAGCGCACGCTGTTCATTTTGGATTGGCTGCAAAGCGTGGAGCTGCGCCGCCGCGTCCATGCGGGGCTGAATAAGGGCGAGGCGCGCAACGCGCTGGCCAGGGCGGTCTTCTTCTACCGATTGGGTGAAATCCGCGACCGCAGTTTTGAGCAGCAGCGCTACCGGGCCAGCGGCCTCAATCTGGTGACGGCGGCCATCGTGTTGTGGAACACGGTATATCTGGAGCGTGCCACCAGTGCTTTGCGTGGCAACGGCACGGCGCTGGACGACACATTGTTGCAATATCTGTCGCCGCTGGGGTGGGAGCACATCAACCTGACCGGCGATTACCTATGGCGCAGCAGCGCCAAGGTCGGTGCGGGGAAGTTTAGGCCATTGCGACCGCTGCCACCGGCTTAGCGTGCTTTATTTAATGAGATGGTCACTCCCTCCTTCCCGGTACTATGCTGAGGATAGGCTTTCATTCGGAGAACTATCATGGAAAACATTGCGCTCATTGGTATCGATCTGGGTAAAAACTCTTTCCATATTCATTGCCAGGATCGTCGCGGCAAGGCTGTTTACCGTAAAAAATTTACACGGCCAAAGTTAATCGAATTTTTGGCGACATGCCCCGCTACAACCATCGCAATGGAAGCCTGTGGTGGCTCTCACTTTATGGCACGCAAGTTGGAAGAGTTGGGGCATTTTCCTAAGCTGATATCACCACAATTTGTCCGTCCATTCGTTAAAAGTAACAAAAACGACTTTGTCGACGCCGAAGCTATTTGTGAAGCTGCATCGCGTCCGTCTATGCGTTTTGTACAGCCCAGAACTGAATCTCAGCAGGCAATGCGTGCGCTGCATCGTGTCCGTGAATCCTTGGTTCAGGATAAGGTAAAAACAACCAATCAGATGCATGCTTTTCTGCTGGAATTTGGCATCAGCGTTCCACGAGGAGCTGCCGTTATTAGCCGACTGAGTACCCTTCTTGAGGACAATAGTTTGCCTCTATACCTCAGCCAGTTATTGCTGAAATTACAACAGCATTATCACTATCTTGTTGAGCAGATTAAAGATTTGGAATCCCAGTTGAAACGAAAGTTGGACGAAGATGAGATTGGACAGCGCTTGCTGAGCATTCCCTGCGTCGGAACACTGACAGCGAGTACTATTTCAACTGAGATTGGCGACGGGAAGCAGTACGCCAGCAGTCGTGACTTTGCGGCGGCAACAGGGCTAGTGCCTCGACAGTACAGCACGGGAGGTCGGACGACATTGCTGGGAATTAGTAAGCGAGGTAACAAAAAGATCCGAACTTTGTTGGTTCAATGTGCCAGGGTATTCATACAAAAACTGGAACACCAGTCTGGCAAATTGGCCGATTGGGTCAGGGATCTACTGTGTAGGAAAAGCAACTTTGTCGTCACTTGTGCTCTGGCAAACAAGCTGGCCAGAATAGCCTGGGCCCTAACGGCACGACAGCAAACTTATGTAGCATAACGGCAGAAATACACCGGTTTAAAGAATCACTGATCTGGTTTTGCGAATACTGATATTGATGATACTAACGGCCCACCGGCCTGTTGAGGAACCTGTAAAACGGAAAGGCTCATTGAAGCCGTATATTTTCTGGAGGTTCATCAGGCGCGGAACTCATCGAGGCGCGGGAATAAAATCCCATTCAGACGCCGGATAGATTCAAGCAAGCCAATTTATCGTCAAAATCGGTGTTGCAAAAACGGGAGTGACCATAGATTCCGTTTTCTGAGACGACCCCAGATTGTCGTCTATGGCTGAAATCAACGAGTCTGGCGTGTACCGATAGACCAGCGAATGCACTCTAGTAGCGTCGATGCCGGTGACTCGGTAATTGAGATCCAAAGAGCGACTTTCTGAAATGCCGTTCCATCTGACCATACTGGTGACGGGGCCAAAGGGCGCTCGCTCGATCTGGCTTGCCAGGCTTGTTGTGGTGCCTGCTTGTGTCGTTGCCACCTCGATGACGTCACCGGCTAAATCACGGGTGTAGGAAACCTCACGACCACTGGGATACGTGATCTTCGTGATGAGGCCTGCACCATCGTATTGGTACTGGGTAGTAAGGCTCTGCCCGTGGGTTTCCCAGGTCTCGTAAGCCAACCATCCTTCGGGTGTATAGCCATATCTCCGGACACCGTTGCCATCATCGACTGAGGTCAAGCGGCCCATGCCGTATGGTGAGGTTGCTTCGTCGTACCCGTACAGAATTGGCGATTCGCCAGCGACACCGCTGGATGCCTCGATGATCCGGTTCAGCGCGTCGTAGCTGTAGCTTGTGGTTTGTCCCTTGGCCGTCTTGCGCGTTGCCACGTTACCGGCTTCGTCATAGGTAATGTCGGTGGTGCCGGTGTCCGGGCTCCGGACCTGAGTCACTTCGCCAAAGCCGTTGTAGCTGTAGTAGGTCAGGCGCGAACGAGGGTCGGAGACACGGTAAACATCGCCGGTATCCTTGTAGAGCACCTGCGTGACCTTCCCGAGTGGATCGGTCGTTTGTGTCCGGTGATGGAAGCCGTCGTACTTGTAGGAGTGTGTGTTACCAGAGGGACTGGTCTCCTGTATCAGGTTTGCCACCACATCGTAGGAAAACGATGACTGATTGCTATAGGCGTCGGAGACACTGGAGAGCCAGCCGATTTCGTTGAAGATCCGGCGCTCTATCCAACGGGTCTGGCCCAGCGCATCGAGCAGTCGCTCTTCTACTGGGTTCCCGAGGTCATTGAGCTCAAGCTCGCGCCGGTTGCCCTGTGCATCTGTTTCCGCCACCAGCCGATGTGCAGCGTCGTACTCATAGCTGACGGTTGCACCATTTGGCTTAGTCAGCGAGCTCAGGAGGCCCACAGCATCATAGTTGTAGGCCGTGGTTCCTTCTGGTCCAGTGGAGCTGACAAGTCTTCCTCTGGCGTCATAGGTGAGGGTTTGGGTTACACCGTTGACGCCCTGAATGGTCCCGGCGCGACCGTTCGCGTCGTAGTCACCAAACTGCATCACCTGCCCCAGCGCGTTTGTTGTCCGGATCAGGTTGCCCTGGTCATCGTAGTCAAATGTCGTAACATCGCTGACGTCGGTGCGCGGACCATCAACCGAGGCCAACAGGCTCGGCTTTCCTGTACCAACAGGGGCATAGGTGTAGGTCCATGTCCGGGAAGCGCCCGAGCTGCGATCTGTGACCTTGCGGCTTATCACCCGGAGATGAGTGTCGTAGGTAAGCTCAGTGATCCTGGTTGGTTCCGTGATTTTTGCAGGGAGCGACTTGGAAGGAAGCCAGTCGGTCGTAACCTTGCCCCCATCCTGGTCTATCTGGGTGGTTTCCAATCCCCGGTCGTTATGGGTGAACGTGCGCTTCTGTCCAGCACGATCTGTAATGCTGGAGACGAGGCCTTTGCTGTCGTAGACGTAGGTTTCCTTGCCTCCCACAAAGCCGGTACACGGCGCACCCTCAACAACATCAGGCTTGAGCATCCCGTTGTGACGGCTGTAGGTATATCGCTGAACGTGGCCGAGGGCGTTGGTGACAGAGACGCTTCCGTCAGCGTTGTAGCTTACCTGAGTCTTCTCTGCGCCCCCGGCGTGTTCACTTAGAACTGCCATCCCCTGAGCATCATATCCCCATGTGGCGAAACGGTTGCCGTTCTCGTCCACCAGCCCAGAGAGCAAACCCGGTGCATTCGGGTCATCGTAGAGATAGCTGCGGCTCGTATTGTCCTGGTAGATCACTTCCGCCAGCTTGCCAGCGCTGTTGTACTGGTACTGAATACTGCCACCAGCAGGATCGGTGACACTGACCATGCGGCCATCTTGATGCTGGAACTGGATGTTGCGGCCAAAGCCGTCAGTGATCGAGGATAGCTCTCCGTTCAGATAGCTCAGGGTGATGTGATTGCCGTTGGGCTTCTCGATGCCGGTCAGTCGTCCGGTTTCATCATAGGCCTCGACTACCCCGTCAGATTGAGTGTAACGCCAGCCGGTAGCATCCTTCGTCAAGGTATCATCGGTTTTCCATGTTGGCACCCAGACAGAGGACGAGTTGTAGAACGCGAGTTGTTGCCCTTCTGGCCGGTGCAGGACAACCATGTTCTCACCGTACTTCGAGGCGTTGACCTCGACGCTCCGCGAGTAGGTATGCCGCCAGCCGCCGAGCTCTTCATCAGGAAGGTGGCTATTGTAGTATCTGGTGAATGTGAAAGGGTCGGAGCCTCCGCTTTGATAATCCAGTTCAGCCTGGAACTTGTTGCCGGTGCCAAGATGGATAGGGTTCCCTACACACATGGTCGTTGTTGGTAAGCCGAGATCCCTGTCCAGGAACGGTGTTTTATCCATCTCACCCGGCAGAACATAGGTTGAGCGCCAGTAGACCGTAGCTGGGTCGCCAGTGCAGGTAGTGGGGTCATAATCGCCAGTAGCACCTAGATACTTAAAACAGATCCTGGAGACATAACGGCCATCACCATAACTGGCAACCGGATAAAGCGCATCCCCAACTGGCGTTCCCTTCCCTTGCTCCTCACCAGAGCGATAATTCTTCATGAAGGAATGCGCGTCTATGATGGTGTTGAAGCGCATTTTGTCTACTTCGGTGCTCACGGCTACAACCCGCCATTGTGCAAAAGCAACGCATGGCAAAGTTGCGAGCACCACAACGGCCAATGACCGCAGGTTTCGCATCAGTAAAAGGGAAGGTCTCGATCTCATTTACAGCTCCAGTTTTTATGCTGGAGCTATTTTCAGGTGGGAGAGTCGTTATCAACGACTGCGTTTTTGCCCTTTTAGGGTATGAATACGTGATTTGGAGAGGTTGTGTATTCAGAACAAATGAGAAGCAGGTTACTCATTTCGCTCAAACACTGTGACAAGAACACGTTTTTGGTTGTCGTCGTTGATCACCATCAGGTACTTGAACTTGGAATCTCTATGGCCCCAGACTTCCACGTTATCTACGCGGCCATACTTTCTGGCTTTATGGCGAGCCACTTTCTCGTCAAAGGGTTGAACCTGTAACTCTGGATGCTGGAGGCGACCAACGAGTGAGGCCCACGGTTTTTTAGGGTCTCCAGAGGTTATCCGGGCCTGATACTGATCGATGGCATGTTGAGTAACAAGGACGGGACCAATGGCCGGTGTAGAGATTTCGTCATGGGTTTGAGTATAGGCTTGCTTGTCCACATCGAGGAGCTCAACGTTGCCCTCACCCGGCTCATCCATAAACTCCATGCTCTGCGAAACTTCAATAGTAGCGCCCTTTAAACGTCCAGTGAGGCAAGCCGCAAACTTGAATGCAAACTCCTTGGTGGATTTGCCCAGCGCCAGCTTTTTAATCGCACCTTTGGATACCACCAGCTTGTAACCAGCACCAGCACCTGGCTCTCTGCAAAAAACCTGTTTGTCCAGCGCCAGATAGCGAATGGCTACGAGCTCAGCCAAAAGATCTGCCTCCTCGTTGTCAAAATCAATACGAACATCAAGGATGCCTTTCCGTTTTGTACCAACGCGCCAGAATACAAGGGCTGAATTATTAGAAGTTTTCTTCGAGACAGTAGTCAGTGTCATCATGGTCTATTTCTCCATTATCGGGATAATGGTCGGCATCGCCGCCAGCACCCCTATTCGTTAGGGTTCATTTAGATGCTACCACGGGTTTTAAAAATGCAACCCCTAGTGCCACTCTATTTGTGGTCCCAAGTATTTTTATAAGCTCGGGCTAGGCGTTTCTCTATCACTTCTGACAAATTGCAACCATCGACTTCTGCCAACCGCTTCAAAATCCTGTGGGCTTTATCGCTTATAGTTATGCTTTTACCAACACCATATCCCCTTCTGCGACGTTGCCTAATTGATGTCCCGAGTTTATTGATTTGCTCTGCTGTCAGATATTTATTAATCCATTCAGTGAGTTCTGATGGTGATCGCCCCATGCTGTTCAGGCTGTCCACGGCTTCAAGTTTCTTATCGAATGGGACGTCACGCCAGAAAGCTGGGCGCGAAGCAGCTCTGAGGAGATAGATCGCCGTAGCCTGAGCATCTTCATTGGATACTTTCAAAAAAACACCTTTACCGTTACATGTCACACCAACTTCATCGTGACATGTAACACTTCAAACTGCAAGTATAAAAAAAGGCCAGCTATTGCTGGCCTTTACGTTCATTATCGCAGTTACTCTTTAGGCGTTGTGATGCTTTTTTTCCTTCTGTTTCTCATGGTAGAGATACAGACTGCCGCCAGTGACGACAGTGAAAAAAATGAGCAACCCCAACATGCCTAATGTGAAAGCGTCCATTTGACCCCCTTAGGAATTGCTGACCTTGGTTAAGATTATACCATAGATCCACAGGATAACCCCAATGACCAACACCAAACCGGCTTCTTTGACGGTTATAGTGTCCCCAGATACAGCCAATCCTACAATACCGACACCGATGGCTGTTACGGCGACCTTACGCAGGTCTTCACCGATAGCTCCCAGAGTCTTCTTGTCAGGAGAGAAAAGACGCACAAACCACGTCTTAATACGCAAAAACTTTTTCATGATTACCTCCATAGTTGAAGAGGAGGCGAATCATGCCCGAGAGGGCATGAACACCCCCTCAGGGTTAAAGTTTTAGGCAGACAAAGCTGTTGGCTTCGCCTTGTTCATCTTCATTGAGTTAATGATCTTCGTCGCTTCATCAGCAAACGGGCCAGTAACTTGGATAGGCTCCCTTCTTGCGAAGGAGGCTGTCACCATCATTCTCTGGCCGTGCATCAGATGACGATACCGAGACCGCATAAGCTCAACGTAGGCCGCAGAGTCCCCCTCCCACCCCTCAGGGGGAGAAAAGGGGCACACCGCGTCGTTACCAGGCGTTGTATCAACCTTCGAGACATCAATGACGGCCATACTCAGCTCTCCTTCTCGCAATGAAATCGCGCAGGTAGCGAGCATTCGGGAAACCGAGGCTTCCCTGACTCATCAGGACATCGTTCCAGTCAATCCCTTTCGCTCTGGGCGGGATCGGGAGTTTAGGCAGCAGGACGTACACACGAATGCCGCGCTTCTCCAGCTTGGCTTTCAGCACGTTCGCTGACTTCTCACCAGTCACAGACTTATCTTTGTCAGCCCAGATCAGTACGGTGTGAACACCTTCTGGAACCTCGAAGGACTCCATCAGGGTCGCATTGACCGTTGACCAAACCGGGATTTGAGTGACTCGATAAGCTGACAGGGCTGTTTCCAGCCCTTCTGCAACACCCAGGATACCCTCAGTCGGTTCACCGAGGCGGATGGCCGCGCCATTGACATCCAAACCGTCAGGAATGGGCATCATCTTCTTGGCGTTGCCGACCTTGGCTTTTTTACCGTTTTGGGTGAGATAGGTGCGGTGGAGCGTTACCAGGTTGCCTTCCACATCTCGGATAGCGCAGACGATAGCCGGGAATTTCCCAACTTCATTGCCATCTTCGTCGTAGTAGGCCATAGCCGGATTGAACCGCAGACAGTCTGTTTTTTCTACTTCATCAACCTTGAACAGAAGCTCGCGGTTTTTGAAGTACAGACGCATTGGCTCAGTCACATGACTGGAGAACGGCAAACACTCGTTCCATACCTTCTCGATTTTCTCACGGAGACGAGCACTGTAAGCGCGTTCGCGCTCCATTCTCTTCTCCATTTCTTCTTGGAGCTCAAGCAGCCAAGGCTTAGGTTGTTCACGAAACATCGGAACAACTTTCGGCTTGTTTTCGCTGCTTTGCTCTTCCGGTTGTGTGGCCGCATGTTGTACTTGCGGTGCCGGAGCTTCTACCGTGCGGTTGACCACAGGGGCCGACTCAACATGGTGACTCACCGGCTCAACACCACCGTTCGAGCGAGCGCGGAACTGCGTTACCGTAGCGCCGCGACGTTCCACCAGCCAGGTGTTGCGATGCGTTTGCATAGGTTGTTCTCTCACAACATTCCCCTGCTCGTCCTTAACTTCAACGACGACAGTTACAGGCTCGCGCCCGAGGTTTGTCATGACGATCTCATCCCCATACTTGGCTTCACTTTCACCAATGGCTCTTTCAAGATCCACGCCCCAGATGGTGCGTTCCAAACCGCTCTTGTCACGGATGAAGGCAAAGTAGCTGAGCTCGTTGTCTTCGTTATGCTCATAAGGAGCTTTACCGTGGGCAATCAGAGTACCGGCAATGGATTTTTTACGATTCTTGGAATCGAGAACCTTGTTATTCACCTTCATAGGCTCTTGCTGAACAGGCGCTTTGGCCTGGACAGGAGCTCGTGTCGGTGCAGCGGCTTGTTGATACTGGGGTTGCTCTTTCTCAACGCCCAGATAATCACCAACCTCGCTCAGGCACTGTTTAAAGTCCCAGTTATTGAGCCACATCAGCAGCTCAAAACCATCATGATTGGCACCGCATGTATTGCATACGCCGCCACCAGTCAGGTGGGCATCCTTGAACAGTCGGAAGCCATCTTTCCCGCCGTGGATAGGACAAGAAACATGACGACCAGGTTTACGGAGAGCTGGTTCAAGATGGGGCGCTAGGGCCGCCAGGATGAATAGCCAGTTTCCGTTTGCAGCTTCACGAACGGTGTCAGCTTTGTAGTAAGACATAGGTTTTCTCCTTAGCGTGAACCCCAGCATCGAGGCTTCCTTAAACCCCCGTCGCCAGGGTTTTAAGGAAACCCCGACACCGGGAGAATGTGCCAAGGAGGCTCCCCAGCCGGGGAGAACTCCCCGGCGAGGGGTTTAAAAAGGTCGCCCCCGAAACGGAGGCGAATTTTGTGAATATCACAAGCACAAATGAGTGCCATCTTCCGAGGCCATCATGATTGTGACATCTGCGGTTACAGGATCTGACTTAATCACAACCTCAGTGGGTTTGAAAAAGCCATCTACAGTGGGCATGGGGTAATAAAGACGAATCTTTCCCCAATTCTTGTTGTCGGTAAAAGCGACCTTTGTTTGAGCAACACAAAGCTGCAAAAACATGAAAAGGAAGTCTTCTACCGAGTGCTTACCATCTGCACCAAATACTCCATCGACAATTGCCGGGGTCACTGCCACATTGGTCAGGAAACCAGCTTGTTTACCGATGGAAGATTGGTCCACCAGCAGACCATCATTGATGGCTTGTTGACGGATTTGGGCGAGGTCCAATTTAGCTACTTGGTTCATAAGGTGTACTCCAAAGTTAATGGGTACACCTACCCCGTGCGGGGAAGTGTACCCGCATGGGTTATTGAAAGGTCACGGCCAAAGCCGAGCTTTAAGGTTCCGAGTTTTACGCTGGCTGAATGCGCCAAAGAACGGTCGGAGGAAACGAGTCAGCGACACGCTTCACATTCGCGTAAAGAGTGTCCTTAAAGACACGCTCTAAGCGACGACCACCTTGACGATAAACCAACTTAAAGTCTTGGAATTTGTTCATGGATACCTCCAGAAATAACGGGAGGTATCTCCAGCAGGAGATAGACTCCCGCAGGGATTAATAAATTAACGTTAATTTGCTGTTTGTTTTTGGCGACCAGCTATCGCACGCTTTCGCCCTCAGGGAGGACAAAATCTGCTTACTGATGGCTTAACCATGAGTAAGAAGACTTGGGAAGTAAAGCAGGGGTTTCCCCCTGCCTTGTTATGCCGCTTTGAGGTGGCGAGAGAAAAAGTCCCTGGTTTGCTGGATAGCGCCCCGGAGAAGTTCTCGTCTGTAGCCAGCGTAGCTCTTGTCATCACTGGCAACGGTCAAGCCGTGCAGACTCTCTTCACCCAGGACAATCTCGTTTTCACGAGAGAGTACCTCAACACGTAGGCCAAGCACTCGCTCTTTCCCTTCCAGGATAGAACAAATTGTTTGGTCTCTTACTTCGTCATCCCAGTGGCCCATATCGAAATCCCGCTCAGGGAGTTCAGTAACACGCACCAGGTAGTTTTCAGTGGCCCGTTCCCAAACCACTTCATCTTCGCATGGAGAGGCCTCGATCAGCGAGTACCCGTCCGCTTCGAGCTTCTTGGAAAGACTTTTTACATCATCCGCCAGCTCCAGCACAAAGCGTTCCCAGAGGTCTTGCCAGCGCTCGACCATATCCTGGTTAATCCCTTCAATGCCGGTGCCAATCATGGAATCATCATCAGGGAAGATCCCTGTGAAGTCCACGTTGTCGTCGATGTTCATGCAGTTCCAATGGCTGTAGTGATGCCCGTGACTATTCCGAGTAATGGACAGGTCACAGGAACCATATTCGCGGAGGACAGAAAGCATATTCTCAATGTCTTTCTGTGCCATCAGGTTCTTCACGCGGCTGACAGCATCCACTTGGCCGGGCTCAGTGCTGAATAGGCGATTCATGAGAGCTTTGACGTCATCAACGCTCAAATCCCCGTAGAAGGCTACGCCATCCCCCTGGCAGTATCCGAGACTGTACTCAATCGTCAGATCATCCGGGTATCCACACTTAACCAGTTCGTTTTGAAAATGCTGTTTAATCATTGGTATCTCCTTAATTTCAGAGGGAGACACCATCCCCTCAGGGACCGATGTCCCCCGTGGGGTTAATGTTTGGGTTAAGAAGCCTTGCGGCTTAATTCAGTATCAAATCGAGGACCTTTGAGAACCGCAGTTTTCATAACCTCGAAGTTTCTTGGGTAACGCAGCTTTGAAACTGCGCCAGCTCGGATGTCGGCAGCCTCACTTGGAGAGACTAGCCTTAACCCTTCGCTGGTTTCAGCGTAGAACCAACCGGCATAACGCTCATAGGCATTCTGCTGGTACTGTTCAGTCGCCATATTCTTCCGGATCGCCTCTGTTAAGGCCTCAACAACACCGTCATCTTTCGTGATGATGTTGAAAACATGAGAGACGGTCAGGAAGTTCCCAAAGAAGCAGGCTGCCCCAAGCCAAGGCTGGAACATTTCGCCATTTCGCCCCGTCCTCACCATTGGTTCAAACGGGTATGGGCGATAACAGTGATACTGCTCAAACATCGGGTCAAGAACGTTGTCACCCAGGACATCCAGTAAAGTCTGAATGCTGTCCGGGTCTTGGCCTGCCCACTTACTCCCATTGCTGAGAATCAGTGTTTTACCGTCAGTACGCTCCAGAGCTTGTTCAAAGTTAGACATAGTGCATTCCTTTTGGTTAGGACGCACCACACCCTCTCGGGATGATGCGCCCGAGTGGGTTAGTTGAGAAGGCTTAGCCGTCAAGTCCGTAAATTACGGCGGAGCCGGGCTCCATCTCGACAACTTGTGCGCTTCCTTCTTCTATCAGCTCCTGCATGTAACCAGACTCAGCATCCGGATTACGTTCGCAGTGTTCGTCCCAGCGTTTCAAAAGCCCTTCTGTGGCTTGTCCGTGGGTCTCACCAAGGCCGATAAACTCATAGTGTCCTGTGTTTACGATGATCACCACCATAGCTAGTGCTCTCCTACAGGTCACTTGGTACATACAGGTCATCTTTGATGGCAGAAAAATCGACAGGAGACTGGTCCCCATAGGTTCGATTCACGCCACCAGCATCATCGACACTGACAAAAACCGTGCGGAGTAAACCGCTGGGCTTTGCAGGGTAAACGATGCTGACATGCTGACCTTTGTACTGTTCTGACAAAGTGCTTTGAAGCTCATCAACCGAACGGAATTTCCGGTCGCGGCCAAAGTCCTTAATCTTGATGTCGCCAGGGATTGGATTAGTCATCGTTACCCCCTGCCAGCAGTTTATCTACTGAATGGCCGAGTCCGTTACCAAACCATTTGTCCAGAGCGTCGATTTCCGGGAAGTCCGATTTCACCTGAGCAACAACACGTTCCATTTTGCTGAGAGCATCCTGGAACTCAAGGCCATTACCTGCGGCCACCTCAAGTTTGCACTTGATGTAAGCGGAGTAGGTATCACAGGCCTTAACCAGTGATTGTTCATAGCCACCGGGAGCGAAGGCTATGGCGACTGCATCCTGGAGTTCTTCGGGAAGAGTCTGGATGAGTTTGTCCTCTGCGGCCTTTTCCAGTCGTTCAAACTCACGCTGCAAAACAGCGTTTGCTTTCTTGACCGGTGTTACAACATCCGAACAGAGAACCTCGGCTGCATCATGCAACGAAGCATGAGCAAGCATGACTGCCAGATCCACCGACTTCCCTTGCTGAATGGCAATATTGCCAGCCAGGTAGGAAAGCAGGGTAACAACAGCGCTGTGTTCCAACACAGACTCCGGTTGAACAGAGTGCATCAGTGACCAGCGTTTGATCAGGCGTTGGCGCAAGGCCAGAGCTAGAAAGCCGAAATTTGAATTAGACATAGTGCCTCCAAAATTGGTTGGAGGTACACCAAAGCCGACCGGGCCTTGGTGTACCCGGTTGGGTTACTTAGTTATCTCGGGTCAAGCTGCTTAGCTATAGCGAGTAAAAACGGATGGAATGGATGATCTTGCGGGACACCCCCAACAAGCTCACGGGCTAAACCGACTGAGTTTGTAGCCAACACCTCTTTGACGGCCAGAATGATTTCATTGTCGATTTCATCCTGGGTCTTTCGTTGTTGGTCCACCAGCCGACTTAACTTGTCTAGGCTCATGCTTCTCTCCTTTGTTTGTGGGAGAGAACCCAGGAGGGGTTTCCTCCCGAGGGGTTAGGTTATTGCTGTTTTGGGCCAGCTACCGTTATAGCCAGCAAGCGCTGACAATGAACAAAGAGTATGACAGCCACCTAAAAGGGTAAAACGCTGTAATTGCCCTTTTGGGGTGCAAAAGAAAAAGCCCTCCCGAAGGAGGGCTTTTTATGCGGCCAAGGACAAGCCTTGCTGTCCTCTTTGCAACTCTGTGTCGTCGCGGCGATGTAAGCGTTGAACCGCCTTGATCATCGTTCTGACATGTCGCTCCAAAGAGGCTGGATGGCGTTTTGACAGTAGGTTGATCCAGTCGAGATAGATAGCAAGCGCGGAACCTTCGGTTAGGGCTGCCTGTATCGCCTCATACTGCCCTACGGCACTCTGGACCACATCATTCACCCACTGGGCGTCAGTATTGTCCAAGAGCTCGCAGAGGGCCGTATAAGCCTTCCTTCTGGTCGCGGCCATGTAACGACGAATGTTGGCGTTTCCGCTCCCCTCTCGCCCTTCCATGACGCTCATACAGAATGCGCTGGAGTAACAAAGCATCGCGTCAGTCACGTAGTTAAACCATCGCTCCTGATGCCGTTTCTGTTCTTCCATTGCTTCCTGGTCAAGTTGCTTCTCGATGAACAACCCCGTCGGAGTACGGTGGTGCAGATGGTACTTGAACGTTAAGTGCAAGTTGACCCACCAGCGTACCGTTGCCAGTCTTCCCTTGATTTTTCGCTTCACCAGATCTTTGTACTTAGCATCGCTAAGCACTTTGACATCCTTGCGCTGTTGGATTCCTTCCATCGTCTGTAGCCCTGTAAGGCCCATCTGGTGGTAGGTTTGACCTCTTTGCATCATACGGTGATACAAAGCGCCTTTTCCTTTCGCAAGCTGGATTGCTCCGAACCGAAGGTAGAACTGCGCTGCACTACCGGGCGTATAATGTCCCTTCAGTACAGACTCCCTTAGTCGCGGGTATTCGTTCCAGATGATGAACGCAGCGGAGTCGGGATCGACTTTCACTTCATCATCTTCTGCGAAGCAAACCACCCTTCTCTTTCCGTCTGCGGTATTGATCACTTGCGCTGCCAACGGGTCATCCCCGCCGTCAAAGTAAGCCATTTCCGCTAACGGATCGGCCAAGCCATCAGAAAGCGAACCATCGCCCCAGCGACCAACCTTCAACCACAATGGCTTCGGAATTGGTGACTGAGGAACGGTTTCACACTGCGGCTCGTCTTCCAGCAAGTCCAGATCACCCATCGACCAAACCCTGTGGTAAATCTCCAGGGCATGGAAAGGCTTATCATTGAAATGATGGAAGGCCCACATGAAGTCGATATGGACTAAAGCCTCTTCCGATATGATCCGGAATTGTGGCTCTGCCATTCGACGGTTCCAGTCGTTATCCTCTGCTTGACCAGTAGCCAGCTTGTATGCCAGCTCATCAGCTCTCTTTTGCTCCATGTAGTCCATGCTGCAACAGACATGAAGCAATCGTTCTAGGAAAACAGGACTGTAAACGTCCGGCTGTATTTTGATGTATCCGCCCTCGTAAATCGTTCGACCTACGGGATGGCGGTCTTCCCATGCGTACCGGCGTTTTGCCAAGTAGCGCTGGATGCGGTTCAGCCCCGACATATAGCCATGCCTTTCAGGGTCCGTGGCAAGCAACGTCTCCATTGACTTATCCAACCCAACAGCCTGGCAAGCCCAGCAACCGAAGCGAGCGCCACAGGCGTCACTGGCCTTCTTCTCTGTTGCCGACCACACGCACTCCCCTGTTGCCGCCTTGTAAAGCTCTGCCGTAGTGACATTGCTCTCCAAGTAACTTGGCAGAGGATATGCTGAGCCCATGCCAGCGGATAGTAAGAACTCCCAGACATCACTCGCCAACCAGTTTTTCACCACATACAGCTCACCCCCATCTTTCGTCTTAATGACGCGATCTGAGCTTCCTCGCTGTTTTGCAATGTTGGCCGCACGAATAGTGCTTTCAGCATCACGACTGCCCAGCAAAAGGCAGACTTTCTGTCGAACCTCTTTGGGAAGCTCTCGCATATAAGCTGCCTTCGCTCTTTTGGCAGAGGTGATTTTTAAATCCTGGCTACACTGGCGGGCCGTGGAGTTGGAAAACGTAGGCAACCCCCTCCCAGTAAGGATTCGGCCCGTCCAACTCTGCGAGATCCCAGGCTTTGCTAGAACGATGGTCAGAGGAAGGTTTTCCTTCGCAATGAAACGCTCCAGCTCGGCCAGTTTCTGATCCGCCAGCCACCTTACCTCTGGGCTTTCGATCAGTGTGTCAGTGTGCAAGATGAAGTGGTGCTGGCTGATGGTCGCCCCACTCCTTACAGCCCGGATCAGGGCCATCAGGAACAGGTGCAAGACCGTTTCAGAATCTTTACCACTGGAATAGCCGATCATCATGGTCCACCCATCAATTAAGGCCGTGTGAATGGACTCAACCGATGACGTGATCAACGATGACAGACTGGTTCCTCTACTGGCATCAACGAAGTTCAAATCCTCGTTATCAGTCAGTTCTGACCAAACAGAATCCCACTTATCCCCACGCAAAAGCACTGGGATGGGTTGTTCTGATAGATCAAAGTTTAATGTTTGTTGCATAGGGCCTCCTGGATTAGCAGGGTGCCCATCCCTTCCGGGAAAGCACCCCGGTAGGGTTAAAATTGAATCCTGGCTATCAGACCTGAACTAGCTGCTACTCGACATCTGGTTGTCTTCGTATTGCTGCTTGGCCTGTTTCACCAGATCAATGTCACCGTCTTGCAGCTTTTGAATATCAAGCTGTAGACGAGCCTTGTGTTTCAACAGTTCAGCGACCGCATTATCAATGTGATCAATGAGCGATTGGTTTTTTTGGATGGTGTAACTGTTGAGTTCATCGAGCAGGGGCCATGCAACACTCGAATGAGTGTTGAGCAATGGGTACTCTGCTTCGATCTCACAAACCACACCGTTTGCTCCTTCTCTGTAATGAGGGAACCCGACACGCAGACCGATACGACGATCCAGCGCTGCATTTACAGTACATTCCAAAGAAGTTCGGTTTGAAAAAACATCGTTGACGTTTTTAGACATGCTATATCTCCGTTCAGTTTATGACGGAGCCCCCCTAACAGGAGGTGCTCCCGTCAGGGTTGATAATTTGCTGTTTGTTTTTGGCAGCCAGCTACCGCACTTGAGCGCCTAAGGCACTTTCCGAAGCACCCTGGGAAACCGAGATGCTTGGGAAAGCGCGGGGTTTCCCCCTGCGCTGATTACCCTTTTTAAGGGGCCGGTACGCCGATTTCTCGGCGCACTCAGGTTGAAGCTACACAGTCAAGAACCAACGTTTCATAGGGACGGTGATGTCTATCATCCCGTTTCCACATGGATTCTGGCCCCAGAATCTGTAGGTCGTCTCATAGAAGTCAAACTCAGACAAGGACTGAATCTGCGCTTCTGAGATCGGCTCAAATGGTCCACCGCAACCGATGTGCATATTGAGCCCATAATCTCGAAGCTCTAGCTCTCCGAGATTTAGCGTCTTCCCGCCCACACAAGCAACCAAGTTCTGGTTTCTGACGTCGCCTTCTTTGAACAGCAAAGCTGACTCATCGTAGCTCCCATATTGGTTGGTAAACTTCACAATATGCCCGTGCTTAGGTGAGGTTTGTTCCGACAACTCTTTCAGTAATCGCTTTACGCTTTGAAATCTCGCGTACAGAGCTGGCGTAAACTGCCCAGAGTAGTTCAAGTTTGGGCAGATCATTTCAAGCATCTCATCAGGTACAGATTCAAGCCCCATTTGCGCGGCCAATGGCTTCGCCTTTTTCAGACCTTCCTCAAGCACTCTCTGATTTACAAGTTGTTCTAATGTGTTCATTTGACTCTCCACTTTCGAGAGAGCAATGCAAGCCGTCTCCGGACTTACATTGCCCGTTAACGGCTTTATTGGTTTATCCCAAGAGGTACGGAGTGAACCGCCCCGGAAATCCTGGAGACTAAACTCCCTGAGAAAGAGGTAAACAGGATGACTAAAAATACTCGTTTTTCCCCCGAAGTCCGTCAGCGGGCGATTCGTATGGTTCTGGAAAGTCAGGATGAATATGACTCACAGTGGGCGGCAATTTGTTCCATTGCTCCAAAGATTGGCTGTACGCCGGAGACTCTGCGTGTCTGGGTTCGCCAGCATGAGCGGGATACCGGGGGCGGTGATGGTGGGCTCACCAGCGCTGAACGTCAGCGTCTGAAAGAGCTGGAACGTGAAAATCGTGAACTGCGCCGCAGTAACGATATCCTTCGCCAGGCTTCCGCTTATTTTGCGAAGGCGGAGTTCGACCGCCTCTGGAAAAAATGATGCCACTGCTGGATAAGCTGCGTGAGCAGTACGGGGTCGGACCGGTATGCAGCGAACTGCATATTGCCCCGTCAACGTATTACCATTGTCAGCAACAGCGACATCATCCGGATAAACGCAGTGCCCGTGCGCAGCACGACGACTGGCTGAAGAGAGAGATACAGCGCGTATACGATGAAAATCATCAGGTGTACGGTGTGCGTAAAGTCTGGCGTCAGTTGTTACGGGAAGGAATCAGGGTGGCCAGATGTACAGTGGCACGTCTCATGGCGGTTATGGGACTTGCCGGTGTTCTCCGGGGTAAAAAGGTCCGTACGACCATCAGCCGGAAAGCCGTTGCCGCAGGCGACCGCGTAAACCGTCAGTTCGTGGCAGAACGACCTGACCAGCTGTGGGTGGCTGATTTTACTTACGGTGTGCCCGGAGTTCAGGGCGGGCATGGATGCTTAAATGAACCGCGAGTCTGTCTGGAATATTGAACCGGTAACTCACGATGAGAAACCCAACAATCCCACCGGGTGTGACGGTGGAGAACCTGAGCGGCAGTGACCTGCGGCATGCCCGCAGGGTGATGTAACCCGCTGACAACGGGGATTGAGGCGAGATCACTAAGCCGAGATGATCCTCAAGGTTAAGTACTGAAAGGCTGAAGAACATGAACCCGTTAATCCGCCTCTGTGGGTTGAAAACGTCACCACGGCCTACGTGATCTGACAGGCCGTGCAGGAGGAACTGGCAGTGATACGTAAGCACTGCCGGTCGAAGGTGTTTTGACATGTATGCGAAACACCGGGGCAGCAGCGTCTATCACGCTTGCGTTGCTGACTTCTGCCAACTTGCGGCAAGCAAGGATAAAGAGTGCGACGGGCAGCCTCCTCAGTATGCCTGAGTCCAGGCAGGTAAACCGGGGAAGGTCAGCGACGGATGTTAAGGGGGCATGGCTCCGATGACGCGCTGGCTGGCGGAGCTTCCGTAGTAGTCCGCGATGGGGAAAGCCCATTACATGGCGAAGGGAAGCAGTTTGAATGTGTTTGCGACGTGAATTAACTGACCTAACGAGGTGAAGACCTTTGATAATCAGCGAAATGCAACGCAAGCTTGCCACATGGGCGGCCACCGATCCGTCCCTACGGATTCAACGGCTGCTGCGTCTGATAACACAACCAGAATGGCTGGCTGAAGCGGCGCGGATCACGCTTTCATCAAAGGGGGCGCATACCCCCGGCGTTGATGGCGTGAACAAAACAATGCTACAGGCCAGACTGGCTGTTGAGCTGCAAATCCTCAGGGATGAATTACTCTCAGGCCACTACCAGCCCTTGCCCGCCAGACGGGTTTACATCCCTAAAAGCAACGGCAAACTGCGACCACTGGGTATCCCCGCGTTGCGGGATCGTATTGTTCAGCGGGCCATGCTGATGGCGATGGAGCCGATATGGGAGAGTGATTTTCATACGCTCTCATATGGCTTCCGGCCTGAGCGCAGTGTCCACCACGCGATCCGCACGGTGAAATTACAGCTCACAGACTGCGGTGAAACCCGGGGACGCTGGGTGATTGAAGGCGACCTGTCCAGTTACTTCGACACCGTACATCATCGACTGCTGATGAAGGCTGTACGCCGCAGGATCAGTGACGCACGTTTCATGACTCTGCTGTGGAAAACCATCAAGGCGGGACATATCGATGTCGGTCTCTTTCGGGCGGCCAGTGAAGGTGTGCCACAGGGCGGTGTTATATCGCCGCTATTATCGAACATCATGCTGAATGAGTTCGATCAATACCTGCATGAGCGCTACCTGAGCGGGAAAGCCAGAAAAGATCGGTGGTACTGGAATAACAGTATCCAACGGGGCCGAAGTACGGCGGTCAGAGAAAACTGGCAGTGGAAACCCGCGGTGGCGTACTGCCGCTATGCCGATGATTTTGTCCTCATCGTCAAAGGCACCAAAGCACAGGCGGAAGCCATCAGGGAGGAGTGTCGGGGTGTGCTCGAAGGCAGTCTGAAACTCAGGCTGAACATGGATAAGACTAAAATCACCCATGTTAATGACGGCTTTATCTTTCTGGGGCACAGGATCATTCGCAAACGCAGTCGTTATGGCGAGATGCGAGTGGTCTCAACGATCCCGCAGGAGAAAGCCAGAAACTTCGCCGCATCGCTGACAGCACTGTTATCAGGCAACTACAGTGAAAGCAAAGTCGATATGGCTGAACAACTCAACCGAAAACTGAAAGGCTGGGCCATGTTCTATCAGTTCGTTGATTTTAAGGCCAAAGTCTTCAGTTATATCGACCGTGTCGTGTTCTGGAAGCTGGCTCACTGGCTGGCCCGCAAATACCGTACAGGTATCGCTTCCCTGATGAGGTGGTGGTGTAAATCACCGAAACCGGGTCAGAGCAAAACGTGGGTTTTATTTGGTAAAACCAATCACGGCAAGCTCAGCGGCGAAATACTGTACCGGTTGGTGGGGCAAGGCAAGAAGCTGTTCCGCTGGCGGCTACCCGAAGGTAATCCCTATCTGAGGACGGAGACCAGAAACACGTATACATCGCGCTTTACAGAAGTGGCAATGGCGTTCGCCAGCATTTAAATGGAGAGCCGGATGCGCTGAAAGGTGCACGTCCGGTTCGGGGAGGAGAGGCAGGGAAATAGTCCGACTACGCCCTGCCTCTTACTCTACTCAGCACATGGCAGGGCTTCGTCTATGTGGCGTTTATCATTGATGTGTTTGCCGGATACATCGTGGGGTGGCGGGTCTCATCGTCTATGGAAACGACATTCGTGCTGGATGCGCTGGAGCAGGCGTTGTGGGCCCGTCGTCCGTCTGGCACCATCCATCACAGCGATAAAGGCTCTCAGTATGTGTCACTGGCCTATACGGAGCGACTAAAAGAAGCCGGATTACTGGCATCAACAGGGAGTACAGGCGACTCGTATGACAACGCGATGGCTGAGAGCATCAATGGTCTTTACAAAGCGGAGGTAATACACCGTAAGAGCTGGAAAAACCGTGCAGAAGTGGAACTGGCCACACTAACGTGGGTGGACTGGTATAACAATCGACGATTGCTGGGAAGGCTGGGCCATACTCCTCCGGCAGAAGCAGAAAAAGCTTATTATGCTTCCATCGGAAACGATGATCTGGCAGCCTGAGTTCACAGATAAAACACTCTCCAGGAAACCCGGGGCGGTTCATAATAGTCGAAAGCAGAGACTCGGCTTCGCTCTCGATTTGCTCCAGAATGTCTTTCCATTCCCAGTGCTCAAACGGTTGCCAAACGACCAGATCCTCAGGCTCGTCTCCCCGTTCGACACACTCAGACAAATACTCATAAGCCTTGCACCAATTCTCTTGTTGGCCCAGTTCACTGAGCACTAGAGCGGTAGCATGACCGTATGCGATTTGTTCAACTTTGGTATTGATAGACATAGTGTTTCTCCTCGTAATGGATAGAGGAGCCCCACCCGCAGGAAAGGCTCCTCCGGATGGGTTAAATTTCCAAGGTCACATCGGTTTTTGCTTTAGCGCAGCAAACCAACACTTCCCCTTCTTTGACAAATGCGATGGGCGTCTCGTCATAGGCCACTTGACCTTCGAGTAGACGAACCCGGCACATGCCACAAAAGCCACTGCGACAATGCGTTTCAACAGTGAGGCCTTTGCTTTCGATTTGCGCCAACAGCACATTGTTGCTGGCTTGAAGTTGTACGTTCATGGTCACGCTCCTTTGTTGTTGATGAGCGCGACCAATCCCCTCCGGGATGTCACGCCCCGGTTGGGCTACTCAGCAAGTGCATAGACACCTACCTCGATGCGAATAAAGAACCTGGCATCTTGAAGAACTTGCCTGACCTTTGCTTGCCAGTGGTTGTTCTCTCGATGCTTTGCGTAGGGTTCAATCTCTTTGTAAATCTGCTCCAGCTTCAACGTTTTCCCCTGTAGGGTTCGGCGTATTGCAGCTTTCCACGTAGTCGAAACCATATTGGTTGCTCGACGGTGTACGGCAGCAAGAAGACAGAGCGATGAGGCAACGTCGTTACGACGAAACACCAACAGCTTTTCATGGGCGATACGCACCAGCTTCCCGGAATACTGAGTTCGGTCACTCACACAGTTGTGCTGTGTTTTGATGATCTCATCCACCAGCTTCCCAGGTGCGATACGTTCCACAAGGCTGGACAGGTTGAAATAATCCCCATCGCGCCTCAGGTTTCCCATGAGGATTCCGTAATGCCCTCCTCGCTCACAGGCGTCATGAATATTCATAACGGCCAGCTCAAGGGCTTCAACGAACTCAGGCAAATTCATGCGGCTCATATCCCATTTGTTGGGCTCGCCCCACTGCTTACCTGAATACTGGATCATGTCCCAGTAAGGAGGGTGCCACCAGATCAGGTGTGCAGGCTCTCCGAGGAACGAAAGGAAGTCATCCCGCAACAGGTTGAACCCCTGATGCAAGTCTGTCCCTTTGAAACGGACACCAAGTTCATTGGCAACGTCGATGCTAGAGCCACCCCCAACACTTGGGTCTGCCACCAGCCCGTTCGGCTTTCTCATGTAAGACTCAATGAAGTCTTTAACGATAAAGCCCGAGCAGTTGCCTCGGTACTTGTTGTTTCCGTAAGGCCCCCTGTTTTCGTAGGAGCATACTGATGATTTGAACATGGCGTCCTCCATCATAGATGGGGCGCACCATGCTCCCATCAGGGGCCGGTTCGCCCCTGGTTAGGGATTAAGATCAAGCGTTATCTGCATACCACCAGCTAAGGCGATTGCAATCACGAAAGAAGGTTGCTTCATCAGGAGCCTTCATCATGACCACATCACCTTCGCAGTAGGTGCATAGCTCAAGCGTTGCTTCATTTTTCCAAAAGGCACTGCACCCCGATTCTTGATACACAACCTCCCATTTGGGATGTCGCAAGTACCGATGGAAGAAATCGAGAGTGTCACCATAAGGGAAGTTGAAGCGCTCCATCACTGAACCATTTTCTGTCAGTTCAGGTTTAACCTTGCCGGTTTTCAAGCGCTTCTTGATGATGCGCTGAACCCAACGAAGTCGTGCAAACAGCCGATTGGTGTCTTTCTCGTACCACTGGGGATTACGCTTGCTCCAGTAGAGCTTGGCGAAGATTTCCCCGGACAAATCCTTCATCTGGTTTTCGTTGAGCTCATCAAGAAAACGTCGAGAAGGTTTGTCGTAGTCAAGAACTGCTTCCAAAGCTGATAGGTTTTTCATAGGGACTCCTTATTGCGATTGCGGAGCCCCGTCCCCTCAGGGCTATCGGAGCCCCATAGGGTTAATTAGGGTTAATGGTTGAACGGCGATTTATCGAGGGTTGGTGAATCGAATGGCTTTACCAACGAAATCGGCCATCAGTCGATTCCCAGTAGAGCTGAAATAGCTCTGCCACTCTTTCCAACCACCAACGGATTCCACCGAGCTTGGAGACTCGAAGATACCCCAGATACGCATTTCACAACCTCGTTGCAACACTCGGTTTACCTGGTCAACCAAGTATTCCTTGTTCTGCAATGAAGAGAGGTTGCAAGGCATCTGCATGATCAGCTTTTCAGCTTGCTCGAAGTCGATTTTTTCAATCAACCCCGTGCGGGTATCCACAGAGAATGGAACCACCTGTTGACCGTGGTTAGACCACAACCAATGGGTGATATAGATCGGATTAACGCCAACTTCCGCTGGCACCAATACGCTGCCGCAAGACCGCAACAGCCAGACCAGACGTAAACCATCGAATCGATCCAGAGACTCCACATCGGTAGTGATGTCATCCTGGTAGATTTCAGGCAGCTTATGTTCGGCGGCGAGAGAGATCATTACGGATTTGAGATTGTTCAGATGAGACATGTGTGCTCCTTAAAGTAACTTGGGCACACAGAGCCTGTCAGGCGCAGTGCGCCCTTAGGCTGAGGTTGAATGCTGTTTGTTTTTGGCGACCAGCTATCGCACGTTTCGCCCTCAGAGAGGACAAAATTCACTTTCTCAGCAACCCTCAATGAAGGCCTCTGAGAAAGTGGGAGGGTATTCCCTCCTCACTTTGATTGTTCCACGAGAGCTGTGTGAACAGGAACGCTCAAACTGCCCTTTTCGGGTGCAAAGCTCAAAGACGCATCAACTGCCCCGTCTTTTCAGTTCTTCGACCAGATGTTCAGGCACCTTACTCGCAGTACAGGCCAGCAATACATCGAGGCCTACCGGCTTGTGAAAGCGCTTATTTGACCAGGAATCGCCAACTGATGACTTTGCCCAGTCGATTGCTTGCCCAAGACTGTGGAACTGCCGCCTGCCTGTGTATCCCATACGACTATCCAAAGTAACACCCTGGAACAGTCTCCAGTACATCGGAGGAATGCGCTTAGCAAGCAGTAAAAAAGGCGTCTCCGGCACTGTAGCCCTTCTACCTTTGTTCCGATGATACAAATCCAAAGATGAATGGAATTGGTTCATAGACTCTCCAAATAAAAACGGCCACCCCCGAAGGGATAGCCGTTTGTCGTTTCACTTCCTGTTAAGCTGCAAAAGCAGTCAATGACCGCTCCATCAACTTAAACAGTGTGCGTTGCAGAGCTGCCGCATCATCAATGACAATGTTCTTTTGGAACAGTCCTGACACTGCGGTAGTCTCTACCCCTATGCCGATCACCTCAACATCGCTTCGTTCACAGAGGTCAATCACTGAGCGACATGCCGGGGCGCTTTGAGGCTGCCCGTCAGTCACTACGATCAACATTTTTCGCTCTTCACGGGTCTTGGTGAGTTCAAAAGCTGCATACCACATAGCTTCCGCCATAGGCGTACCGCCAGTTGCTTTGAACCCAAACCGACCGGCCCGATTCTGAACCGTATCTCCATGCTTCACGACACTGAACACTGGCTGGTTCCGGTTGCCACCAAAAAAGGTGACTGCCGGGTTTACGCCGGGTATTGCTTCCAGAGCCATCGAAATAGCCAAGGACGCTTCCCGCGCAATGTCTTGACGCTCCTTTCCATTGGCGGCCTTGTAGGCCATCGAGGAGCTCATATCAACCAGGATGTGAACCGCCGTATTAGGGCGTTTCTTGGCTTCCGGCTTGAGGAATACGCGGGTATCACCCGTCACTACACGATGTAGTTTCCGAGCATCCACACGCTTCCCTGATCGTTGGTTACGGTGAGCAACTCGCTGGCTGGCCTGGACCAATCCGTAGAGCTGCGTTCTTATCTTTGAAGTGGTGCTCTTCACATCCCCTACCAGGCTTTTGCCAACAGCAGGGTTGTCCTGGGTGTTCACAGCAGAGCGAACAGTCATATAGCTACTGTCCCCCTTATCTTGAGCCACCCGGTTGAGCTCGGCTTTAAGTGCATCATGCGCGTCACCACGCAAATCACCGGCACCGGCATTCAGAACCTGCTGGAGCATTTTGGCCGCGTCTTGTTTCGCCGCGTCAGAATTGCCACCAGCCTGGCTTTGTCCTGCCTTGCTGCCACCATCAGTATCCGACTTGCCTTGGTCGCCCTGTCCTTTCGGATCAGATTTCCCGTTAGCATCGTCTTGCTTCTGGTCTTTACCTTGCTGATCACCACCATTGGCATCAGGCCCTTGGTTTTGATCGTTACCACTTCCGCCCTGACTGTTCTGAGGTTGGTTGCCACCAGCATTCTGCTGGTTGTTACCATCCTGACCATTCAGGGGCTTTTGCTCTTCTTTCTCCTTTTCCTCCTCGATCATCTTGATGATTTGGTCGGCCAAGGATGTCACCTCTGCGGTTGACTTAGTGTTCACAGCCTTACGCAGTAAAGCGTTCAGCCGAACAACAACACCCTGAGGGAACACGCGCTCGAATACGGGGGTAGCCGAATCGAGATAGGGTTGAAGGACGGATTGCCCTACAGCCTTGGTTTGCAACCAGTACAAACAAAACCCTGTCAGAATGGAGGCAGGGGCCTCTTTGTCTGTGACGTGCTCGTAATGACCAGCTTGAGCCATATAGCGAGCAACCTCATTCAGGGTCTGCGACGTACCGGGGAAGAGTTCCATCATGGCCCGTTCTATGCGGCAGTCCTCCAAAACGTTGGACAACTCAGCATGAAGACCTCTGCGGCGCTCAACACCAAAGTCCGTAAACCGGACATGGGCTGCTTCATGGGCCAAATACCCCCAGACAGCATCCATGTGAGGATAGTCGTCGGGGATATTCGGAACCACGATGGTCTTACCATCGGTGTATGCGTCATCGTTACCGATGGCGACTTTGACACCGAGTTTTTCACCATAGGCTGCGGCCACGATTGGTAGAGCGCTGTAAATGGTGCGTTTTTTGGACATATCTTTTCTCCTGGTAGGGAAGGAGATAGTCCACCCCTGGAGGGAATGGCTATCCCCTCCGGGTCGGTTTAGTTGAAGTGACTATTAGAAGAAATAGTCGCCATCGTCGTCAGTTTTAGGCAGCTCCTGGTTGAGAGGCTCCTCTGTCGGCTCCTCTTGGACAGGCTCTTGCTCTACCGGAGTTTCCTCAGGCAAAACCGGCTCATCCTCAACATCAACGCGCTCTTCTCGAACCACATCACCGGCATTGGATTCATCTTCCGATTCACCCTCGCCTCGTTCTGCAAAACTCTTGAAGAAGTTGTCGATGTCTTCATCCAGGTCAACAGCGTTACCACCGCTGTTAGTCTGTTCTGATTGAACAGATTCAGTACCACCTACCTGTTGCTGCTTGGTTTCGCCACCCTCTGTTGCAGGGATAAGCTCACCGGCTTTATCGCTTTTCTGTTCGGCCTTTTCATCTTTAGAACGGTCCCCCATCTGGGCTCCCGAACCGCCAATGTCATTAGCCATGCCCTCTACAGTAATCGAGCCATTGGCATACTGCTCGATGCGGTCCCTCTCGCTCATGATCAGCACTGCGGCCACGACCTGATAAAAGAAAGGCGCAACGATGTTTCGGCCATCGGCATGTTGCTCGTATCCCCGGAGGGTTTGGTCGAGCAGCTTGACCAGAGGGTTAAAAGCGCTGTTCAGGAAGCTAAGCCCATCCACCTTGTCGCGGATGTTACGGAGTGTCTGCCGAGTAGTGACCGCACATTGGTCTCGACCGGCCAAACGTTCCATATAGAACTTATTCGCTTCCTGAACCACTTCGGAGATGAGATCGTCACCCAAGCGCTCAACCTTGCGGTTAAGGCGTTTGGCGTTGGCCTCATCTTCGTTCACAGGCTGGATCATGAACACCTGGTACTCAAAGCCAATCCGCTCCTCGACCGTTTCCTTTGGAAGGGCTCCGGCACGGATAGCTCGTTCATACTCAGGGTTCTCCTGACACCATTCATCCACGGCTTTGTTGTAACCTTTGATGAAATCCTGTTTCAGTTGGTTAAACTGAAAGTTTATGTCATTCAGCTTGTTACAGATTTCATCGGTCTTGCTGACGGGTACGGCAAATCCGTTCATGAACGGCATACCGAATTTCAGCAGGAGGCGACGAGTTTCTGTTTTCAGGCGATGAAAGCCTTTCAGCTTAGCCGGATCACAGATCTTCTTACTTCCCAGTTGAGCTACTTTCTCAGGTGGAATTTCACCACCCTCGCCCAGCTTGAGATCAGATGCAGACAAACGGGTTTGTCCACTCCAGATGTCAAAGTCTACGTGGATAACACAGAGGCTTTGTAGATGGTTCACTTTAGTCATGATGCACTCCAAAAAGTTGGGGGCGCACCACGTCCCGAACCGGGCGGATGCGCCCGGTTGGGCTAGTAAATTAACGTTAATTTGCTGTTTGTTTTTGGCGACCAGCTATCGCACTTTTCGCTCTCCGAAGAGAACAAAATCTTGCTTTCCGTTGGAGACTCCCAGAATCCCCAAGGGAAAGCGGGGGAAAATCCCCCACTCACCAGTAGAACGTCTCTACTTCTTCCGGCAAATCATCAAGAGGAGCAAGCACGTCCTCATCAACAATGTACCGTGGCTTCACAGAGCCAGTAACCGTTACACGGCACCGCTCTGATGACTTCTCTCTGTACTGGTCAACATCCTCAGGCTTCACGCCTGACGCCTTATCAGCCAACAGCTTTTTGTAGTCTACCCGGCCAGCCGCTTTGTATCTCGTTACCATCACACCGCAGTAGTCGGCATGGAAGTATTCCCCCATGAGGGACTTCATGGTGTCGAGATGAGGCTTTTGCCTTTCTTGAAGCTCAGACAGTCGCTGTTTCAGCTCCTGAATCTCAGCATCATAGAGGCGGTATTCCTCAGCAGCAGCAATCCAACGGTTGACCTCTTCACCTTGCGGTATGTACAGGTCTCTCTCTGGATCTTTGTCGGGCTCCTTCTTGTCTACTACCTGTTGCCAGAACTTTTTAGCCTCGGCCAAGATTTCTTGAATCATGGCTTCGTCTCGGAGTATTGGAAACTCCTGAATCTGACCTTCAAAGTAGAAGACTAACCAGCCTTGCTTGGCCCCCGTTACCAGGAGCTGGTGTTGCACCTGCGGGTAATAAAGCTGGTATGCCTTGCTGTTTGCTTTCTCAGCACAAACATCTTCCCAGACAGTCGCACTCGGGCTTTTCAGCTCGACGGGCTCCCCGTTATCTCTCAGGCCATCCAGGGAGGCCCTCATGAGCGGGTATTGAACCGATTCGACACAGGCGGGGAGCAGCATGTCATCATACTTCTCCTCGAAAGCGCGTCTTGCAGCATCTTCGTTTTCTATCCCCCGGCGAACCAGCGGATTAAGACTCAGATCGACTTCACGCGCATACCCAGTCTTCTCGGCCCACAGTCTCCATCGTGTTTTGTACGGAGACCGATTGAGCAGGATAGCGGCGTCAGTGGCTGTTACACCTTGACGCCGCCAATCAAGCCAATCTTCCTCTCGTTGCGATAGGTTGACTATTTTCATGGACCTCTCTCCAATGGTTAGGAGGGAGATCTCCCCCAGCGGGGGAGTCCCCCCCGTTGGGGTTAGTAGTAACTGCCTTCCGCGCCCTCCTCTTCTGTAACAGGGATCATGTCCTCGTCACTCAAAGGCGGCATTTCTTCGGCACCAGGTTCAGCATTTGCAGAACCACCAGCGGCGGACTCTTGCTCGTGCGCTTCCTGGTAGTCAGGTTTCGGAGGCTCCATTTGATCCATCTCCTTGTCACGAAGGAATTGAGTCGCATATTGCAGTTCCGAACCTTCATACCGTCCCTTCACATACTCATGCGCCGCAGACCATGCGTTTTCAGCAATGGCGCGATTTGCGAGTTTGGTTAGGATCGGGTCAAGCTCTTTGTGCTCAATAGCCAAAGGCTCTTGGCTTTGAACTTGAGATGGTGAAGGGAGATTGGCAATAGCCGGGTTAATGGCCGATGCCTGCTCCATTTCACGGATGCGTTCAGCTTCATCCTGGTCATAAATACCAGAGAAACCAAATGCGACACGAGAACACTGGATCAGCGACTTGTGCCGGAGTTGACGCTTGGTGTGCGTTTGCCAGGGGCCATCAACAGTGTAAGCACCATTGCGACCTTGACCCTGAAACGGTTCACGGTACACCTCATCAATGAACTCCTTGATGCGGATAGGGCGAGATCTGTCCTTACGGTAAATCACGCATTCAATCCACTCAGGGCAGTCAACTTTCGCCCCCTGCATTCTGACCATCTTGTCCGAATACACGAACTCGACGCCATCATACTGGGGATGCTCGTTGATGATGCGGCTCCAACCATCAACACCTACTACCGGAATGATCCCATTTTGCTTGTCAGGAAACGCATAGATTTCCCGAGTGAAAGGGTTCAAACCGTACTGTTCAGCCACGATCAGGAGCGTCATCATCTGCTCATCGGTCGGGGCACTTCCATCTCGCTGCTTGAATGCGGTCGCCTTCAAAGTTTCATAGAACTTTCGGGTGTCCACGCCAAACCGGCTTGCGATACGGGTTACAAGAGATTTGTTATCAGACATGGTGTTTCTCCAATTCACGAATGAACGGTTTGAGGACACCATGACCCCCTCGGGGCATGAGTGCCCCCGTGGGGTTTAGTAAGAGTTGGCGGTGTTACCCGCCAGCCAAGTGGTGCAGCCGCATGAATGGGATGTCATCATCCCAGCCATCAGGAGCGGGACCATAGCCTCCGCCCATACCACCTTGCGGTGCTGATTGCTGCACAGGAGCAGATTGCGTACCGGCTCCTGTACGTTGCCCTTTTTGGGGCGCTGCACGTTGAGAGTTGTCCTGAGGTGCATTTCCACGACCACCAAGCATCTGCATTTCAACGCAGTGTACTTCGGTGGTGTAGCGCTCGATTTGTTGGCTGTCAGTCCACTTCCGGGTGCGGTTGCTCCCTTCGAGATAGACTTGGGAGCCCTTTTTCAGGTACTCACCAGCGACTTCTGCCAAACGACCTTTAAGCACAATACGGTGCCACTCAGTATGCTCTCTTTGCTCGCCAGACTGCTTATCGCGCCACGTATCCGTTGTTGCAACGTTGAAGTTGGCAACGGCAGTTCCGCTTGGCATGTAGCGAATTTCCGGGTCAGAACCGAGATTACCGACCAGAATTACTTTGTTGACGCCTTTAGACATCATGACCTCCAAGTTATTTGGAGAGGGCCAACGCCCCTTTCGGGGAGCAAGCCCCCGTAAGGGTTAAAAAAAGTGATCCTCTTGTTCGGCGTCGATCTCTGCCAGGCGAATCAGCTCAGATACAAGGCCAAGCCTTTCTGCATCTGCTCTTACTTCGTCGTAGCTGAAACCAAACCGTTCAATGAGGGGTTTTAGTGAATCAAAACGCTCGTAGTCGAAGGTATCACCCTGTTCATCACAGAATGCCACCAGCGGCTTCTCTACGTTTGAAAAGTCATCCGCGAAACGCTGTTGCAGGTAAACCAACATCAGCAGGGGTTTGTGACCATGTTCCGGGCGGAGTTCACCAGCGCCTTCCAGCGTAGCTGGATGGATAGTGTTTTCGCCTAGTCCAGTGCTAACCCCAAGCTCATAACCGCTGTCAGTACGCATCAGCACACTGGGTAGCAAGTCATTTGAGCCTTCGCTCCGAGCAACCTCAAAGCCGATTAAACCGGCTCCTTTGGCAAAAACCCCAGCAACAAAACCTTTGAAGAGGTTTATGTCACCTGGAGGTAACTCAGAGGGCGGAGATAACAGCCAGTTGAGAGATCCCAAGCTGGCTGTTTGTCCGGCTGAAACATTCCCCCCTTCCAGCACCGTCTGTGTCTCTGCGTTTACCAGCACCTCATCCAGAAAGGTGTACCCCTGGCTGAGAAACTGTGACACATACTGGCTTTCTTTGTCCTTGTAGGACATTGGGATCGTGTCTGGGCCGTTAGCTTCAAAAGGTCCTTCGAGCTTTGTCTCAGACCAATTTTCAGCTTTCCCATCAGTGACGGTTCGGCGTAGCTCGACCATCGTGAATTGGCCTGGCTCCGAGGAGCTGGGCTCCCGGAGCAACTTGTAGCCAATGAAGACTTCTATTGTGGTTTCGTCATTGCCCCACTCTTTAGCAGTGTAACGACGGCACAAACAGTCATTTTTCTTCATGCGTCACCCCTTAGCGCCATTGGTCCCCGAACACATCCTTCGCAACACGCAGGATGGCTTCACGCTCCTCTTTGGCCGCACGGATAAGCAGAGCTTGATCCAGGGCGTATTCAAGAGCATTTGGGGCACCACGGAACGCTAGAGACAGTTTCGCCCAACGCACCAACGTCCGAGTGGACATGGTGACGCTGATCTGACCATCTTCACCGTTTTCGCCAAGAAACAGTTTGCGGACCTGATTAGCAATCCGAACCATTCCCTTCCGCACATTTTCCGGAAGTTTCGGAGTAACACGGCCAAGAATGCTGAGTTCAGCTTCCTCATCCGCATACCCTACTTTGGTGAAACGATAGCGATCCATAGCTGCGAGGTTCTGCATCATCACCCCCTGGTACAAACCAGAAGCATCACCGGACCCCGTAGAGTTACCAGTAACGACCACACGAAACATCGGGTGCGGCTTGATGATTTCCCCGCCATTCTGAGCGATCACAAGGGGACGCCCTTCAAGGACATCGTTGAGACCAGCCAGCTCGGCAGGGTCGGCCAAATCCACCTCGTTGATGAGGAGCAGATGACCTTCACGCATAGCGACTGCCAGAGGTCCATACATGAACTTCATGACAGGTGGTTGACCAGGCTTTTCCGCGACCAGAGCGTGATGTCCAATCAGATCTGTCAGCTCCATCCGCCCGTGGGCAGTGATTTGCTGAACAGGCCAGTTGAGACGACCAGCGATCTCGGTGATACCTGAGGTTTTGCCAGACCCGGTAGGGCCGGTTACGAACAATGCGTCACCGCCAGGCTCTTTGAGATAGGCCAAGACCTCTCGCAGAAACTCTTTGCGGAAAACGTAGTTGGTATCAGTGGCAGGGATGAAAGGGTTTGAACCGTCAGCGTAGCCGATGGCCGTTACCTTCTCCGGAATGCTGGGCATACCGAAAACCTTGCTTACTGAGAATTGAGAGTATTGAGACATAGGTGCGCTCCTATTGTGACAGGCGCACCACGTCCCGAACCGGGCGGATGCGCCCGGTTGGGCTAGTAAATTAACGTTAATTTGCTGTTTGTTTTTGGCGACCAGCTATCGCACTTTTCGCTCTCCGAAGAGAACAAAATCTGCTTACTGATGGTATTCACCATGAGTAAGAAGACTTTTAAGGAGCGAGGAGAGTAGCCTCTCCTGGAGGCCACTCCCTCAATGGACGAACATCACCACATCGTCGTTTTGACCAATGACCCCGGTTTCTTTGGCCCACTTCACTGCTTCACTGTGCGCCTGGTAGGAGCTGGAATACAGTTTCGGATCAAATTTCACCTCGCGTCCATCAGCCAGATAGATGATGCCTGCGTGATCGTCGTAAACATGAAGATTCTGTTGCATTCGACATTCCCCCTGTAGCTTGTCGTCAAAGCCAACTGACACCAGAAGACTTTGAGGACAAGCCACAGAGGCTTGACCAGAAAGAGAGGGGTTGCCCCCTCCCTTTGCGTTGACTATCAGCAGTAACCGAACGATTCAGCGATTCTCACGAAAGGACGAGAGATTGCCCAACCAGTAGGGATACACAAAGCGATGATAGCGATTTCCATGATGTTGCTCCTAAGCAAAAAGGGGCAACATCCCCGTCGGGGTATGGTTGCCCCGATGGGTTTGAAAGTGTCGAAGATTACTCAGCGACAGTTATTACCAAACAAGTTCCTTGCCCTTACGAAGGTAAGTCGGGATTTCGAGATAATCCCAGTCAGGTTCTTGTTTAGCGACTTCTTGAACTTGAGTTACCTCAGGTTCAACGACTGCTTTGGCTTGTTCAGCCTTGGCAGCACGTTCTTTGATGACGGCCTGTACAGACCGCATTGCAGGAACTGCGAATTTGTTCCAAAGGAACAAACCGATACGCTGGAACACTTTAGCGAGAACGATGAAGGAAAAAGCAAATGCCTTCGCGCCTACGTACAGTGCGCCCAGAGATGCAAGCAGAACTACAATGAAAGTGATGATGTGCATGGTGTTGCTCCTATGTAAAAAAACAGGGGCAACACCCGAAAACCGGGAGAAGCCCCCGGCTTGGGGTTAAGTAATGCCATACGGCATAAGACTAGATGCTGTTTGTTTTCGGAGACCAGCTATCTCACCTATAGCCGCAGAGCGACTAAGATGATTCAAATATAGCTCACCTTTGCTAAACAGAAAACGCTGTAACTGTCCATTTTGGGCACTTCGAGAGGTCAGGTTACAGATTGACCGCATTTATCCTTTCCAGTGCGTTTATCTGTACCTCAAATTTAGGAGTATCTCTAATGGCAGAAGCACAAGTAGCACTGGACACAAACAACGACCGCAGCAACCACTACTCTCGCCCTGTTTTCAAGCAAGTTCTGAAAGTAAACAGCCTCCAAGCTCAGCGCGTCATGGAACGCAGCTTTGAGCGAGTTTCCAACTCCCTGTTCTCCATCGACGTGATCCTTCGCATCATCGGTGAGCAGGACGAAATCGACCAGGTTGAAACCGTCATCCTGGAACACATTTCCAAGGTCTCCGAAGACCTGGACAAAGCTACCGCCCAGCTCAACAAGCTGATGGAAGACAACGGCATCGACATGATGCCCGGCTACACCAACCCGAATGAATACACCATCGAGATCAACTCTCCTCAGGTTGCTCAGTTTGCACACCTGATCCGCAAACTGGATACCCTGATGGGGATCGTTGACACTCTCTGGCTGAACACCGTACTGACCAGCAAGCAGCGCACCGACGCCACTTACCAATGGCAGCAACGCCTCATCAAGCTGGCCGGTCGAATCATCGGCATCGAGAAACGGGCTCGCATTTCCGCCCACAGCAAAGGCAAAGAAGGTGAAGTGGCCGAAGCCGCTCCGGAATCTGCAACCGGCGACAAGGAAATCGCAGACGAAGCCGAGAAAACAAAAGCAGCATAACCCAGCCCAAACCTTTGCCCCTCGCCCGAGGGGCTTTTTTTTGTCTTTTATGGTTGCATTTTTTGATGCTGTGATATTATCGAAGTAAATCAGATTCAACTCAGGTAAGAACGGAGAACAACATGAAAAAGGCTTTAATCACCACCGTGGCTCTGGCTGTAGCAGCTCTATCTGGCTGTGCATCCACCAGCAGTTACGAACCCACAGCGTACAAAACCAATCACAGTCGCGCTTACAACATCGCGGAGGCCGGTGGCCTGGTAACAGGCATCCAAGACGCTTCTGTTCCGCGTGACAAGCTGGAGCGTCTGACCGACACCAAAACGTTTGGGGCAGCCTACGTGCTGTCTGGCTACATGTCCCCTCAGCTCGGAATGACCGACTGGCAAGGTGGCTTGGTCAACCTTGCGAACTGGGCTATCGGCCCCAAACAGCATGGCGCTCGCAATAGCTTGATCGCTTGGATGCCTGCTAACGAAGCAGTTTCACCGGCAGACGCTCAGGCCAAATTTCTTTCACATGTGAAAGTTTCCATTGAGTCAGCGCTGACTGATTTGGGTGCCAATTTCACGCTTCTGTATGACAAAGATGGTCGCCTAACCTATCAGTTCTACAAGAATGAATGGGGTTGCCCGACGTGGGTGAACGGACAAAGTAAGGTAGCTGACATGTGTTCCGTTAAGGTGAAAATCGTGGAGCCTCGCCTAGGGTCAGCTCCTAATTTTGTCTCTGGCGTTCAAGGTACAGCGTATGCCTTCACATCAGGCCATGAGACCGCATACAACTTTGTGAATGTCGGTAATGGGGCAGCAAGCCATGCTCCTCAGCAAGCGATCTACGCAGCTATTAGCAAACAGCTACCAGCTTGGGCCTACCTCTACCTTGCTCCAAAATCGGTTGAGCTGGATAATGGCGAAAAAGTTGCTTTCCCTTACCTTCTTGATCAGGGAAAAGCAGAGTTATTTGTTTACCCAGAAGCGTAATCAATCTACATGAGAAAGGGGCCGAAAGGCCCCTTTTTTTATCCACCACCACCAGTTGTCGCGCCTGTTTGAGGGTCTATGCTGTTTGTCGCCTCTTTTCGCTTCGCGTCAATATCAATCCCTTCCAACCGCTCCAACGCCCTTTCCTGAGCATTCTTCCGCGTCCCGTCAATATTGAAGTCATTCCCTGCTCCAGTCAGCGAGTCGAGATTTATTGAGGCCGGATCAGGGAATTTACCGTTCTGCTGTAATATCCCAAGCCACTCATCCAAATTAATTTTGCTCCAATCAATTTCGGCAATTTTATCTAGTGGAATCCCTTCACACTGAGGATTTTTGGGGTCTCCAAAGTTCTGCCCCAATTGAGGGCGAACCTGTTCTTGTATAATACGAGAGAGCGGAGAATTGAAGCAGCAATACGCTTCTCTTTTTTCAATACAAGCGCCCAACACCTTAGATTTACAATAAGAGCCTACATAGGTGCAATTCTTGAGCGCTCTTTTGGCGTTCATAGTGAACTCTTCTTCCTCGCACTTATAAATCATCTGGATCATCACCATCGCAACGACATAGACGGTATATATCGTCATGGCAGTGCTAAGCCATGTTGTCGCAGTCTCCATCATTGCTTCGGCAGCTTGTTCAGATGCTGCGGCAGCCGCCTGCTCTGTTGCTGCATCTTGGCCTGCTGATTTCATGACATCCATCATCACTTCTTTGACTTGCTCTTTGAGCTGGTCAATGAGTTGATCAACAAACTGCTCTACAGGCTGGAAGAACGAATCAACAGCACCTGAAACGTTCTCTATATAACTTGTGAACGGTTTTGTGACTTCTGTCCACCCTTGAAGGGCAGGTTCCCTAAGTACCTGATAAGCACCTTTAAGCGCATTACCATCAGTCAGCCCCATCACTGCGCCATCGAGCTTTGGAACGGCCATTATTAGGTTCAGATAATCGGCAAGAGATATATTGGTTGGCTTTTCACAGCAATCAGAAACTCCCCCAACAGCTATCTTGCATTCGCCAGCTTCCCCTGCAAAAGCAGAGCAAATAACGTTTTCATCCCCGGTAGGATTGTCATCCCCATCTTGGCCTGTGCAGCTCATATCCTGCGTCATGAATTGGGCTGCATTGAGCAACGCAGTAGCGCGAGCAAAATCAGTGCTTTGTGTTTTGGTCAAATCAAGGCAGTCATCTCCCATGCAGCGTATAGGCCCACCGCACTGGTACTCAGTTTCCTTTTCCAAGGTCGGAACAGAAACATCTGTACCACAGTCATAAGTATCCTCGTGGACGTAGCACGTACCAGAACTTCCCTGAGCACCATCAACACATTTGGAACTGATGAAGCCGCACTGAGGGTTTTCTTCATATTTCTGACAGCTATCGAGATTCCCGCCCGTGTTTACCGGACAGTGCGTTTCACCTTGAGGGTCTGTCCAGCAGTCCATTTGCCCCTTATAAAAGTCATAGTCAGCTTTAACTCGAACCTTTTTGCATAGTTTTGGAATACCAGGCAAAGGTGACGGCTTGAGTTGAGATTCGCAAACTTTGATCCCATTGATGACTGTGCAGCCCGTAGCATCAGTCGGGTCATCTATACATGTGATCTCGCCTTCCGCAAAACCATCTACAACCCCTTTGGCTGAATCCATGCAGCTCTGTGGAGCCCACTCATCCTTGGTAATGGCTTTTGATGGGTCATAGCGTAGCTTTATGCGGCCAAAACCCTCACCTGCGCCAGTTACTGAAACGCGGATCTTAAACGTAACAACATCACCATCTTTCACATTCTTGAAATAGGGAGTGACATCAATATTAGGGTTTCGCTCCCAACTTGTTGACAATTCACATCGGCCAGCCGTTTCTGGAGGGAAATTGCCGTCAGGGCCGGACCATACTTTAGTTTCCTGACCTGATTTACCAACCCAAACTTGCATGTAGTCATCCCACTTGGCGTACTCAAGAGTTGCAGACACTATGGCGTCTGGATTACTGACTTGGACCCGCGTGTATTCCTCATAAATCGAACAGTTGCCACTCCAGTAGTCGTTACCAACTCGGCCAATCCACAACTCAGTACAGCCTTCTCCACAAGATTTGAGGTTATATGGACCATCATAGTGCTTCACCACAGAGGCATCGTAGTCATGGACAACCTCACAGTCCGCGCTTTGATCTACAACACGCTGACACCGTTCATACTCTGGAATGTGGGCGTTGATAGTATTCTGATTGATGGTTGTTTCGGCAGAACAATCCCCAAAGCCACCTGCGATGAGGTCCATATCCTCATAGGTCTTTTTGCTTAGATTTAGTACAGGGTCATTACTGAAATCAGGGCGTGATCGATTAGAGGCATCGAGAAGAACCTTGTATGCCGCACCAGAGATTGATGGATTAGCACTATTGGCATCACTCCACAGCGACCCTTTTGCATTATTCCCCACGCTGTCCATGTCATCGCCAGAGTCGTAAATGCCTTGCAGACCGCCCACATCAGGTTTATTGGCATCAGGGAAGTAATAACTATCAGGTTTATTGTTGGTCCCGCTCGTTCCGGGGAATAGATCATTGACATTAATCTGACTCCCCCCGTTCATTTGGAATTGACCGTCTTTCAACGTCGGCATAGAGATTGTGCCATCTTGCACAGTCCCCGAGCTCGACTTGAATGAGTTTGAGAGGTTTTGTCCGAAAGCCTGGGCCTCTTTACCCACCGCTGTGATGTCCTGGTCTTGGCTACCGTTAGCGTAGGAATGTATCGGCAGCGCAGACATGGTTACTGTCAACAGCGAGGCCACAGCTTTCATAAAGTAATTATGACTTCGCATTGTGTTCTCCATTTCAACCTTCCCATGCTATCTGAGAAGACAAGGGCCACCTGTACGTGTAGTGGCCCTTTTGGGGCATAATCTAAAATGCCCGTGCAAATTCGTTAGGGTCTGCTCAATTGTTACAGCAATCATTCCATCGCCAGATGGTGTAAATAGGGTCTTGCCCAATTGCCGGTATAGTTCGCGCCAGACCCCACGTAAGAGTGGATTCGCCAATTACGTGAGATGAGTTTGTCTCTGGAACCGGATGCAATAGCGTGAATTTGTACTGCGTTTTGGGTAGTGTTGGGCTAATAACACCTCTACACATAGCCTCAGAACCCATTGTCTTCCACGCTAACCCCCGGCGATGCAAAGCAGCCAGAACCCTTGTGCTAAGAAGACTGCTATCGCGGATAACACCTTTTCCACCATTCTGGTTGCCACTAAATGGATACAGGGTGCCCCATGAACCAGCACACCAGAAAAGCTGTTTTAAAGGTTTTCCAGCGGTTGATGAGACAGCATCAGCAGTACACGCAGCCGCCGCAATTGGGTTTGCTACTGCCGCCGCCTCTGGATTGGTAAAAAAAGCGAGCTCATCATTGTTCCAGGTCGGGTCGAGCTCCGACATGTACATGATGTCGAGATCCATATACCCATCAGCATTACAGGTCTGCTTAATAAATAAATCGAGCATCACCAACAGAGGAAACGCATAGTAGTGATAGTGCATAAAAGAACCATCACCACCATCCATGTCTCCCATGCCATGATGCCCTTGGTTAGTCCTATCAAACGGGAACCTGACACCATTCAAGACAGATGAGCAGCCAGGCACTCTCTGAAATTCAACAAGCCGTGCTGGCTCCCACATAGAAGTGGTGACTCCAGGCCGAGGGACCCCTAGATTATCCTCGCACATACACAGAGGGTTGCTTACGGCTTCACTCGGGAATGATCCGCCTCCACCACTTATAGGAACCCCTGCTACTTTGATGGGAAAAATACAGCTCCAGCAGATGTCAGTAATCAGTTTTCCGCCGATTACTTCCGCATTCTGGCACCCAGGGTCAGCCGATACCGAACGAACCCAAAAGACCGCGCTAACGGCAATGACCCGTAGAATTTTTTGCATCATGGTAAGGCCTTTACGTAATTCAAGTGTTTCTCCATGACAGCAGGCTTCCCGTGATAGAAACCTTGTTGCCATGACAGTCCAAGTAATTTGGCGCTCTCCCCCAATGGGAAGCTCTCCACCTGCTCAGCAATGAGCTGTATGCCTTTTCGGCGGCAGTGGAGGATGGCCGAGTAGTCTTCAAGCGACCGCAGTCTTCTCGCGTCAAACTTGCAATAGTGCCAGTCATAACGACTCAGGCGCTCCAGCGAAGAGTTTTTGTCTCCATAGTCATCCAGCGCCAGCTCAACCCCTATTTCGGTAAGAGCCTCCCATCTCAATGCGAGAGAGGCATCCTGAATGCCCTCGGTAATCTCGATGACAAGCCGTGATGAGTGATTCTTAGCAATGTCGCGGACAACCCTCCACCACGCTTTGAAAATGACGTCTGATTGCAAAGTATGTTCAGAGACATTCAGAAAAAGAGCTGGGTACAGATCCAAGCAATAATGAAGGTTGTCCTGAATGAACCGTGCCATCTCCATATCCACCAGCCCCCAATAAGGAGGTGATGACAGAGAGGATGGTGTAAGAACCCGGCCTTCGTCGTACCAACGAGCCAGTACCTCAGCAGCGACAAACGAACCTGTGCCGACGTCTTTAATTGGTTGGAAAGCCGGGGCAAAAATCATTCACCGCCCTCCTCAGCAAGTTCGCGGACAACAAACTTCTTGCCTCTGGCAGTAATGACGCTCGGTGTGTGCTCCAGCTCGAACCGGGTAATCAGATCTGGCGTCAGCAGATATACCGGCGCGTCAAAGTTGTCGGTGACACTCTTGTAGGAATCCCAGCCTTTGTCTTTGTCGAACTCTGTGGCGATATAGGTAATCCGTTGTACGCCAGGTTCCTGCTTAATTTCAGGCAGCTTCTTGGCGAGCAGCTCCATTTGCTTTTTGTCCAGCGGGTCGAAAACTACGACCGCTTGGGTAAATGGCCGCGTTCCAGGCTTGCAAACTTCCTTCGGATCGCACAATGGGTTGATCACGTCACCCGCGTGAGCGAACACAGTGCCATCCGGAGTGCTGATGTCACTGGTGATCATGACGCTAGGGTCAATTTCTCGTGTTCGAGATTTTGGCGCTCTGGGCAGCTCATTGAAATTCTGCTTGGTCCAGAAGCGCTCTATAGCCTGTTTCTTCTTCTCTTCCCAGTCGATATTGGCAAGGCGTTTCTTGGCAACATCAATAAGGTCTGGCTCACTGATTTTCTCCACCGGCCCCTTAACGCCGAGATCGCCTTTTTCTCCGTTATCCACTTCCCGAGCCAACCATACCGGGTCGGACAACCCGGAGACCTGGGCGACGACGTTTGGTTGTTCGCCAGGCAGCGGCTCATCCTCCAGCATCACAATCGTGGGAACGGCTGTGATGTTGTACGTTTTGAACAACGTAGGGTTGATGATGATGTTCGGCACTGGGTCTTTTTTGGCCGCGAGCGCCTGAATAGCTTTAACTCCCTGCCCCAAGTTCATTCCTTCCGGGATGCCACGGAACACAATTACAGAATCAGGCTGGCCTGACACCGCCGTTAGGACGTCATCTAACCCCTGTTCGCCAAGAGACAACGAGGCGAAAACCAGTATCCGATGGTCAGAGTAGATACCCTTTTCAGCCTGTTTCCGGTGCATCTCCTTGAGCGTTGGGTTAGTAGTTTGGAGCTGCTTGAAAAATGCCTTGGCTTCGGCCTGAGCCTCGTCCATGTGTTGGTTTTGCAACAGAGATGGCATTTCCATCTTCTGGGCCTTTTGGGCAATTTGCTTTCCTTTCTCAATAAGCGCCTTATCCTGCTCTGTGAGCGGAGACTCTTGAGCGTATGCCCCGCCAGCCACAGAGAATATCAACGCCACCAGAACGCTCTTAGAACAGGGGATATGCGCGGCCAATGATCTGATCATTTTTCACAGTCCCCCAGTAACGTGAGTCGAAGCTGAATGGGCTTTTGCCCATAAACCAGTAGTTATTCTCTTTCAGCGTGGTCTTGCCGTAAAAGTGGCTCTCTGGCAGATGTAGTTTCCCTGCGAGCTGGAGCCCCTCTCCGACGACATCACCATTGACGGTGATCTTCCACTTATCGTTGATCTCGACTTTATCCCCCGGCATACCGGTGAGGATTTTGACCATGCGAGTCCCGTCCTTGTAGAAAGGCTGCATGTTCTTGGCTTGGAAGGCGTAAACAGCTCCCCTCTCCAGAGTTTGGTCGTTCAGATCAATGAGGAAGAAGGTGTAACCCGGCAGGCACTTCTCCTGTTGTGGATCAATGCCAATACGGTAGCGGCTGGCAAAGGCCGCACCAGCAGCCCAAAGAACCAGTAGTGTCACACCGGCCTTAACCCCGAAGCGCTTCCAGGATTCCTTTTTGACGAAATACTTCTTGAGTGGAAAATTCATTTCAGCACCTCATCAGGGAGGTACACGTCACTTGGAGCACCGACGACAGCACTTGCGTCAAGGACCAAATAACCTGCGTCTTTCAACTTCAAAATTGCGTCATTGGTCTTGACCATCAGTCTTTCAACTTCCTCCTGAGAGGCACCAGCGGGATACGCCGACGCCACTTTAGCGAAGTCAACCACGACCACTGGCGGGGTTTGATTCAAACGCTGATGGATGCTTGCCGTTTGTTCGCTCATCACGTAGTAGCTACCGCCGAAGCCACCAGCGGCACCGAGAATGGCGGCGATTGCGATTGATTTAATGTCCATTACTGTCTCCCTGGTTATGCAGCCTGCTGACGGCTTCGCATCACGGCCTTGATTGCCTCAGGAATGCTCATGCCTTGTTTCACAAACTGGTCGATGGCGTTAACGTCCACCGGATCGGTCGAATAAAGCAGCTTCTGGAAGTCGCCCACTATCAAGCGTCCGACGCCCATGCCGCTCTTCGATTTGATAAAGATTTCTGAGTACACGCCCTGGATGGTGTGTACCGTCTTGAGGGTGTGGAACCCGCCCTCTGAAAGGGTCAGACGACCGCTACGTTTAACAGATTCCACGGTTTCTTCGGTTTGGCCGAGCAAGTACATGCTGGCCGAGTTCTCCGCGATGGCGCGGCCCACTGCGTTCTCATAGAGGTCGTTGATGGACTGCGTTGCAATGACAACGGAGCCACCGTACTTACGGAATTTGCGGTAGGCATGTTCCATGAAGACCGAGACCTCGCCCTCTTTGAGCAGGTCCCAGGCCTCATCCACGATGACGACTTTCTTGCGGTTACGTTCACCCAGGAATACTTCTTGCTGGATCTGGTAAATAAGCTGGAGCAGTACAACCTGACGCAAGTGCTTACGCCCTTGCAGTTCATCGAGCTCCAGTACAGTGAACTGGTTCTGGAAGCTGACGTTGTTCTTGCGAGAGAAGTATTTCCCGTAGCTACCTTTCGACGTAAAGGCGTAGAGCTGCTGACCAATATCCTTGAGGCGCTGGTCGTTTTCTTCTTCCAGACAGCGCTCAGCGATGTCGTCAACCTTCATCTCTTTACCTTTCTCTTCCCACAGGCGAGAAAGGACCTGTTTCAGCGCAGAGATTTGCCATTCATCCAGCAAGCCTTTGGCCGACGCCATTGCACAAACGAGGCTGACAATCGCGTCTTCTTCGTCCTCGTAGTTCTGTATGAGCTCGAACGGGTTGAGGCAGACGTGCGTTCCTTCTTCAAAGTGAACGAAGTCGCCATTGAGCATTTCCGACAGCTTCTGGTAGGACTTACCGGCATCAATAACCCAGACCTGAGCACCCTCGGACAAGTAGGAAAAAATCAGTTCGTTGGTAAGGAACGATTTACCCGAGCCGGATTCGGCTGCGATCACCAGGTTTTTGTTGGTATTACTGTCGTGAAGAGACAGACTCATGAGCTGGCCGTTGCGGGAAATCAGCGCTGCATGATAGGTCCCGGTCCCCTTCCATTCCCCAAACACCGGCAGGACCACAGCCGCCTGCTCGGTTGTCATGGTCTTGTAGCGGAATAGGTCTCGCACTGCATCCCGGTCTGTACAGAATGGCAGGCAGTTGAGGAACATCGGCAGAGCAACGAACTTATCCTCCATCAGCTCGAACCGAGATTCACGCCAGATGTTTCGTGCGGCCATCGCCGCCGCTTCAACACGTTCTTTGGTTGGAGCAAATAAAACCACCGAGTAGGTGATCTTGACTGGCTTAGCCCCCTCTTTCATGGACTCATAGAGAGTGTCGAAGCTCTCCTTTTTGTCCGCCAGCACCGGCACGAATTTGAGCATCGGCCCGTAGGCTTGGTTTACAGTGAACTGGCGTTTGCGCTCCAGAGTGTTTTTCGTGCTTTCTGCCTCAGGGAAAAACACATTGGTCACAACCATGTAGTTTTCTTTGATGCTGGAGTTGCCGCCGCTGAGATCCCCGGCATAGGTCAACGCATCACCAAAGTAGAAAACGTCAGGCAGCTTTTTCGCTGACATGACTTTCGCGTGGTAGTCCCCCAGCCTGATGCCGTTCTTGCTGACTTCCACATCAGTGCCGTAATCGAAGATTTGCTCGCAGATGGGCTTATCCATCTCCCAATCCACAGAGTCATGTCGCCATGAAGCATCCGGCCCCCAATTCAGGATGGTGCTCATGATCCGGATGTAGTTCACCGCCGTCATTGTGCGGGGACGCAGACCAACGGTTTGAAGCGATGATTCGACCTTCGTGCGAAGCTGTGCGAGCTGCTGGAGTTCGCTTTCAGTCGGGTTATTGTTCTTGATGGGGACTTTGCACGTAACGAACAGCTTGAGGTCTTGGATCAAGCCATTGTCGTAGATACCTTTGTTGGTCTTGGCAAATATGCGTTCTGTCGTGTGGTGCTGGAGGAAGTTAATCCGTTCCTTGATGACAGATGTCAGCAGCTCGTGACGGAAGCCATCACGCAACCCCATCATCCGGTACATCTCCTGATTGATGTCCGGGGAGCGGAACAGAACAAACTGGAGCGTAGTCTTCGACGGGAACTCCTGATTCAGGAAACCGTTCATTCGCTCCTGAACTTTTTCATCGGCACCACACAGGGGCTCACACATGAAACCAAAGCCTGCACTGTGGTCATCCATAAGGAAGACATGATCGTCTTCGTCATAGGCCAGGACAGGAATAATCCCGGCAGCTCGCAAGTGCTCCGGGATCAACGTTTCTTCGAGTTTCTTTTTGATGGTTACGATCATTCAACACTCTCCAACCATGATTTCAGGTTCTTCGGACGTCCTTTGCTGACACGACCATCCGGAGCAACCACGAACGGAACGCCCTCAATCCCAATGAAATGAGCTGTCAGCAGCGTTTGATCGTATTGGCCGGGGTCGCAGGTTTCTTTTGAAGGAAGGGAACCCAAGGTGTTGTTCATCAGCGCATCGAGCGCGTGGGTTTTGTCTTTCGCGCAGTACAAGTTCTTTGCCAAGCGGTTGGACTCAGCACCCAGAGCAGGAATCACGATAAATTTAAAGGTGTAATCATCCACCAGCGATTTGGCATCACCCATGAGCTGATGGCAAACCGCGCATCTAGGATCGACAAAGACCACCACCTCTTTGTCACCACGCCCCATCGAAACGGTGTTCAGCGTGTCCACATCCATGCCCATGCTCTTGAAGTGGATACGCTCCGCTACATCCCTCATTTGGGACATCGTGTTGAGGGGCTTCTTGCTCCACAGGTCGTAGATTTGTCCTGAAATAACAAATCGCCCGTTTTCAGAGAGGAACATGATCTGCCCATCACTTTGGACGGCTCGAACCCCTTTGATGGGTAGCTCTACGATGTCCTCTATCTTCGCCGCTCTGGGATCGGTGATTTCCAATTTCGATGACGCATGAGCCGTGCCGGTAATAATCCCGAACACCATCAGCGCCCCGAGTAATTTTGTCCGCATGTCTATCCCCTAAGATTGGATTACTGGATGCTGGGCAGTGTATCCGGGGGAGGGAAATAGACTCGCCTCTGTAATAGCCCAATTTGGACAATTCCAGCGCGATACAAAAAAAAGCCCGGTCTGAACCGGGCTTTGAGAGGAATGAACCTTAGTTCATGGTAACAGCTTCGGATTTGCCACCAGAGTCATCGACCCCAACCAGAGAGATGGTCGGCATCGTTTCATAGGTGCCCTTGCTGATAGTCACTCGATCAGAGCTGATGCTCTGCAACTCACCGGCAATGGTCCATTCGTAGGACTTCATGCGGCCATCGGTATCTTCGCAGTTCGCATAAACGATCCACGACCCAACGGTCTCTCGTGAGCTCAGGCTACATGCAGGCAACTTGTTCTCTGCCACATTGATGTTCACCTCGCCCTCAGCTTCATGCCCCATTTCTGAGGTTATTTTCAGCTTGATGCTGTGCTCACCAGCGCCCAGAGTTGCTCTGCCGTAGTAACCGCTGCTTTCCAACGGCGTACCATCTACCGAGTAGACGCGAGTCGAAATACGGTCGCGTGGGTGGCCGCCAGAAATGTACGGTCGCAACAGCACATCCAGAGGCTCACGCTCGTATTTGTTCGAGCCAGAGTATTGCAGGTCGATAGCATAGGGCTCTGCCTGGCCGATCTTGAGCGGTTGCTCGATCACGGTTTCATGGCCGCGAGCATCACGGACAGTCACCTTGATGTTGTAATCGCCCGGCTCATTGATCACAAAGGACCGGACAATATCCTGCCGCTGATCCTGAATCACTGCGCCTTCCGGCAACTCCCACTCGTAGGTCGGTTCTTCCAGCTTGCCGTTGAAGGCAATTGGCCGCACTGACGCGGTGATCGTCGCAGGAGCCACGTCAGCGTTCTTCCTGACCTGCATTCCGAAGCTCGGCCATACATACTGCCACACGCGGGAGCGTAGGCTATGCGAGGCTTCTGCACCCTGATCTCGGTATCCTTCGATCCAGGTGGTGTACTTCGTTTCTACAGTAGCCTGGTTGAGGTCAGTGTCCGAAGGCACGTACTCAGCAGTATCACCCTGCACAATTGAGCCATCAGGCAGCGTGAAGAACCCGTTCAGCTTCACGTCCATCCCACGGTAAGGCAGGCTGGTTTCGGCTTTGAACACATACTTCTTACCGGTCTCAATGACTCGCGGCCCTGTCACGTAAGGACGGGGGGCCTTCACTGCTCGGAAGTCAACTGCCGTTTTCGCAACTTCATAGGCATAGCCGTCATCAGCCGGTGCAGTGGCAGAGCGCACACGAGCCCACAGGCGGTATCGGGTTTCTTCATCGCTCGAAAGCGTGATGCTATCCCCTGTCTGCGCGTAGGTTTTGCCACCGTCAGTAGACCACTCAACAATGGCATTGCCACCGGAGATTGGCTCATCGTTCAACGTCAGGTTCGCTGTGTACTTGCCTTCACTTCCGACAAACAACGTGGTCGGGCCGATAACAGCAATATCAGGTTTGTCGTAAGCGACAACACTGACCGCTTCGGTGTACTTTTCCGCACCTGAGTTGACGTTCACCACCTTGGCCCGAACCTGGTACTCCCCCTTGTCGAAGGTCTTCACAAGCTGATACTTGTATCGATCTTCTGGGATGAACTGCTCCCAGGTTTTACCGTCGTCCTTACTGGTTTCCCACACAACCTGGCCGGTAGCCCGGAGATCCTGACGGTCGTCCAAAGATAGCTTGAACACAGCAGTGAACGGAGCTTCACCAGACAACTTGCGAGCCTCCACGCCAGCACCGATGGCACCACCACGAAGCACTGTCAAGAAGGCAGGTCTGATAGACAACTCTGTGCGGTTGTAACCCTCAACAGGGCTTTCCAGAACAGCCTCAGCAGCGATACGGACGGAGGAAGTATCCACACCAGACAGGTCTACTGAGAACTGAGCTTCACCGTTCGATGCTTCCGCATAATCAGTGAGCGCAACCGTCTCGTTGTAGGCCTTTTGCTGGATCAGGCGTACTTTCCACACCCCCATCGTGTTAGCGTCATAGTCACCATCAGGTTTGTACTGATCACGGATGAGAACCCTAACCGGCAATGCCTGGGTGTCAATCGCGGTATCACCTTTAACTTCAACGATAGGACGGATACTGTCAGAAGGTGCAGAGATAGCCCGGTAGACAACCTCAGTCTTCACATCAGGCACCTTGTTGTAGGCCGCGTTCACCTTGTAGGTGGTCTCCTCCCACAACGCTCGCTCATCGGTATTGATGCGGCGATACACCTTATTGGTGGCACCCCATCCCGGAGTGAAGGTCTCAGACTCAAGAACATCAGAGTTGCGCGATATGGCAATATCCAGATCAGCTCGTTCAGAGTTGATAATGGCATCACCCAGGTAGTTACCTGTCATCGGCACCAAGTAGATGTTGTCTTTGAAGTTGTAGTCGGAGGCTAGTTCAACGGTCGGAGCTGGTGGGTCAACCGCTTCGACATTGAAAGTCTCGTCGTTCAACGTCACCCGAGTGCCGTTACGGGTGAAAATACTTACCCGCCACCCCAGAGGGTGATCACCGTTCTCGGCCAGGGAACCTGACAACGAAGGAGATTCCGATAACGGGTCTTGGACCAGTCCATCGGGGATCTGCTGCCACTCGAACAGACAGGTGCGGCTTGCACTGCCAACAGCTTTGTTCGCGGCCTCGTTTTTCGCACGGTCAGCACTGAGAGTGATTGAACAATCAGGACCTTTGCTCTGCTTGAAGTTCACATCAAAGTCTTCAATGACGCGATTCACCTGAGCAATGTCATCAATCGGGGTGTAACCAACAGAGCCATAGGCAGTAGTTACCGTCAGGTTCTGAGAGCCAGACCCAACTTTTACCTTGGAACCGTCACCACTGAACAGGTACAGGCTGTATTCGACAGGTTGTTCACCAATGCTCACAGCCTGCCCCACCAGCCCGGCAACTTTCATCCCGTTGTTGTCCTGCGTAGTTTGTTCAGCCTCATCCGGAGTTCTGTCCCATTGGAGCAAACACACCGGGTCACGAATTGGGTCTGCGGCCATAGCCACATCCTCTTTCGTGGTGAACCGGCAAGGCACACCCGACTCTGGCAGGGCATAGATTTTCACCGGGTCAATAACCTGGCGAATTGTCCATGATTCAGCCGAGAGCTTGGCCGTCCCTTTCCAGGTATTGATGTCCACAACCAAGATGGGTGAGTTCGGCGCGGAGGTCATGACAAGAAGACTGGAAGAGCCGACCACATCAGGAACAGCCGGTTTAACCGGAATGCTCAAACGACCACCTGACGCACCGAAATCATGTTGGCTCATGATCCCCATTGTCTGGCCCGGCTCGATACGCACCCCATTCACCACCAGCGGCACTTTCGCATCAGAACGGAGGGTCGCAAACACGTCGTATGAACCTGTCACGACAGCACCATCACTGAGCGTCAGCGGCTTGGTCTCGATGATCCGCTTGCCATCTGCATGAACAAATTCATGAGTGACAGCGGGGACCATAACCTTGCCATCCATCCCATCCGCCAGCATCACCTGACGCGGTTTGTACTCGAAGCCAACCGCCTTTTGAACCGCGTTGCCTTGTGCGTCCTCACCGGAAACAGTCAGCGTGTAAGATTCCCCTTCCTTCAAAGACGGGAACATTACCGGGTACTCAAGGCGGAATCGACCTTTCGACTCCTCACGCCAAGACAACTGCACCTTGTCATCGGCTGGGCCTCCGACGAGGGCAATAGAGGTCAGCTTAGGACTCGGGTCGGCAGTATCAGTCAAGGTGATTACAACATCATCCAAAGACTGGATTGGTGCTCCATCACTGATCGATACGGTTAGTGTCGGCGCTGAATTATCTATGCTCATAGCATATTGGGAGCCAGTGAATACCTGCTTAACCTCATTACCGAAAGCATCTTTAGCTACGAGAGATATGCCGGTATATGTGCCCTCTGACAGATTCTCAGCAGAAAATGTGAAAAACCAATCATTTGTGCTACTACGAAGAACTTCAGTACGAGACAACGGACGTTCTTCGCCAGTCGAGGTTATCGCAGACGCACTTGAGTTGTTAGAAATAACCCACTGGTTAACACCCCAACCGTCAAATGAATCAGGCTCACGGAAATGAGCTTTAAAAATCCGCCCATTTCGTTCTAACCCAGCAATTTCAGGAGGGTTAAGGTCATAGCAGAACGTTGCCCCAATCCGATCAGACGGAAGTTCAGGCTTCCCTTCCGGTCGAGACCAATATCCAGGCCATGAACATGAGCGCCCACTGAACGATATATCCGTATCCACTTCTGCATAAGAAGCATTTGCCGGAATTTTAGTAGTAGGCAACCAAGATCCCCATAACTCCTGAGCGTAAGGTCTCGGCTCAACATGAAATCTCAGTTTTTTATAATGGTTAACTGAGCTCATATTAATGGTTTCACCGCGGACCCACTGACCATCATCCCTAAGATATTCAACATACTTACCGATGGGAGCCAAGCTAACCGATGGATCAGCTTTCACACTGACGGATGTATTACCAAGAGAGTTCATAACCCAGTCGTAAATAATAAACGACTTAGTTTTTGTCCCATGTTGCTGGAATACATCAGCTTGCGTCTGCCGATAATCATATGTACCGTCTTCGGCAATGATATTGCCTTCAATACAGTTTTTATAATCACACCAGTTACCGCTTTGAGCACCGTAAGGTGAAGAAGGATAGGAGTTTGTTTTGGGTATCCGGTAGAGCACCCTGTAGGTATCGGAATAAATGGTCATTCCGTTCTGATAAGGCGCAAAACCTGATAGGGCCTGACCATTAACCTTAAAAGTTGAGGCCTGCGGGTTCTTAGGGTCATACACTGCTACTGGCTCAGGATTCTCTCCAGACTTTGCACCTACTGAATCCCAAGCAATAGGATAGGCTATTGACCCTTTGTTCCCTGCTTTATCCAGGGCCTCGAAATGAAGCGTATATAGATCCTCCCCATTAGGGAACACAGTGCTCCAGTTCAACAACTGGCCTTGGCCGTTGGCGTAATTAACCGAGACAACAGGACTCCTCTTGCCTTTGCTATCTACAGCATACGCCTGTATAGAGGAAACCGAAGAACCGGCATCAGATGCAGACACATCTATACCTGAAAATCGGTTAGGACCTCGCAGTAGCGTTCCATCAGAAAGCGCCCGGTTCCATTCCCCTTTTACTGTCACGTTTGCCAAACTTGGCGCTGTCGTATCGACTTGAAGCGGGTATTCATCAGTCTGAACGGAACTTCCGTCTGACGCCAGTATTTCGGCCCTTAGTTTGTAGACTCCCTCGGAAGGAGCCGGTAGTTGAAGTTCCGCACCATAGTAGGATTTTCCACCCACTGTGATGCGATCAGTAGCCCCAAGAAGGTGGCTGGTCGCTGTCGAAACCACTGTTCCATCCGACCGAATCACCGAAATCTTTACCTTTCGGTCGATACCGGCACTCAAGGCAAACGAGATATTGCCCGTTGGGTTGGCATAGTTGGCATTCGGAGTCAGAGACCGTTGCGTACCATCTGGAGCCTTAAAGGTGTATTCCAGCAGCTCTGCATGAGCAGCACCAGCGGTAAGAACCGCCAGAGCCCCAAGCATCGCCGGAATTTTAGGCTTGAAATTGATCATCGCATTCTCCATTCGTTTTGAGTTACAAGAACCCAATGCTGGAGGTTACGGGAGGGAGTGCATAAACATGGGCTGTGGAAGTGCCCTTTTTGAGCAAATAAGGAAATAGTTGGAATTTGTTATGACTGGACTTTTTGCCAAAAAATAAGGGCAGCTTTTAGGCTGCCCCTATCACCCGTTGATTAACGGCAAGGTGTCTTTTACACCCCCAGGCCATTGCTGAGTTGCACAACAGCCGGGATGACCTTCTCTGCATGTTCCAGAGTAGCAGACATGATGGATTCCACTACGGTCGGGGAGTTGTACAGGCCCATACCGCCACCGATACCCATAGCGAAAGCCATGAGGCTCTGGCGAGCGATACCACCAACAACACCGACCAGGATCATCGCACCCGCAACGATTCGACCCAAAGTACCTTGGGTCCAATCCTTGAGAGTTACCCATACGTCGTCAAACGCTGTACCACCAGTACCAGCGTGGGCCTGATCCGGCACGAGCAGGAAGGCTACCACCATCAACCCCAGGAAGAGGAAGAGTGCGTTGTTTTTACTTGAGGCATTCGCCAACTGATTTGCGTTCATCAAGAACATCTCCTATTTGGTTGTTTCAGACTTCGGTTCGTGTTGTACCGTTTGCAGCGGTCTCAAAACTGGCTCACTTTGCGGTGTGCCATCCCCAATCACCCACCTGCGCGGTTCGATTTCGGTATAGACATACCCTGTCACGATGAGATCACCATTGGTGTCCTCCCAGGGAGCTACCCAAATCCGCATAACCTGTGCTGGTGTACGAATTGGAATCGGGCGATCCGGAAGACGCGGTGCGACATAGTTGTCAATCACCGGGTCTCCGGAGCTAGATGAGTTCGCTGAAACGTTTGAGGAACCTTCGCCATCCGCTTCCGCTTTGGCCTCGACTTCCTCTGGTTTCATTGGGCGCGGGACATTTCCGTCATTGGTTGCGGCGTAAACGTCTCGCGCTGACATACACTGAACACCATTCGGCATTCCCGGACAGCTATACTCATCCTTGCCGATGTTGAACGTCGAACAGCCCGACAAAATAAGTAGCGCTGCACCCACCCCCAACATCTTTGCGGATCTTACTGCCTGTTCCTTTTGAGCCTCGCCTCTGGAACTGCCCTTTCTGGTCAAAATGTTCAAATTTTTCATTTCTTGGTTCCCCCGGTGGAACGAATTTGTAGCTTGGTTCCTTTGGTCACGATGATGTCTACCTGACGGCCAGCATCGACCTCGATAACGGGGAAGATGCCTTCGGCCATGTCGATATAGAACTGAGCGATGCGATCTAGCGCCTTACTGGCCCCCTTCACTGCTGCTCCCTGCAACATCTGGTCGGAGAACACAGACTGGTACTGGGTATTTGAGCCAGGGTTAGTGCTGACGACCGGCACAGGATTGACGTCAAAGGCTTCGGAAACGCCACCAAGGAAGCCTGCCATCAAGCTCTTGGCGATGATTTGCCCCTGCTTCGATACGACGCGACCACGGACACCGGCCTTACCGTCTTCACCCACTGCATAGGAATCCAGCTTCGCTTCTATGACCCCCCCATCATCCCGAACGCACGAGAAGGTCTCGCCACGCAGGTACGCTCGCTCTGAACTGAGATCTCCATAGCCTGAAACAATCAGGAAGCACTCACGAACATCCGCACGGAAGCGGTTAGGCAAAATAGCCTCTTTCTGAATCCTGAGGGTCGAAGGGAACGGATCTCGACGAGCACCTTGAGATGTTGGTGCGTCCATACCGTTGATGAGCACCCCTGTCAGGATGGAGCCAGAAGGTAGGTAGATAGACTCATCATCCTTGTTGTCCTTCTCTTCAACTTCTGGCGCTTTCTGCGAGTAGCTCACTATTTGGATGCCTGGTTTAGTTGCATCACGACCGTCTCCCTTGCCAGTTGCAGGAGCCCCACCCTTCGAGTCAGGAAGCGGTGCGTCCCGAAAAAAGGATGCTGGATCTTTGTAGTCGAGCTTTTTCTCCATGAACTGACCATCACCACCAGATGCACCATTAACATCGGCTCTGGCATCCTCTGATGAAGAGGATGTTTTTCCACCAGCAGCGCCGGTTTCGACTTTCTTAGCCAATTCCATGTTCTTCTGGGTCAGGCGGTCCAAATCTTGACGAAGGCGGGTCATCTCACGGCCAACATCACTGGATTTCCCGGCAGTGGTTTTGGTTTCCTCCAGCTCTTTCTTGACTCGTTCCAGCTCCTTTTTCAGGTCGGAGTTTTCACGAGACACCATCTTCACATCGGCAGACAACGAATCTATCCCGATCTCACGGGTGTTTTTGTCTGTGAGAACGTGCTTGATGGTTTCTTGGCGACCGCGCTTCTCTTCTTTCTTGGGTTCACCAGAGAACATTGTCACGACCGCAAAAAGAACGAAGACGCCGCCAGCGATAGACACCCAACGCTTCTTGTTGGGGTCTAACTGTGTCCAAAATCGCTTAATCATTGGGCACCTCCCAGCAGCGATGGACGCTTAGACGTTGGTGCGAGACCACGCTTCTGCTTCTTCGCCACATAGATCTCCGTCTTCTGGCCGGGCTCAAGCACGTTAAGCGGCCACGTAGTCACCGCAGCCACATCCCAGCTCCCACACAACGCCTCTTTGAACTCAATAGGCTGATCAGAGACGTTCAGGGCGACACCGATGAACACGTTAAGGTGGTGGCCCATCATGTATTGCCCCTTGCTAAAATCCACCTTTACCCCAGGATGAGCGCAGCTCGGCACCGCAGCACCAGCAGGGATGCGGTTCAACGTGTAACCTTGAGGGACTTCACCAAGAGCAATCTTTCGGAATACTGACCGGATGGTTTCGACATAAGGCTGGCTCTGTTCCCAGGTCTCAGCCTTGGTATTGGCAAAAGCACCAGTGATACCTACACCACCATCGAGCTTGAGAAAGACTTCTCTGGGCGGAATACGACGGGGAACCATCGTCAGGCTGAGAGCTTGGGCTTCCGAGCCTTTTTCAGTAATGAACATAGTCACCGGATACTGCTTATCCGTGGCGACATAGACCACATTCTCTTTGATGCAGACCTCACCACACTGGCCGTTATCCGTCGCCCCGGTCAGAGATGTTGAAACGATCTCAGGATTGCTGAAAGGCGTGACGATTCGGTTCGGATGACCAACGGCTATCGGGATGATCTGGTTAACCCCCGGCTTCATCGTCAGTAAGGGGTTTTCATTCATGCTGCCCACAACCTCATGGGAGCTTTGTCCTGACGTCACAGGGGCAGGAACATCCTTTTTCATAACACTGGCCGGGACAACAGGAATGTCATCCGAGGCATAGGCCATTGAAGTTCCAAGCGCCAAGGACAGCGCCAGGAGCGAAAGTTTAGCGTTGTTCTTCATGCTTTCTCCGGTTTTCTTCTTTGCGCTGGAGTTGCTCCAAAACAGTTTTGGTGCGTGGCTTTCCTACATAGGTGTCGATGTAGTCCAGCACGGGCGCGTAGTTTGAAATCTTGATGGCGAACTCGTAGGAGCGTTCGCTACGCTCTTCGTTAGAAGAAGCCCCTTTGACGTAGGAATATCCGTAGACAAACACCTTGTCGCTCTTGGGCTCGTACTCAACAAAACGCGGCTCAAACCGCATGGTTACGCGGTCGTTCTTGATCTGTTGAGCTTGAATTTCGATGGCATCAATCACGTCCTGATAGATGCTCGGGGAGAGAAGCGGGGTGATCCGTTCTTTCACAAAGTCAACGGTTCCTGGCGTCACATTGCCAAGGAGCTGAGCAAAAGCGAAACCCCAAGCCTCTTTATAGGACTGAGAGGCGTTATTTTTCGTCACCCAGGCTTCTTCCGTGAGCGTGAAAGGCTGGATAGTGACGATGGTTTCCTTGCTGAATACTTGGACCACCAGCAGGAAAACGATAGCAATAAGACCACCCTGGAAGATTCGTCCCCACTTATTTTCTGTTTGGGTCCCTTCCCAGGTCTTGAGATACTTTTTCAGGTTCAAGGCAAATACCTCCGGACAAACGGATTCTTGAGAGATTTGGCCTTGGTCATGATGAACCCGGCCCAGTAGATCATGTGGAGCAGGTATCCATCCGGATGGTTATCCCTGAATCGGCGATAAAGGTTGGTTACAAGTAACCCCCCCAGAAAGCAGATCAGGGCCTTACCGATGATGACCCCTATCGTTAGCCCCAAAAGCATCGGGGCCAACTCATCTGCGCTCCACAACAGCAGATGCGGGGGCTCATCGACCCGGCGCGGTATCTTTACAGGCTTCATAGCAACCCTCTTCTTTTCCTAGTGGCCTGTATTCTCATTCAGGGTCACTGATTTTCTGCCACGGCTTCGCGCCCTTTTCGGGCACTTCCAGCGACAAATAAAAAAAGGCGGCCTAAGCCGCCTTTTTTGCGTTTACTGGATCGGTTATTGATTTTGAGGAACCGCTTCCGAATGTTTTTCCGAAGCCGCAACGCTAACTTCATTGGCTGGTCGGGCCACCCCCAGAGTTTTCACTTCCTTGTTAGCATTGGCTTTAAACTTGAACATCAGACTGTACGCCGCCAGCAGGAAGAAGCTGAGAATGCCCCAGTAGGTCTGAACCGTGCCCAGAGCCTTGGCCGGGTCACTTGCAGCTCTGTTGGCCGTATCAGCAGCCAACTTAACCCACTGACTCCAGTCAAAACCTGCCGCAAAAGCAGACAGCCAAAACGCGACGGCCACTGGAACGATGAAGATGCACATCAGCACCGCGTTCATCAAAAACCAGAAAAATTGTTTATTAAGGTTCACACTTCCTCCCATTAACCTAGAAAATTGAATGCGTGTTCCAGGTTCATCCCTGCAACAACACCTATAACGAACATCACCTGCCAGACAAGGAACTGCCAGGAGATGAATGAACCAGATGAGCTTTCGCTTTCTCTGACGTGAGCTTGTGCGGACATAGACCCTCCAAATAACTTGTCGTCATCACGGAGTAATCGTCTCTTAATTGATCAATCTAGGAACAGTGCTGTTACGGCCCATTTTGGGCACTTTATGGAGGTTTATTCGAGGAGATGATAAGAGCGGGAGGCGAAAAACTTTCACATGTGAAAGTTCAAAGCGGCCAATGGCCGCTTGTTTCACACTGTTCTATTGTAACGGAGTTCTCGATAAGCATCCCATGCTTGCTCTGATGAGACACCTCGACAACCAACATCTGTGGCGCACTCAAGGTCCATCTTGTACTGCTTAACCTTCTGGTCTGCTGTATCGCCCCAGCTCATGGCTGATGGGTACTTGGAAACACTAAACACATTTTCAAGTTCAGCCTGATAGTCGTCGTTTTGTAACAGAGGTTCGGTTTCACCATCATCCCAGCGAATGTAAGCCTTACCCTGGAGAGCCTTCAAATGCAAAGGCACCAGTAAGGTGGAAATCACTTCGTCAGCCCTGATGTCTTTGTAAGCACACCAGTGAGGTTTAACGGTGATCACACCATTTACCAAAACGATGTCACACGCCAGTGTCGCTTCAACATTATCGTTAACATCCTGCCGAGCGTAGATCTCCACGAAACCAACCTGCTCTGGAACAACCTTGTCGATGAAGCTCCAAAAGCTGGGGTACGACGTTCCATCGCTGAGCGTCAACTGACCGTCATGCTCTTTCAGCATACGGTTCAGTTGTGCAGTGAAGAACTCTGCCGACACTTTTCTTGCCAATGGTTCCATATCACTCAGTCGTAGAGTGGCTCCTGCACCCCCCTCATACACCTCTCCAAAAAAGAAATCTCTCTTACGCATTAGACTTTGCCTCCTTTAATCGCTTGCTGGGTCAGCTTGATCCAGTTCAACGGGTTTTCACAGTCAACATGGTTGCCAGCGGCACCAACTACCGTTTTGTATGCCTCCGAGCCTGCCGCTGTGTGTACTGCCAGCATAAACGAAAACATAGGGTCATTTTGCATGGTGCCAATCATCATTGCACTGGAAGTGTCTTTGAGCTGGCAGTTTTCAACCCGCAGATTGAGTACATCTTTTGCCACCATCTTACAGTCGGGACACACCTTCTCAAGGTTCTTGAGCTTTGCGTCGTCATTGAGCACATCAGGAGCCGCGATGGCAGTACCGGCCATACACAGCCCCAGTGCCAGCAGTTTGAGTTTATTGGTTACTTTCATGGTTCCTCTCTATATCGTTCCAATTTCGTTTCGGTAAAAGAACAGTGGCCCAGTGACTGTTCTGAGTTCCGGCGTTACTTGCTTTACTCTTGAGCAAATATGCTGCTTGAAAAAGTTGTGGTATCCGTACAAAGCTGGGCGTGTAAAAACGGAATAGATAATGAGGGTGATGGCCGCACCAGCGGCCCACCCGATCACGTCCGGAGAGATAAGTCCTGGCACGTCTGAGATACGTTCTGGTTCAACCAAGCGGCACACCACCAGCACCCAGAACCACATTACCGGCATCACAAAGATCATCTTTCCGACGCAAGCAATGAGCACCTTCACCAAATTCAAGCTCTGCGCCCAGTAAAGCCACAACGCAGACAAGGATTGGCGACGTATCACCTGGTAGACGTTCAATGGGATGTCGCACAGATGCACCCCATCTTGATTTATAACGGAGTAGCTCATCCTCCCTCCCTATACCCGTTTCTGGAGGTTGCCGAACGTCAGGCCAACCAGGACACAGCACGTCATCATTGTCATCGGGATGACAACCGGATCGAGCGCTATGGGGATGAAGAACGCGATGAACAATCCGGCCATCAGGTACATCGTTCCGCGAACGCTATAACGATGGAGAACCGGACTCGCATAATCGAAGTTGGTCCGCTTAATTCGCCATGTCATCATCCCGTCATATACCGCAGGTACGAACAGGATCAGCATATAGGGAGCCCACGCGGCTAACAGCGCCAACCGTGTGTAGAACTGGTAAATGACGTTGACAAAGGCTTCCATGCGGCCTTTGACCCACACAAACCAGCCCTTGCCCATATCCTGCATCCCCTTGGACTTCTGGCGCTCCTCTTCTGATGGGATCAGCGTTTGGTACATCCCCTCATAGAAGCCTGAATCAATAACGCTCGACCTGAACCAGGTAGATGCTTTGTTCTGTATCCAGTCTCTTGCTTCGACACCAAGACTCTGTTCCACCAGCACGGATTCCCTTTTGATGGCTCTGTCTGTCCAGTCGCCAGGGATCAGCAGCAATATTGCCAGCAACTCAATAACCAGCAGCCATGCGACCAGCAACCACGGCTTCTTCATAGTCGGTTCTCCTTAAAACAGTTTTCACGCTCTCACAGGTGATGAGCTCATACAGCAAGCCACGCAAAGAGGTCTCATCCTCATGGGGCTGCGGGTTAATGGATAGTTCTCCTGGATGGGAAGAAAGCCACAGTGAGAACGACTCTCCTGAATCGACAGACCATGAATCACCGCCACTATCGACAATTTGCACTTCCAACGCCCGGCAGGTTTCGGTGATCAGGGTTTCCAGAAATGCCCCAATTCTGGCCGGGTCTTCATATTTCTCTCTCTGCTCATGAAACACGAGCTGGCTGTAGCGATGCAGAGCTTCTTCAATGATCGGGTAAATCACAGGCTCCTGATTAGCCTTAATCCCGTCTGTGATGTAGCAGCTCAGCTTCTCGATGATGGCCTCCGATGCAGGCCAGTCGAATTGGAGGATGCTCAGGATGTGAGCGTTCTTGCGGCCACGACTTTTCAATTCATTCATAACCCTGTCGAAAGGGTTCACATCGACCATGATGGCTACCTCGTAATCTCTATACTTCTTGTCACACATAGCTCTGCTCTTACTGGGTCAATATGGGCAGACGGCCTTTTACGATTGTTCCGCCTGAAATTTTGGCTATGTATTCCAGGTTCGGAAGCATTCCCAATAACTGGGCTGGGAACAGATCAGCTTCCTCCTCCATCAAACGCTCGCCTTGGTTGCCTCCGTGCATAATGGGCTCCTTGCCATCCGAGTTCTGGCCTTGAGTCCGCATGACGTACTTGAGCCGGGTCTTCGGCAGGTTATCCGCGATATACTCCTGGGTTTCACCATCGACGATACGCAGAGCAAACGTGTTGTTGATGTTCCCCAACACCTGGAGCGCTTTGTCTTTGCTACCCAGTCGAGCTGCGAAGTCAGCAAAAGTCTGAGTTGCAACGAAAAGACGAAGTTTCGCACCGCGACCTTTGTTCAGGAGCTGGATGAACGGGTCGTTGATCACCTCGGCAGCCTCATCAACAAAGATATTTACGGGTCTGTTGTTGACGCCGTAGTTGTATCTGTCACCGGCAACCGCTGTCAGGTCTGACAGGAAGATGGACCCCATAGCACTACCAACCATGTTGTCGGTCAGGGAGTCGAGCCCCAGATAAGCAACTTGAGCGTTGTTGATGATTTTTGCGGAATCGGTGATCTGGCGTTCGTCGCTCAGATCAGATGAGTCTGGAGACAGCAGAGGGCCTAGCTCCCCGGACGTCAGCATATTCATGATCGGCAGGAGGTTCGCCACCATCTTGGAGAAGTGGGTTTGGTCGTGCTGGAACATCGACAGCAAGCCTTCCAGGTCAGAGTTCGGGTGCTCAGGTTGGATGATGTCGTAGTAGAACTTCATCAACGCGAAAGCGATCTTCTCACGCGAACCGTTTTTGGCTTTTTCCAAGTAAGCCGCTGCTTCTGCCTCCCAGTCGGGCATAACTCGCTCTGAGTAAGCCTGAACGGCCTTGATGACCAAGCCAGCAGCGCCACCTTCAAGGAATCGGCGGAGCTTTGTCAGGTTGGGACGATCATGAGTGATGACCAAGCCCTGAGCGATGTTGTTCAGTGCCTGCCATCCAAATGATTTGAACGGGTCGGCCCCTGCTTCGGACGGGATCAACGCTGCCAAACGACTTGCGATTTCAGTCACGCGGGTGAAGTTACGCAGAGGGTCGATACGCACCGACTCTTCCGGGAATGCTGGATGAAATGAGACGAATCTTTCCGGCTGCCCCATAGCTTCACAGGCACGTCGGGCATTGTCCCGCATCTCCTTATCCCCTTTCGGGTCTATGATGATCACGGCTTCCCCACGCAGAATGGCCTGTGAAATCAGGATGTCGAACATACGGGTCTTGCCCGAGCCGGTGGTCCCAACGATCAGCGAATGCCCCTCAGTGTGCTTGAGTGGCTGCATCAGCTTCTCTTCTTTGGGCTCTACCCCGTGAATCCAGGGCTGGCCGATTGGCAGCTCCTTTTTCTTACCCTGTATCTTCCGGACAACCTTTTTGACCGTGGACTCTCTCCCTACGATGGAAGTCCAGTCGCGTTTCAGGATCTCAAACACGCGCTGGGCATGGCGGTTTTCCCACAGGAACCCACTACCAAGCCACATATCGTCCGGCGTGTCCTTGATGTACTTTTGGAGCTCCGCAATGGAAATAAACTCCAGATCACGCCCCTTCAAATGCTTTTGGAGCAGGTGAAGTTTGATAGCCTTGGGCAAACGAGCCATCGCCATCACGCCACAGATCCCCGTCATCCAATAGAATGGCTCCGGCGGCATCGTGCTGACTTGCTCTACGGCCAAAGCCGCGCCGGAGGCGGCAAGCCAGCCTGCTACAGCATTTTTTTCATAGTTGGGCCGCCACGGCATCTCGTAGGCGAGCGGGTCATAACTCATTGTCATGTTTCATTTACCTCTAAATACAATTTTCCCTGACGTTTCTTGAGCAAAGGGCGTCTCTGTGCCCGGCTCAGCATCCCGCAGAGGATGTGTTTGCTGATGCCGATGTTTTCACCGGCAATCATGTCGAAGGCTTTGTCACTGGTTACTAAGCAGCCATCCTCTTCCAGGACAGGTGTCACGAGCCATCGGCCCGAGCGTTTTTGGATCATGTCCTTGAGCATCTGGAGTGCTTTCTGAGGCGTAACACCAGACGGCAAGAAATCTTCCGCGTTGATGTCTTTCGGGTTTGTTTTCGCCTTAGGCGGCTCAAACTCCCTAACCTCTGGATCTTCCCTTTCTCGCACCTCGACGTGTCCCAATTCCTTCTCACGCTCAACTTTGGGCTCAGGAGCCACCGGTTGAGCCTCCCGCTTAGGAAGGCGAGCCACGTTCTGTTTTTCTTGGACCGGCTTGCGCTGTTGCTCTTCAACCGGAGAAGTAACATCGACCTTCTTCTCCTTCGGCTGTGGCTGGGAGTCCTTACCTTTCGCCTTTTGTTCAGGCGAGGCTTTACCGGCATTAACCTCAGGCTTCTGCTGCTGCGCCTTTTTTCGGCTTTGTTGTTTCGGTGCAGACTTATTTTTGCTTGCATCCAAGCCAGGGGGAGAGACGAGCTCAAAGGCATCCTGGTATCCACCCATTGACGCCTCGGCATCCTTAATGGCCGCCACGACTGCATCTGAAAGCTGCTCCGCCAGTACAATTGCCTTCACTCCGCTGAAATCACGAACTTTGCGACCTGGCATAATCGGGTCCGGAACAATCGCGTTGGCGTGGGACAGCTTCGAGAGAACCTCTGACGGCGCACCCAGCGACCGAGCGCCATCCGGGTACAAAATGACGGCTTGCCCCTTCATCAGGCATAGGACTTCGCCCAGCGTCGTTTTACCTTCCAAAACAGGCATGATCGCTTGTTCAAGCAACGCCGATGCTTCCCCGTATCCAGACAACATCTCAACGAGCAAGGTCTTTGCGTCCTTCTCATGCTGATTAACGTTGTCCGTATGCGGCATTTCTGGCGTGTGCGTTGGTTGTTCTGGTGCGTCAGTCAGCATAGGGAGCGGCTCAATCGCCCATGATGGCGGTTCATCAGAACCACCGAACATTGGAAAGTCATCGCCCTGCAGGGAGTTTTGTTCTTGTGGAACGAAGTCCTGTTTTGGCTGCTCCTCTTGCTTTCCGGGCATTGCCACATCTGGGATTTCTGAGTTTGTTGCGTCAGTGCTGGTTGTCTCTGCCGATGCGTTGAATGCGTCAAACGGGAAGTCGATGTCCCCCAGTCCACCCCCAACATCCTTGAGTGCTTGTAACGGATTGTCGTTTGCCAAAGGTGGTGCGTTTTTGGCAATGTCCTGAGGGGACAGATCCTCTTTTGCCTCTGGTTTATGGGGTTGTTTCTCCGTATCACTCTTCGGTTTTGCTTTGCCCGGTTTGCTCTGCGGCTTACCCTTCTTGCCAGCGTCAGGCTTAGATGATTCCGTTGGTCCCGCATCTTTTTGCTCTGGCTTCTCCTCGACAGCATCGGAGGTGCTTTTCAGCATCTCCATCGCATCACCAAAGCCAAGGCCAGCTAGAGCTTTCTCTGCTTCCTGCTCTGCGGCCAACATGTCATCGTTCAGAGCTGCTTCACCTTCCTCTTGGTCGTCACCGTCATCGGCTTCCTCAGGATCAACGAACTCAATCTCAGCGTCCTCAACATCACCAACAACTTCCGCAGCAACAGCCGCAGGAGGCTCAGTCGTAAACACCAGGTCGTTTGATTCGAGTCGGAGCATCAAGATCTTCACCGAACCCGCCGCCTCCTGGAGCATCTCAGGCAAAACTTCCCAGTAGCGGTAGTACGCACGTTCACCCTTCTCCTGCACCGTGTTTGGTACAGCAAAACCACGTTCGATGAGAATGTCGGCCAGTGTGTCAGGGTCTCGTGGGATACCGGGGATCTTGTCGTGGCTGATCAAGTCATAAAGGTCCCCAAGCTGTTTCCAGGCAATGAATACACCTTGGTTGAGGTGCCAGACTTTCGCGCCTGGCTCATTGACCTTCCATTTTCCGGTTTTAACCAGGCGGCGGATGGCATCGAACACGTAACGCTCGACGGGCACACCATAGGAGAACTCGTCCACATCGAGACGACTCTGGCGAAGGTCCCGTGAGACGCTCTCTTGGTCAGCGCGAAGCATCAGCTTGGTCACAGGCTGATTGACGCTGGTTCCTGAGATAGCTTCCAGCATCGCTTCCATGATGGACGGGCCAGACTTGGACAGAAACTCCCGAGTCTCAGCCGGAATAATTCGATCCACCGCCAGCAGCGAGAATTGCTCATGTCTTTTGTGTCGCTTGTCGCGCCACCGGATAAAGTAACGGTCGATTTCGTGACGGTGTGCCCAGTCATGAAGTGACTCCGAATACGGGTTCCATGTGATTGACCCGTCTTTGTCCGTAATGGACACATCCGAGAGCGGTTTACCCACATCATGCAGCAGCCCAGAGAAACAGCTCGCCAGTCTCCAACGCGGCTCATTGTCACGGCGTTCCCGAGGCGTCCCCTCGATGGAAAAGATAACTGACTCAGATGCCTGAGCTGCCCAGAAGGCCACTTCAAGCCCATGTCGGAACAGACCACCAGCGCCACGGTGGTGGTGTGATTCGGAAGCTGGCAACAGGTGAACAAACGCGGCATACCGCTGGATCACCGGCAAAACAAGCCGGTTGAAGTCGTCCACAGTGAAACCGAGAGAGTTCCGCACTTTCTCAATCAGTTCAGCTTGGGTTGCCAGTATCTTGTCTAGTGGGGCCACTGGCAGGCCCTTGGCAAAAGGTGGGTATCGAGGGATTTCTTCATCTTCCACGTCTTTAAGCGGCAACACTCTGGCGCTCGGCGCGGTCTCGATCACTCCACTTCGCCCACCAAATAACTTGTTAAGGGCTTTCAGCATGTAGGTTGACCATATTCCTATCGTATTTCTCGTCGCTACATGCTCTCAAAACACCTTTAGATCGCACACACGCCTATCTGTCCAATTTGGGCAGTTTGAGAAACCAGCTTTCCATCCCCCCCCTTTTAGAATGGGCTCATCGACAATTTTTGATGAGGAACGACACGATGAGACAACTGATAGCAATTCTGGGAGTGGCAATTCTGGCCGGGTGTGCCTCTAACGCCCCCGAGCAAAAGCCTCAGCCCCAGACTGCCCCTGCCGAAAATGACAAACCTGCCCGAGTTAGCCGGGAACTGTCGATGGCATGGGACAACATGGGGCGCGGTGGTGCTGCATTACGTCAACCTGGTTATATCCATGTGCTGGGCGACGGTAATGTCAGCGCAACGATGAACAAGGTCAAAGATGACTCCGCTGGTTCAGATAAAACTCCAGCAGGGATCAAGCAGCACGGGGATGTGAACGAAGCCATCAATACCTTCAAGTCCATGAATAAAGGCAAAGGCTACTCGCTGTACGAGTTGTCACGCTGGGAACGCTATTGCGATGGCGGCAAAGGTATGGACGAGCACGATTGGCGCTTTGTGGAAGCCGAGGGGACTACAAACATCCCCAAGGATGTTGTAACCGGCTGCATACCACCTACCCACACCTATCAAGATTATCTGAATGCCTGGACGCACTTTTGCACCAGCCAGGCTGTAACTGACGCAGATCGCCGCATTGTGCGCGAGTCCGTGCGTCCCTATTCAGTGGTGAACCCATGCAAAGCTCTGAAATAAGAAACCAGACAGAGCCAAGCCGTAAGGCTGAGCTCTTCGACGCTTTATCAATCATGCTCCAGGAGGCCGGTTCGAGGGGTAATTCCCGCGAAGCGGCCTATGTCATTTCTGGAGTCCTCGAAAACCTCTCCAGAGACTACCCCGAAGTCAAAGGTCTGGCCCAAAGCTGGGCTGAGCTGGCGAATCTGGAATCAAAGATGAGAGGAGCTGCTTAATGGACCTTTATATCTGCGAGAAGCCTTCTCAGGCCAAAGATTTGGCTGGCGTAATGAAGGCCTCCCAACGAGGTGATGGATTTCTCCATGATGGAGGAAACCGCGTTATTACGTGGGCGTTCGGCCACCTGCTGGAATTGTATATGCCAGACGATTATGACGAACGCTACAAGTCATGGTCACTGGAGACCCTCCCTATTGCACCAGAGTCATGGCGGTACAACGTTCGCAAGAGTGCGTTCAAACAGTACAAAATTGTTGAGGGACTGGTCAAAAAGGCGAGCACCATCTACATCTCAACGGACTACGACCGAGAAGGTGAGGCTATCGCCCGTTCGCTTCTGGATCGATTCCGCTACTCTGGCCCTATTCGCCGGGTTTGTTTGACGGCTCTCGATGAGTCAAGCATCAAGAAAGCGCTGAACAACGTAAAGGATGGCAAGGATACGGTCTCACTCTACTACGCCGCATTGGCACGGCAACGCGCTGACTGGTTGGTAGGCATGAACGTGAGCCGCCTCTACACAGTGCTGGCCCGAGATGTCGGCTTCAACCACACTCTTCACGTTGGCAGGGTTATCACCCCAACCGTCGCTCTTGTTTGTCAACGGGACCGAGAGATCGCCGGTTTCACCCCCTCACCATACTGGACTCTGGGTGTGAACGTGTCCGTACAGAATGGACAGTTTGCCGCCCAATGGATACCACCAGAAGAGTGCAGTGACGAGCAAGGCCGGTGCGTCAATAAGGCCTATGCCGAGCAGGTAGCCTCCCAGGTCAATGGTGCCAATGCTGTTATCAGCAAAGCAGAAACCAAACCAGGTAAAGAGTCAGCCCCCCTCCCCTTCGATCTAACGTCGCTGCAACAATACGCAAGCAAACGATGGGGATACACCGCTCAGCAGGTACTGGATGCAGCTCAAGCTCTGTACGAGACGCACAAAGCGACCACCTACCCTCGTACTGATAGTCGTTATCTACCCGAGAGCCAAAAGGAAGACATTCCGGACATTCTCCAGGCGCTCATTTTGTCCGATCAGAACGTCTCTGGGCTGGTGGCTGGCGCAGATCCTCATCGCAAGGCCAGGGTATTCAATGACGCCAAAGTGACCGCGCACCACGCGATCATTCCAACACCGGCCAGAACAGACATCAGTGCCATGTCTGAGATCGAGTTCAATCTTTACGACGCCATCCGTCGTTTCTACATCGCGCAGTTCTACAGCGAGTTCGAGTTCACCAAAACCTCCATCGAGGTGCAGTGTGGGCGTCACCTCTTTGCGGCCTCTGGTAAGACACCTGCCAAACAAGGCTGGAAGGTTTTGTTTGCTTCTGATAGTGAAAGCAGTCCCAAGGACGAGGGGGAAGACACCGACGCGCCGGTTGAACAAGAGAAGCTCCCCAGGGTTAGCCAGGGCGAACCCGCTTTGCTTAATGGTGCCGAGCTGGCAAACAAAATGACGCGGCCAGCACCGCACTTCACCGAAGCCACATTGCTTGCCGCGATGGAGAACATTGCCCGGTTCGTGACTGAGGAGAAGTTCAAGCAAATTCTCAAAGACACAGCCGGTTTAGGCACTCCAGCAACACGCGCAAGCATCATCCAGGGCGCTGTTGATAAAGGCTACTTCAAACGTCAGAAAAAGGTACTGCTTGCAACTGATAAGGCTCATGCGCTTATCGCAGTGCTTCCACCAGCCATCAAATCACCCGGCATGACTGCGGCTTGGGAGCAGGAGCTTGAGAAAGTCGCCTCCGGCTCCGGGAATATGTCTGTCTTCATGAAGCAGATTTCCACCTGGATCTGCCAAATGGTTGAGCAGCTCAAAGTGGCCGCACCGGTTCTGACCAAAGAAGGTGGCGCGATGGCTAAAGCCTTCGAGGGCGCTAAGCCGCCTTCACACGAATGCTTCAACTGCGGTGGAGAGATGCACCGGATCAAAGGGAAGAACGGATTTTTCTGGGGCTGCCAGAACGAGGCTTGCAAGAAGACGTTCCCAGACAACCGAGGGAAACCCGAGAAGCGTATCGCGGCTGAGGATTGTCCAGACTGCCCAGATTGCGGTAGCCCGATGCGTCTCAGGAAAGGAAAAGCGCCCGGCAAGAAGCGAGCTTCTAAGTTCTGGGGCTGCACCGCCTATCCCGATTGCAAAGGCACTATGCCCTTCAAAAAGTCGGACTTTATGGATTGATAGAGGAATTAAGTATGTTTGGAACAATCATTTTAACTGCGATGCTCACCACCAGCTCAGCCACTGCCGAAGATGCAGGGAAGAACATCGCCTCAGGCTTGGCGGCGGCATCCGCCAGCCAAATGGGGCAGGCCGTAATGCCAACTTTAGCTACCAGCTCGGCCATTGCAAAAAGCGCAGGTAAAGGCATGGTGTCAGGTTTGGCTGCGGCGACTGCCAGCTACATTCCCCAAGACGAGCTGAGCTTTACTCGAAGCTATAAGAACTCTGAGGCTGTGGATATGGCAAAGGGCCTGGGGACATTGAAAGAAGCGCCTGAGTTTCTCTACGTTGTTACAGACGTAAATGCCAACATGGCGGTCAAATGCAAGCGCGTCTGGGAGCCTCAATCTCTGGCTTTAAGTCCAGTGATTGTTGAGCTGGTGGAACTACGTAAGACGAACAACAAAGACAGCTACGAACAAGCACTATCCCACCTCGATTGTTCAATGTTCACAGACTAAAACAATTAAGGGGCCGATGGCCCCTAATTTTTAATAACCCAATTTCTTTTGATACCTGATTTTCCTACCAAGCACAGTTGTCATACACCATTCAATTCACATGGATAGCGAATACTTCAACCGGACAATCTCCAAAGTGCGGGTGCGTTATAACACTCCTTGAGAAGCCACGCCAAGGGCGAATCTCTATCCTGGACATATCTCCAGCCTTTGGGTAGCCACACTTAACATGGACTTCATCATACTCGCGCCCCTCTAGTCTTTTTATCCAGTAGTCTGTAACGAGGCGATATTCATCTGGTTTTTCTCCAGATTTGATCTGATCGAAGTAAATCTTTTTTACGGGCAGATGAAGTATTCTCTTTTTCATAATCACCACCTGATAGCCCATCAGACTATCTAACTATTCGACAAAACATCCCTTTTTCAATTTCTGTCTCTCTCGCCTCATGGGCCAATACAATATCCGCGATAACACGAATATTCCCTTCATAGTTGCGAATGGCCGCATCCCTCATCGTGTCTAAAGTGTCCTGACACTTCGCTCGCCTGAATTTAACGAGCCAACTTTGCCGATCTATCTTGTCCACACCAAATCCCATTTAGCGAACCATGTATCCAGCTTTTTTGGCCGCAGCATCAAGCTCGGAGGAGAAGTTAACGTCGGACTTTTCTGCCGCGTTATAGAGGGCTCCACACTTGGGCCATGAGCGTCCTACCAGTTTCATCGCCAACGCATCCGCCAGCATTTCTCGGATCTGTGTTTCAGCCTCACCAAAATCGGCCAGAGTTTCGTCTATGCCCGACTCTTCCATCAGCTCGATGAGCTGTGGTTGTTTGAGCCAGACGCCTGTTTGCATTTCCAACTGATCTCTTGCATCGGCCACCAATTGGCGTTCAAGGGTTACGCCATTCACGGTCTTAACAAATTGCTTTGGCTGACGCTTTACCTTTTTTGGCCTGGACACATCAGAGATAACCGTCACCGGCTTCCCACGCAGTTCACGCGGCAACGGTCCACTTAGCCCCAGAACTAAGCGACGAGCGTACTCATGCTCGTATGGTTTCAACCCTCGACCTTCACGGTACATTTCAGTATCCACCAGCAGATCACCGCGCAGCCTCGCATTTTTCCGCACTTGTTCGGACAAGACCGATTTACCCTTCCCGCTGGCTCCCATTACGAGCGAGTGAGATTCTACTTTGTTATCAAAAAACATAATTCCGCCCCCAAGGAGGTGTTGCTATAAAACATGGTTTGAACATCCGTATTTTCACGGCAATAACCGCCGGATAATGCAAGACTCCCAAACCTAAATAGGTCTCCAGGTGATGACATCGAAGTCATAGCTGACTTCCGAGTTGTCGTCCGCCGTTCGCCACGAACAATCATCTTCCTGAACATGGATCAAGTCGTACTCAACAATTTTGCCCGACCAACATCCTTTAAGCTGGCAATGAACAGGCACACCGACGACCGGCATCTTGTCGTTGACGCTGATCCACGGTTCTTGCTTTTGATCCAGATCCACCGGTTAGTCCTCTATGAACGATTTAATGGATCGCCCATCAAAAAACAGTTTCCCAGTTCCTGATACCGAATGTACTTCTGGAGCTGCCTTCCCTTTCAGGAGTTTCTGATAGCGCACCGCGTCTTTGAGCTCAGAGATCCTGACGCCAATGAGTGTGGCCGTCTCCTCAACTGTTAAAATACGGTCCCAAAAGCTGGTGGCGCTGTTATTGCGCCCACCGATACTCTGGGCAACGCACTCTGTTCTGGCCGCTTTTCCCTTTGCCATTGGCAATGTCCTCTTCATTCTTCTCAGCCCCCAGCTTACTCAGTATTTCAGCTTTTGTAGCGCGATGGCCGCGCATTAAAAGAGCATTCAGCAGGTATCCAGTGAACACCTCTGTACTCGGCATACGGTCAAGCAACTCAACATACTGCTCATCCGTCAAATCATGGATCTCACAATATTTTTCCACCGCCTTTTCGTAGGCTTCTGCGTAGCCATGAGTGGAAATCCTGAAAGCAATATCCCCATTGCCGTAGCCTGGCTTTGTGACGAGAAAACAAGGCGCGAAGTAGGTTCTCTTCACCCCCATCCGGCTCCGGTTCTCAATGCTGATATAAGCCCTCAGCCCCTCAGCAATGATGTTTGGCCCGGAGTTGCGTCGCCGCTTACAAGTCTTATTCTGACGCTTCACCTCTTCTGCCTCAGCTTCCCACTTTCGGTCCAAGCTGTAGGCCAGCCGGTGAGCTGTTGCGTAGGAATACTCTCTCAAGGAGAAGTATTCCTGCCGGTAATCATCCGCCACCCCAACTGTTCGTGCGACACGGAACCCGACGAAACCGGCGTCATGGGTTCCCTCGCCGTAGTAAATGACTGCCATTATCTACCTTCCTTACTTCTGATACCGTGCTGCACCACGGTATGGCGACCGCAATTCACATTCAGGTGATCCCGAACTGCGGCCATGACCGCTGAATGCAATCTGTAATCCACACTCTGCCCAAGCGTTTCTGTCGCTTGTTCTTTTGCCATCCACGAAACATCAAAGCTATCAGGTATCGACATCAACTCCTGAACCAGATCGACCGATGGCTTGTAAATGCGGCCACCGTCTTGGATGTACACTGCATCCTTTACCCCACGATCCTGAGACTTGAGGATGGTCGGGCAACTGGTGCTTTCTCTCGTCAAGAACGCAGGCATCCTGCGAGAAGTTGACTCTCTGGCCTGAATTGACTTCAACACTGTGACGTCAGCACAATCCCCGAGGTGCTTCTCGATCACCGGCCACAATCGTCCACCAGCTCTCTGCTCAGGTTTCGGTGGAACGAACCCAGGGAAGACCGACGCCACCATGTAATAGCGTTCTCGCCCCTGGTAAGCGCCGAAATCCAGACCGTTCAAGACCATCTCAGTGAGGAAGTACCCCATCCGCCGCAGTGTCGTTCCCATCATCGCCCCGGCTCCGGATGCTTTGAAGTTCGGGACGTTTTCCACCAGCACGACGGCAGGGTTCACGACCTCGATCTGTTTTAGTGCCGGGTAAACCATGTCGAGCATGGTGGAGAGATCCTCAAGAGAACGCTCTTTGTCCCTTGGACTTTTGGCGTTTGAGTGGTCATCACACCCCAACGAGTAATGGGCCAAACCAATTGGTGGGCACTCCGCCAGCAAGGCTCCAAGGCGATCCAGCTCCAGGTGATGAATGTCTTCATTCAGCAGGATACGCGGGGAGCTGTTCACCAGCGTATTGAGCGCATGTACTTCACTCAGGTTCCGCCCGGATGCTCTGTCTCTGGCTTCAACTGGACGATGCTCCAAAACAATCTCAGCCTTCCAGCCAAGCGCTTCCATAACATGAATGTCTACCCCGCCAGTCAATGCCACAAAGGCACGGAAAGGGCTGGTTTTTCTGAACCGATCCGCAATGGCAAAGGCTCTGTTTGCGACAGGAGTGAAGACTACTCGGCCTTTTCGCATTTCGACGTGGAAACGCTCTGTATAGCGAGGGAAGCACTTATCTATGAGCCCTTGTCCAGAAAACTCAATAACGGTTTCCAGCGGGTTGTTGGAGCGACTCTTTGGTTGATACCGGCGCTGATAAACCTGGTGTGTCTGTAGTTCATCGGTCGCTGGGATCACCGAAAAACCGCCCATCCCCTCCCCTGGCTCAACGGCGATGCCCATACCTGGCTTGAACCCCATAACATCCAAAAAGTTGGACGAAACCCTAACCTTGCGTTTATCGCCTACTCGATTGAACGCAAGTTGTTTGGTTACTACGGAGGGGGAGACGATCGGTAACATTGGTCAACCTCTTTTCTTCTTGTTTTGCTCGCGCTTCACCATTGCTCCAGCAGCTTTCAGAAGTCTCTGGTTCTCCGCCAGCTCCTCTTGGAGTTCCTGAGTATCCTCTTCTGTCTGAGGCTTTTTCAGCTCGGCCTCGCAATATTGGACCTCTTCCTGCAAGCTGACTTTCGCAAACTTGAGAGCGGCCAGTCGCGTCGTATAAACGCCAAAAGGCAATTCGCCACCTTCCCGGAACTGCTTCAAACACCAGCTCGGTATAGATGGCAACCAACCAAAGTCCCCATTCTTCCGTGACCTTTTCCCCCACGTAATCCCATCTAACTTTTGGGCAAGATTGACATAGCGTTGATCGCTGGTTGAGTTGCGTCGTTTCTGAATAGAGCGAACTATCCACTCTGTAACCTCGACCTTTGCTTTATCATCATCAGAGATGTAATAAAGGGCTGCGTACAACACAGCGCCTTTACGAATGACTGATGGTGGGTATGCCTGGGCTTTCATCTATCCCCCTATCGCTTTTTCTGTCCGACAAGACGGAGATGATCGGCGGCCAAGTCATACTGCTCGTTTTTGTCGCGGCGGCGGAATCTGTCAAAAAACTTCCCTCGTGGCAGGGTTTCTTCCATAGCGATCAGGCGGTTCAGCCACACTTCTTGAGGTAGCATCCCTGCTGGAGTCGGCCCGAGCTTACGTCCTTCCTTGACGTGCTCCATTGTTTGCGTGGCAGTAAAAATCGCACCACCAAACTTTCTCCACTTGAATTGCAGGGGCATATCTGGAGACTCATCCAGCATCAATTTCTTATTGGTTTGTTCTGTCACGACAATTACTCCACCATCCATTCTTCACTAAGCAGGAACGCCCAGCGCTCTTCTGCTTTTTCTGGGTTGTCTTTGGCCTGTTTGATCATGATCTCGGCGGCGTTAAAGCCTACCTCTCCACTGAACCGGCCCCATGAATGGCTATGCCACTCGCGCATCACACTTCGGCCAAGCGATGCAAGTTCTGGACTTACACCCTCATGGAGGGCATAGAGCTCCCAAGCATCCCACCCGTATCGTAATAGGTTGTGCCCTGGGGCGTTAAAGGCCTGAGCAGCCTTGAACCGCTCTCCAGGCTCCTTCCCTCTAACATCCACACCCTGGAGCACCAACCCCATTACCACTTCAATGACCGGCTCGCGTTGCTTCTTTGCCAGCTCGATGGCAGCCACCAGCATTGCTTTGGCGTCAGCAAATTTCCCATGCCCTTGGCACATACCGCAGGTTTCTTTGGAAGGGGAAAAGTCATAAACACCGGAACCAGCACAGAGGCGGCATGTCATGTCAATCATGGGCTCTTCTCTCCTCATACTCTTCGATGCGCTCTTTCAGACGCTGAACCACTGGTGCGAGCTCAGGGATAGCTTCCGCTTCCTCAAGCGTGTATCGCTTGTCTTCCTGGTAATCGACTATTTGAGGAGGCCTTGGCTGTTTAGGGAACTCAGCAAAGTCATTCAGCGACATCGAGGTAGGAAGTCCTCCTTCAATCTCACCTTTTTCGTTGAGTGACTGGGTGACGATAAGCTGTGTTCCGCCCACCTCGGTATCAAAGCGGTCATCAAAGCGCTCACCGATAGTCCAGCCGCCACGGCCAAGAACACAGGTCGTACTCATACGTAGGCGATTGAATGCTTTAGCGTCATCCCAGTTCAAAGGATTTTCATCCATGAGGAAAAAAGGCGCTTCGTCCCGAACGAACACCTTGGACTTGGCGTTATCGAAGATCGGCCCAAACACCCCCTGCTGGAGGTATGGTTCGACCTTCTCTGCAAGATCCTGGTGCCCTTGAGAACGCAGCGCCTCATAGAGCTGGGTGATTGTTTGTTTGCCGGTGCCCGGAAGGCAGGACAATACTGTCTGCTTTTCCTCGTCACTCAGGCTTACCATTCTGGACAAAAAGCTGACTACCAGCTCGTTGTGCCCATCGACCGTTTCAATGTTGAGCTTGTTCTCGTCCATCTTCTTCCTCAGTAATCGGTTCGATAAATTCAATGGAGTCCATGCTTACATGACTGATAATGGCTTTCAGGCCGCAGCAGTCGCATGGTTCAAAGGTCAGTTCTGATCCCTTGGGAGACTGATGCGTGACCGTTGCCACAGCCCCTAGAGGGATCACCCCCCAGCCGTTTTTTAGTACCCGAGTAGTTCTGACCAGCCGACCTTTGTACTCTCGTTTCAGTTTCGGATGCGGCACTACCGCATATCGCTTACTCATTTCGGTCCCCTTGTACCAAAGGCTCGACAACCAGCTCTTGAGCTTCGTCCCAGTCGGACACCTTTGCATCACCAAACGCAAAGGCAATTCGCATAGCCACTGTCGGCCTGCCTATTTTCATCAAGTAAGCCGCAGCACCGGCACACATCGACTCTTGTCCCGAAGGTGCATAGTTACCCTCTTCATCCCATTCACCACCTGACTTTGAATGCACGGTCTTGTGGCAATGAAACGTCGTCATGTCGTTTTCAACGATGTCGTTGATGATGCCTTCTAATCGCCCAGGGACCAGCTCGATAGCGCCCTCCTTCCGGAATGGACAGTTGGCGCAAGGTTTCTTCAAACGGAGATGATTTGCTTGCTTTGGCATACATATCACTTTTACAGTATCATTTTATGATTCTATGATATAGCCATATTCCGTGTAGTCAATATCTCACTAACAATTACTTTCTATCGGACGCTTACGCGCCCATTTTGGGCAGATAGACAAGTTATTTGGGCGTTTGGAGTGTGCGAGGTGGACAGCGGGGAGACTTTCACATGTGAAAGTTTTGTTTCTTGGTATCGTTTTATTGTCCCTTGATATTATTTTATGATGCTGTAATAATCATAAATAAGGGCCGCATCGCTCTTCGACCTTCGTTGCAGCCCTTACAACACAATCAAGCAATTAAGGAGCTTTGTTATGCTGCAAGGCAATACTAACACGAATAAGCGCATCCCGCTCGCGGCGTTCATGAAATGGCCGCTGGCGAAACGTCAGGACTTCATCGACCGGGAAATGTCCGGTTGCCCCGACTTTATCAAGACGTCTTTGCTTCGGCATTAAGGCGATCAGGCAGGAAAGCAAAGAACCTCGCTTCGGCGGGGTTCTTCGTTTCTACCTCTTGAATGTTTCGTCAGAACAAACTGGAGCGCTTATGTCACCAGAAACACAGCAACTTACATCCAAGGCTTTATCTCTCATCGAGCAGTCCCGATACAGAATGGGCACATCTCGGTTTGTTGAGGCCTTTATTGACCAGTGGGCATACTTGCAGACTGGCCTATACCCAGCCAAGGAGGAGATCCCGGAAGAACTTCAGCCGGTCGCCTTCGAGCTCTCTCACGTCCTGTCTGCCGCCATTAAGCGCGACCCCACCAGCGATGTTTTGGGTTACGTCCTAAGCATGTCTGGCTTCCACAAGAAGGGCACCAATTACTTCCCCACTCCTCCAGAGATTGGCCGCTTGATGTCACTCATTGTTGGCTCACAGTCTTCGGCAGACTTTTATGAGCCCTGCTGTGGTTCTGGCATCAACGCCATTCACTGGATGGAAAACCTGATCGAGAACCACGGTCCCGAAGCATTGAGAGAAGCCTCAATCTACCTGGAAGACATCGATCCGTTGATGGTGAAGTGCTGCATGATCCAGCTATTCCATTATTTCGAGTCCCGCAATACCACTCCCAAAACGCTGAGTATCGTCGGCATAGACACCCTTAGCAGACGAACCAAGAACATCGCCTACTACGCCGAAAAACCTCCAGCAACCGCCGCTACCGTGGCAGCATAAAAAAACCCGCCGATTGGCGGGTTTTGCATTCAATGCGCTGCTCTATGGCACCTTACAGTTTTCCGTACCGGTTCAAGAACGAAGACCTGTCTAAGATCCCCCAGTCTGTCAGCATGTAGTAGCCGGTGGCACCTCGTTCGCCGGTAGACTCCCTGACGAACAAGATATTCATTCCGAACTCATCACGCAGGGCAGACAACTGTCTCTTGATCGTTGATTCAGGAATATTTGTTGCCTTGTGAAGGTCTTGGAGACTTGGCTTCTCCGTTTTAGACAGGGCATTCACCAAAGCAAATTTTCTTTTCATGTCCTGTGAGATCTTCATATTCACCTGTTCTTGACAGGCCCAACCTCTCTGGCTGGGCCTCCTTTATTAGCCTTCGACACTCAGGAGTTCAATGTCTGACACAGGCACATGAACATGCTTTTCCTTGCCTTCGCCATCGAGCGTTTTAACCCAGACAGTAGACGGAACCAGAGCAACACGGTCGGTCATGATGACTCCACGTTTGGTCTCGCCATCCAGGTTAACGTTGACAGCAAAAATCAAACTGTCAGCCCGGACGTTCTTCCATTCCTTGTCCTTCGGCAGAGGAGGAAGAGCATCACCGCCTTCTTCATCTTTGTCCTTGCCGCTGTTATCTGGCTGCTTGACAGGATCTTTGTGCTCACCCTCTTCATCACGCAAAGGGTCTTCGTCATCATCGTCCTGACCATTGGAATTTTTACCCCCTTCCAGTTCCTCCTGGGCAAGGTTCAGGTCGTCATTCCCGGTTTGTTCCGACGTACCATCCCCACCCGAGTTGAGGGATTGCTCGTCGGTGTTGCCAGCGCCAAGCTCATCATTCTGGTGGGAGCCAGTCAGTGGGCCTTTTTCCATTTCGTCTTTGATACGTTTGGCATCATTCAGCAGCTCACGGCTTTGTTTACGAGTAATCCCGTCAGACATAGCCACCGCGCAGACGGCGCGACATCTTTCTTCATTCAGATCGAACAAGAGACGAAGGTTATTCAAGGTCTCTGTATCAGAACATACTTCATTATCGTATAACTCACGCACACAGTCAGGTAGCTTGAGCAACGACAGATGCGTAGATACGAAAGTGATATTCTTACCGAGCCGATCAGCAATATCCTTTTGCTTCCAACCTTCTTCAATAAACAGGTTTAACGCCTCGGCAATCTCTACCGGAGTCAAGTCATCCCGCTGGATGTTTTCGATCAGCTCACCAGCAGTCTCGTCCAAGTTGTTCTGGACCTTATCATTCACCACCAAGTCAATGGTCTCGATACCAGCGTGTTTACACGCTCTCCAACGCCGCTCCCCTTTTTGGATGACGAACTTGCCTTCTTCGTTCTTCGGGAACACGATGATCGGAGACTGCTGCCCTTCGGTCAGCAAGGTTGCCGCCAGCTCTTCAATGTTACGGAAGCGCTTACGAACCTGGACCTTGGATACAACGTCGTCAACAGGTACGGTAAGAACCTCTTTGCCTTTCTTGCCTTTGGCGGCTTTAGCAAGTTCGGACAGGCCTTTTAAATTGTTCAATGCCATCGCTTAGCCCACCTTCTCTAATAGTTCTTCCAACACCGCCTCAACTTCTTTGGCCGCGACATGTCCATAGCGAAGCTCCCAGACAGGGATGCCATCAGTCGTCGCCGTATCGAGCGGAGGCCGGTGCATAATTTTGTTCTCAAACAACAGATCCGGAACTGTGTTCTCCAGCGACTTGAGGGCTTTGTCGTGATTGACAGAGCGGTCCATGTCGTTGATCACGATGCCCAGGATCTCCAAATCTTGGTTGTACGCCTCGCGCACACCAATAATCGTGTTCAGGAGACCTTCTACGCCGTCCACAGCGAAGCCAGAGAGCTTTACTGGACATGCCACATGGGTAGACATCACCAACGCTGCCACCAGCTTTCTGCCGAGGCTAGGCGGACAATCAATCAGCACGTAGTCGTAGTTCTCAAACAGCTCAGCCAAATGGCGAGCCGGATTCATGGCCTGGTCAAGAGGCACAGCCTCCATCTCAAACAGATCCGGGTCGTTTTTCGGCGTATGAATGAGGTCTGCACCGCAAGGGCAGTGCATGACCTCAATGCCGTCCAGCTCGTAAGCGAACAGCTCTGCGGTTTTGGTTCCTGTGAGGATGGGCTCGTAGTCACCATCCTCAAGCTCTCGTCTGGGGGCCAGTCGAGAGGACGTGTTCCCCTGACCATCCATATCCAAGACCAGCACTTTCTTTTTCTTCTGTAACGCCAGATAAAAGGCCTGCTGGATACAGAGGGTACTCTTACCCACTCCGCCTTTCTGGTTGGCGAAGCTGATTACTTTTGCCATACCCACCTCTATTTTGGTTTCTCGCAGGTGATCAAGACCACCCCCAAACTTTCACATGTGAAAGATTGTAGCGATCATAAAATGATACTGCAATATCTAATTATGGTTCTGTTAAAACAAACTTTAAACAAAAAAACGGCCATGAAGGCCGCTTATTGACAAGGTTTGTGCTGTCAGCGCAATTGATTTGCTGCTCCAAGCCCATTCGCCAATAACTGCATCGCATCGTTGAACAGCGCGGAGCCCCGTTCCGGTGTGAGCAATTCCGGCATATCTTCTCGCGGCCAAGTACCGGCTACTTGAATGAGCAAACTGGCAGCCCAGTGGATCTGCTTTTCTTCACTTTCATCGGCCAGAGTGCATACGACGGGGAAACCGTACTTACGCCCCCAGCGACTCACCTCTTTGAACGATACCAGCTCAGGCTTTTGCAAATCCCGGCTGTAGGCCTCAGCTATCATGTGGTTCAGTTCTTTAGCGTCCATTTATCCCCCTTAACTGTTTTTTCAAATTCTTCCTCAAACATCGTTTTTAATGTGTTTCGTATTTCTTCATCCTGGATGTCATTGACATCAAAGCTGGTAGAGACAGCCTCACTTCCAATACCACAGAGAACGTAACCCCGGCCATCAGGACCAATTTTAAGAGGCACAACGGGAAGTGGTGTATTGGGACACACTCCAGCAATGCCCGGAGAAATAATTGGCCCCCCGCGAGGAATAACCCAGTTACCGATAAACCCCCAATCAATTTGCGTCGAGATGGCATCAGGCTGGTATTGCTCACCCCAAAAGTTGATTGCTGCCTGCTGATGCTGTTTACCGGCATAGTAGATATATCCGGCCACAATAAGCACGGAGAGGACAAACATAATTGCCAATTGGCGCAAGACTCTTGCAATAAAACTTAAACTCATAGGTATTGTTCTCTTAATTCAACGCTCCCCCGCCCACTGTTGCTATGGCTGGGTTAATCCAAAATCCATCAAAGCCGGTGAACATTTCCGCCTGGGTACGAATGTACTCAAGAATGATGTCACAGGCGATCCAGCGCCGGTTATTCCTTTCTGCGGCCAACCCGCTCTTATTCGACCCACTGAACGGATCAACAACAAGGTCGCCCTCTTCCGTCAGAAAGCGGATAGCCATCTCAGGTATGTCTGTTGGGAACATTGCCGGGTGCGGTGGCAACCCCAGTTCTCTAGCGATTCTCCGAAGCTCCAGCGTATCCGCACAACGGTGGCCGCGCTGGATAACGTTTTTCGGTATCCGTCCTTCTGTGACATTAGAGAATGCGTTCCCTCTCAGTCGATATGCCCCGTCACCATAACTGACCACTCGGTTATCCCCCCCTTGAGCCATCAGCTTCTGATGTTTCTCTGTATGAGGGATCAGGACCCTTCTGTTGTCAGAACGCACCCTGTCAGGGTCGTTGGTGAACCAATAAACAGGCTCCCACCCGGCACACAACTGGTAACGGTTCACACAAGCCCAGTGGGTTGGACTTGGTGGTTTTGACAGGTTGATCCACGGCCATCTATCCATGAGAGACAGCCCGAGCCGATCATGGAGCGCCAGCACCATTCTTTCAACATAGAGAGATCTGGAGGGGCTCTTGGCCTCGAAGATGTCATTGCTGACATTCAGGACAACGCTTCCTCCTGGCACCAGGTTCTTGACTATCGGTTCGAGCGCCTGGGTTATGAAATCCACCCATTTGGCTTCATCAACGTTTCCATAGCCACGCTGTATTCGGAGCGGAAACGGCGGAGATGTCACACACAGATGCACCGGCTCATCGAGGTCAGAGAAAAAGCTCTTGTTGTTTGACCACACCGCCAGCCCAAGATTTGTTGAATAGGCGACAAGTCGAATGCCACCAAGCGCTTCATGCAGGCCCTTCTTGGTTTTGCTTGAGAGCTCCCAGACACCCCGCTCGCCGTCCACCTTCTGGAGAAGGTTCATCGACTTGAGGGTTTGCTGATACCAGCGTATCTGTCTTTTCAGCTTGCTCCGCTTGATCTTTGCCTTGCCAATTTCACTTTGTTCATTCAGAGCGCTTTTCGGGATTCCAGCGAGCTCTGCCACTGAATCGTAGAGCTCCTCATTCGATAGCGGCTTATCGGCCTTGGCATACGCCTCTTGGACATGAAAAAGTTCTAGCTGGCTACTCATCATGCCCCTCCGTACCCTGGAAGATGTCATTGAGCACAGAGGTCGCCTCGGCGCTCTTTACATCATGCTCGGTGTAGAAAGGCCACCAGGTTAATCCGCCACCTTCAAACCATGAGCAGCGGAACTGGATTGTCTGATCAGGAAGGACTTTGAACTCGACATGCTGGGGTTTGTCATAACGGCACATTGCACCAAGGTCTAGGCCAAACTTTTCTTTAACCCATGTGGATGACATCGACCCCTGACTCAAACCTTGGCTGTTAACCCAATAGACCCGGTTGACAGCACCAGCAATACCGATGAATAGGAAAGCCAGTATTGCCCCGGCCTTCAACCATACAAAAACACTTCTCACAATTATCCTTCCTGCTTTACAAATGGGCCTCTGCCATCGAGAGGCTTTGAAAAAATAGCCCCCGGCTCAGACATCGCCGCCTCGACCTCGTACTTGTTAAAAGTCTCCGTCCACCAGCTATTCATCTGGTAAATCGTGATATTCAGAATTGAAGCAGCCTTGCTCTTACTTGTGGCCGCAACGACAGTTCTGAACTGCCCCTCGACCCCATAAGTGATCCCGCCATAAACCTTCAACTTCGCCACTATCGTTTTCTCCACCCAAATATGTCTCTCACGTCCCGCACACAGAAGAACCAACTTACCCTTGGCAGGAACGCATCGACTAACACACCTAAGGCGATAACAAACAATGGCACCATCAGGATGAAGCCCAAACGTGCAACGGTCCCATATATACCTGCACAGATGAGCAAGGCTGCGATGACAGAGCAAACTAGCTGATGCTGACGCCTCAGCCTGGCTAGTTCAGACGATTTCTTGTCACTGTTCATCATCGAGCTCCGCGAGCTGAACACTGACACTGGCTGCCGCTGGAGGGGAAAACTGTACTGTCAGTCCGGATTCAAGCCTGATAGAGGAAACCACCAGCGTATCTGGTCCGGATGACGCCGGTACGACCGCAACAATGGTTCCCCCTTCCAGTAACTGGATGGCATCCTCAACAGTACAGCGCCCCATTACTGATTACCCGCCAAATCCAGCTCTTGCTGGTCTTCATTGGACTCGTCAGTTTTGGGCTCCAGCTCCGCCAGCTTGGCTTTCAGCTCCTGAAACGCATCAACATCTTCCCGGCTCAGGGTAAGGGTGAACGTTTCACCGTCATCGTTCGGCTTGATGTTGTCCAGACGACTGGTAATAGAGCTCACGCCTCGGTGCATGGCTTCAACCACCTTTTTGCCCAGGCGGGGACCTTTCTCGACAGACTTTTTGGTCAGTTTTTTCGGGGCCTTCTTGCCGTCATTGCCATTGGCCTGTTCTTCCTGCGCCTTTTTCAGGATCTCAACAGCGTTGGTGCCGTGCTCGTTGTAGAGCTCCTGAGCGTAGGTGGCAGCCACAGAGCCTTCCTGAATCATCCGTTTCAGTTCCAGAGGCATCTCCAGAAGGGCACGGGCGATACGAACGTGCTCAGCCGAGCGGCCAACACGTTGGGCAATCATCTGGTCGCTCCACCCCCAGTTTGCAAGCCGAGCGTAGATCACGGCTCGCTCAAGTGGAGAAAGAGGGAGCCCATCGTTGCTGGTGGCGATCAGAAGGCTCTGTTCGGCTTCATCGCCCTTGTGCTCTACGACCTGCACGAACTGGATGTCGGCACCTTCCTCGATAGCAAGCAGGATGGCGCGGCGACGGCGATGACCTTCACGGACATACACCTTTCCGTCGATAACTTTGACGATGATCGGCGGAACATAGTCGCCACGCTTGTAAGCATCGGCCAGCACTCGAATACCAGCTTTGATGTCCGGGCGCTCGTAGTAGTTCTCGCAGAAAGCGCCACGGGTGTTAAACCCTTCTTCCTCCAGCAGAAGCTGAGGAGAGATAGTGAATCCATCCCCTTTTTTCAGTTCTTCGGGGGCGGTTACGCCTTTGAGAGCGCGGAGTGAGTTGATAACAGCCATTCGTTGGTTCTCCTTGTGACTTGCTCACTTTATAGCATCACTTTTTGATACTGTAAACAGGGCGGCATAAAAAACCCGGCGCTTTACAGTACCGGGTTCTCTCTTCCTTCTCACCACTAACTTGCTTTGACTTTGAGCAACCTCAGCGCCAGCATGGCCCATTGCAGATATGCTTCCAGTCGTTGCTGGTACTCTTTCCCTGGTGGGCGTTGACCTTCCTTGTGGGCGATCGTCCTCTCGATACCGGCGAGGCTCTTTCTCAGCTCCAGGTTCCTGCGTATTCCCACCATTCTCTGTCTTGCTGACTCAAGAGACAGACTCCCAAGTCCAAAGAGGGGCAGTTGTCTGTAGTCCTGTGTTCCCAAGTTAATTTGGTTCCACGCCATTGCTGCTTGCCACGGTCGTTTCTGGATTTGCTGGATCGCCTTCCCACAACCCAGGCAGACCATATTCCAGCGCACAGGAGGACCTATAACCTTCTGCATTTGCGCCCGGCCATGACAACTATCGCAGGCTGCCACAGGAACGCTGAGCGGGTCGTGGTGCCCATAGGCTACTGTTTCAGTCTGGCTGTAGTGTTCATCTGATTTGAGCTCCGCCAAGAGCTTCTCACGCTTCTCTTTTGCGTATTCGAGGGTTAAGCCTTTTCTGATTTGTTCCATGTTCAGTCCAGAATGATTTTTCTCTTGTCTCGCTTGGGAGTGCCTTGTTCTTTCTGGTCCGATGTAGAGCTGATGACTTCTGGCTCTTTGGCCTCGCCCCTTTGTAGTTCGTCAATACTCCCCAGCTCTGTTCCACCGTGTCTTATCTCACCTTGATCTCTATGCTCTCTAGTTGAACGACGGATCTCTTCCGAAACTCCACGCAAAAAACCAATTACATTGGCCCGGAATGTACGTCTCTTCTCCTCTATCTCAAGCAAGTAACTCAAGTAGAAGTAAAACGGTATCGAGACGAACAATGACAAAGGGAACCAGCCTTTTTCGCTGGCAGAAACAAAGAGTCTCGGCTCAAACATTTTCATGGCGAGGGTCGCCATTAGCACAGAGACAACTACTGGAGTCACCGCCATCAAAAATCGGGAATGAAGGTACGCCATCCAGACCCCAGCGACTAAAGCTGTTAGCGAGAGGAACATAGCAACAACCAACGGGCTCGCATCAATGGCGATTAGCCCTATCTGGACGATAATGACGAAGCAAAGAAGCAATATTCTGTATAAAAATGACCGCATTCCAACCCACCTCAATCCAAGATAATCTTGCGCTTATCTTTCTGAATTTCGATAGGCTGCTCCGGTTCACTCAGAACACCCTCTGACGCTTTCAGATCTTGAATACTTGGAAAGCCCTTCCCTGCTCCTGCTTTTCTTGGTCTCTGCTCTGTTACCTCAATCGCTATTTCATCCCCCTCCCGGAACTGCGGGTAACAACCAGCGCGGTTGGCATAGCGATTCAACGACATTTTGAGCAGCCGGTATTTCTTTGGGCAGGTTATTTGTACTGACGCATCAGAGCTGCAAGCTGCGTCAAGCCGCCGGAAAAATTCCTCCGGTATCCCCTTTACAAGGAGATCGCTCAACTCATCCATAGGCCTTGAGCCGGTTGGCATCGGATATGGCAACCTCCGGTATTCTCTGTAGATGTACCGCTTGATGACGATATGAAAGACGAATGCGGCAAAGCCCCACAAAGGGCCATTAAGGAGCCCCGCAACGATAAGTAGCACCGACGGGAAGGGAACCCCTACGAAACTCGGCAGGACTTTAATCTTTACCATCGGCGTTGACCGACGCACACTCTCACTCATTTGCTGACCCTTTACGTGCAACCTTGTACTGCACTTTCAGATCGTAACCATCCACTTCCTGATGAAGGACTTTCACGGGGACACCTTCAACGGTCCCCAGGTACACGCTCAGCTCAACTTCCGGAACATCGTCCCTGAGACCCAGTACATTGCGCCACCCAGTCGATGTCTTCTGGCAGTGAGCGCCCACCCTGTCATGCCGGTAGTAAATGTCTTTGTTATCTCCTTGGCAGATGAAGAATCCACTAACCTGCCCCGTCCTTAACACCCACTTGCGGTTGTGGAAGGTAGCTTCTTTCTCCACCTCAGTGGACTTGTCTATAGCCACCGGGCTTACCACCAGCTCTTGTGCGGCCAAATCAGACACAAGGCCTATTACCAACGCGGATAACAGAGCGGCCATAGCCGCCCGTGTCATCATACTGCCGCCTCGTGAGTGGCATCGGCAAAGAATTTGCCTTGTTTGTAGATCTCGTCCTTCTCGAACGAGATAGCATCCGCACGACTGCTGAATGGGCCATAGCTTTTACCGTCGATCAGCACCTTCCACTGGCAACGCCAAACACGAGTCCATGCCGCAATCTTTGACTCGTCTGAACAAAGTCCGCGAATAACATAGAACGCAATCATTAGAATGCCGCTCGTCGGCACGATGCGCGAAACCCTTGTTTTACTGTATTCCTGCACTTCAAGGCCTTTGAAGGAAACCTCATCGGCAAACCCGCAGACCTCACCATTTTTGATTACGATGCGCTTTTTGCTCATAACCGACCCCACTAATCCAAAATAATTTTGCGCTTGCCTGGCTGTACTTCGATTGGCTCTTCCTTTTGCACCTTTGGTGCCGGAGCTGATGAGCTGACAACCACCGGTTCTCTTTCTGTGTTTTGTTGCTGGCGCTCACGGAGTTCATCCACTGAGGGAGGCTCATTGCTTGGTCGTTCAGCCCTTTCTGCACGTCGGGCTTCTCTTAACAACTCATCAATTTCGGAGTCGCTCCGGTTATTCATAAAAGCTCTATAGGCAAAGAAAATCAGCACCGGTACTATTGCCACCAAGAAGAAAGGAAATGAGCTTCCGCTATCTTCCACTGGCTTGGTACTGGCCGCGCCTGTATCGAATACGGTACGAATAACCGTTGGCGCGGTCATGATCATAATTGCAGGCATTATCCCCATCACAATTCCTGATGGGCTCTGCCTCATAATTCCACTAGCAACCCCAAACACCAGCATCAATCCCGCTATGACTTTGACGAAAGAGCTATCCATTAGACCGATCATGGAGTCACTTACCTCCTCGAACGGACTTTGAAACGCACTGGTATTGCGGTCAGTGTCTTGTGCAGCATTAATCTGCTTGGGAGGTTCACTCTTTGGTGCAGTCACTATGGATGACGCTGATTGTTGGCTGGCAGCCTTCTGCGTTTCACCATCCTGCTTGACCACCCCCAGATCCTGAGTTTTGACGTGCGTTTGTGCTGGTGGTGCTAACTGGTATTTGACTGCCAGGTTGTTGCCGTGGACTTCAATGGTTTGCAGGGAGATGGGTTTACCTTCCAACTTGGTCAGAGCTTCTTGGAGCGGCAGCTCCTGAGCATCAGTCATACCGCCCATAAAGCCATTAAACCCGTCATCATGAATACGGCATCGCAGCCTTCCCGAATAGCTACGGTATTCACCTGGGCAAACAAAATAGCCGCCCTGAGGGCCATCCAGTTTGCGCCATTTATTGCTTTTGAAGGCCTCCACTTTGGTCACAACTGGCTGACCGTCATGGTAATCAATGACCGTTTTGCTCTCCGGGCCAGTGTCCTCTATCTTCTTGCTGCCTGAGTCATCTGAGAGCATTTGCCCCACCATAACGCCAGTCACAAAGTCACTGGCAAAGGCCGCAGGAGCTGCGACCATGAGACCAACCAGCAAAAGAAGGGGGACGCGCCCTGTCCTTCTCATCACCATTCGTTCTGTTCCGTTTCGTGCTGGGTTTGACCAGCATTGAAGTGGTACTCGGGTTTCAGCTCTTTTTCTTCGACTTCGAGCTCTTCCGGGCGAATACGCTGTTCCAGCGCTTCACAGGTCTTACCCTGAAACCCCGTGAAATCGGCAGCAATCTTGCCGCCCTTGATCTTGATGTTTACCTTTTTCACTTTGTCACCTCGTCGTTAAGTTCAACTAATCTGATTGCCTTGGCGCTATTACCAAACAGCTTCCTCAGCTTCCAGTTCCAAAGTGCCATCGTGATGCTGCTTCACCGTCACGCTGAAACCTTCCTCTTTCAACTGCTGCTCGTAGTGGAAGGCAATGTAGCGATCCTGCACCTTGCTGCTTGCCTGCTGCGTCCAGCGGCCATAAGAGCCGTAGTTTTCCTGGTACTGCTCCCAAACACCGTTTTTTTCCTTGTAGCCAATCCGGTGCTCCTTGTTGTTCTGGTCGATCAGAACAATCGGGTATTTCTCGAAGGTGTAGCCAGCGCCCACGCGGTACAGCTTTTCGTTTTCAACAACAACGCCAACTCCCTCCAGAGCCTTCAACAGCAGCTCTTTGTCTTTGTAGGCGACCTGCACCTTGCCTTTTACGATATGGCTCATCTCATCACTCCTGAGTTGTTTCGGGTGTCATGCCGTGTTCCGACATAACAAAGTTAAGCGCGGCAATGGAATAGTCTTGCCCGAGAGAAACTTCGATCTTTCCTTCTTTCTCCAGCTTTCGGCCAAGCTCGGTAAGGTTTTCCATCATGGGGATGAGCTTGAACAACGAACTCATGTAGGTGATCGATGTGGAAACGTCTCGGGCGAACTGGTCCAGCACCTTACTCTTGTCGATAACCAGAGGCTCTGGTCTATCCACTCCATCTTTTTCTGACTGGAGTTTGCTGCACAGCTTGAGCAGCTCAATCCCCTTCTCAATGTCTTGTTTGTACATAACGGTCAATTCTCCTCTCTGCCGTTTTGATGCTCTCTCCTGGCCGCACCAGCTCGCTCCCTAGCCCACTCAGCTAGAGCATTGATTAAGTCGCTGACTTCTGAGTGGAATATCAATGACACAGCAAGAGCAGTCCAAAAAATCCACTCCATCGCTTAGTCCTCGATGGCAAGTTTGCGTCCAGAGCCATTCTGCTCTTGAACATCGAAGTTATTGGCCGGATAGAAGCCTTGATCCCGCAAACTGCGAATCTGGTTGATGTCTTCCCGGCGAGTTTCACTGGTCGGGGTAATGCGAGTGACCGCATCCACCAGCGCTTCATTGTTGAGCTCTTTGTCCTGAGCGTTCGCCAGATACATCGCGTCAATGACGGCCTGTTCAATCTCTGCCCCGGTGTATCCCTCGGTGGTACGAAGTAGCGTAGGCATATCGAACGCGGCGATGTTGGCCTTCTGCTTGGCGAGGTGGATCTCAAAAATCTTCTGGCGCTCAGCCACACTTGGCAGATCAATGAAGAATGCTCGGTCCCAGCGGCCAGCTCGCATCAATTCAGGAGGCAGCGACTGAACCCGGTTGGCCGTCGCCACAATGAAGATCTTCTTCTTGCGCTCTTGAAGCCAGTAGAGGAAAGAGCCCAGCAGGCGCTTGGATACTTCGTGTTCGCCATCGGCATTACCAAAAAACTTCTCCATCTCGTCAATCAACACAACAACGGGTGCGATCTGCTCAATGGTCTGCAATGCACGATTGAACTGGCGCTCGGTTTCACCGAGATACTTGCTATAGAAACGGCCCATATCCAGGCGAACCAAGGTAGTGCCAAGTACACCGGCAGCGGCTTTTGCCGTCAGCGATTTACCACCACCAGGTACACCGGCCAGAAGGACACCTTTTACCGGAAGGTCTTTGTCCCAACCGGCTTTACGTATCTGGAGGAACTCCTTGAGGTTTTCGAGACCACCGACATTCCCAATATCAATGGCCTCAAGCACATCGAGGCCGACATCACGCAAGATGTGAGCTTTTTCTTTTCGGATCTCGCCCAGGTATTCTTCACCCTTGAATTTCAAGTAAGCGGAGTAGGTGAAGACGTTCTTCATCTGGGTGTGTGACAAGCCCAAGGCGTGGTTTGCGATGACAGCACGTTCGTTGCTCTCGAAGACTCCACCATCTTTCACGTTATCTTCACAGGTCTGGAGCAGTTTCAGGATTTCCTGATTGCTCATAGCCGGGAGATCGATGTGATAAACGAACTCTTCATTGAAGACGTCTTTGCCAGCGATGATGTAGTTGATCCCCTCATTCTCCAGATAGGTCAGTGATGACTTGAGGGCTGGGAGTGTTTCCGGGTTTGCACGTTGGCGGTCGAAAAAGAAAGTGTCGAACACGACAACTCCGTTTTTGGAGGACTTCTTGGACTCGTCCACCATTGCCTTCATCGTGCCTGGATCAGGCAGCTTCTTGAATGGCATTACAATAAAGTGCTTGCCGACTTTCTTTGCAATGTCAGAGAAAACGCTCTCTGCGCGGCCCAGCTCAAAAGTGCTAACGTTGATGACTGGAAAGGACAACTTGATTGGAATCTCAAGTTTGTCCATTTGCTGTGTAATATCGCTCATCGCTTATCCTTTAAATAAATTTCGACTTGTTGATCACCTCACATCATAAGTTCATTTTATGATGCTGTAAATATCACCTTCCAACTCTGTAGCTGTTCACGGCGGACTCAACGCGCTTGACTGACACGTCTATACCATTTGTCACCAGCAACTCATGCACTTGGCAACAGGCCTGTTGTTTCAGGCCAAAGAACTCTTCGTTAACACGGGCATACTCTGCTGCCGAATTGGAGGCGGCTCGTCTTAGATCTGGCATCAGAGATTCAACGCGAGACTCTACTTTGTCCAGAGAGGAACTGGCAGACGACAAGCTGAACAGCGAGAAGACGCTCCCAAAGTCGAAACCATCATTCAAACCGGCAAAGTCCATACCCAGATCGATAAACTCAGTTGCCATTGAGTGGTGCAGTGAGCCCACAATGTCACGATGATCCCCCAGCGCATTTGCGAAGGCTTTCACAGCTCTCTTCGCATCGTCTATTTCACTGCTGGCCGAGGAGTTTGACATCGACGACATGACGGAAATGCCCTTGTTGTCAGTCACAAGGTCGAGAACCTCCATTGTTTGTGCTGATGAAACACTGGAAGAGGCCTCACTGATTTCACGTAAGGCTTTTTGCCCCATGTCCACCAGTCGCTTGTTGCTCTCGTGGAGTCGAGATGCGGCGTCAAGCCTATCTTGAGCTTGGGTGATTCGTTCCAGAATCTGGCTACCGTCAATCGCTTGCTTCACGGCCCGAGAAACCAATCCCTCTTTGAGCTGGTCTCTCCCACGGCGCAAATACCGCAAATCGCTGTTATGGCCTTTTAGTGCTGAACGTATAACGGCGATGTCTCGACGAAACTGCCAGAACGTTATAATTTTTTGCCAGATCCCCAACTGAGCACGCTGTTGGCAAAGAGCTTCGTACTCTGCACCTTTCTCTTCAACCTGGCTGAGAGCTGCGGTAATCCTGTCTTGATATTGCCGGTCGTCAGCCAAGTAACTTTGAATTGCTTGTTCCATCCCGTACCCCAAAAACTTTCACATGTGAAAGTTCATTCTTTCTTTGTTCTGCCAGTACAAAGTATTTTGCCTTAGAACGACCTCACACCCCGCCCCTGCTCACGCCCATTTTGGGCAATTACAGATTCAGCATTTACAGGCTTATAATGTGATGCCGTAATAGACAAATAAAAAACGGCATAGCCGTTTTTACCTTACTTTGCTTTGCTCCGGCCCCCGCATAGTGCATTACCAATGCGTGATGAAAAATCCTTCCATTCTGGACTGTTCCGGTAGTCATCCTGTCCAGTTGCTTGTTCCTGGCTGGTCGATGCGAATTGATTGAGAGCATCCGGGCACGAAGAGCAGACCCCGATACCTTCCACTCTATTCACGCGAAGCCAGTGACACGGTTGACCGTTTTCAACACAAGCGTGATCATCGGTGCATCCGCACCCTATACATTTAGCAGTGAGCATAAGCGCCTCCCCAAGTAAATTAACAACATCATAGTATCATTATGTGATGCTGTAAATATTAAAAAGAAAGCGGCCATAGCCGCCCTTCCGAAGTAATTTTCCTTTAGTGGTTGTCTTGGCCCTGTTTCCAAGCGACGAATGCCTGCACTAGCGGTACGCCATCATCACTCAAGGCATTCCCTTCTATCCATCCGCCTCGTATGACGACAGACTGCCCTGATTCCAAGCCAAAAGGTTCCCACTCAGAAGCCACCGGGGAACCGTCCACCAGCAGGTCGAGATCTTCAATCCATTTATCCCGGCCATCCAGAGTTTTCCAAACTGAGTCATCGACCCAAAAGGCCTTGATTTGTTCTGGTGTGGCATTGGTCCAATCGTTGTCTTTCCCGTCAGCAAGTGAAAGTACAGAGTCAACCGTTTGCTGCCAGTTCGGCCAATCTTCTTCGACAACAACGCAAGTAAGCGAGCTCTTGCCATTTGCTCTGCGGCCATCATCAACCTTCCGGATCAGCCTTTCCAGTGTCGCCAGCTCCTCATCGCAGAGCACGGCCTGTGCATCGCTTATCTTTGCCACGAAGTAACGTGCTTCAAGCATCGACATAATTATTTTCCTCCCCAGGGCACAAGTTTTGTCGAATATCCAAGCATTAGTGGGTGCTTCGGGTCCCCCGAACCAGTCACGCCAAATGCCAATACCGGCTTCCCAGATGCAACGAGCTGCTCTAAAAGCCTGTCCAAATGAACATGCAAAGACTTAGGCAGCTTAGTTCGGCTCCCCCAGCAGGGCACCAAGACATCAGCATCCCGAATAATCCTTTCCAAGTGGATTTCATTTTCAGGCCCGACAGGATCAACCGCCGTAGCCAGCTCTCGAACGTCGGTCGCCCGAAAAGCAAAAGCATTACCGACTATGAATCGCCTCCCTCCGTTGACCTTGGTAAACCCTATCCACTTTCTGACCGTGTGATCGTCCTCGGTGGCCGTGGCCGTAGAGCCGTTTACACCAAAATAACCGAACACAAGGCCTTCGGGTTGCACATCCCTTTCCAGACGGTATCTGTACATGCCGCACTTGCTGATAATTGCACTCAAAGTGTCACCTCTTTTTGAATGAAAAATGCCCTTTCACAGTTGCATTTTTTAATGCTGTGATAGGATAAAAGTGTAAGTTGAAAAGGAGAGATGACCATGAAACATGTACTGAATATCGCGCTGATGGCTGTTGTTATTCTTGGCCTGGCTATGCTTGAGGCCACCAACTGGGGTTACGCAGTGCTGGCTATCCCGGCAGTGATTTGGGCCAAGTCGGTGCTCAACCTTCTGCACAAACTGCCGGTTCTGGCTGCTGCTTTTTGGATTCTGGTTGCTGTTTTCGCGTGGCAAGCGGCACTTGTTGGTATCCTGTTCTATGGCGTACTTGCGACCCCTAAAGCGCCAGCAAACACCAATGGCAAGAAAAGCCGAAAAGCCAATCTGATGGGCACTTACAGCTACGACTTTAAAACCGGCGAATGCTTTAGCTAAGACTGGCTCCACGGTTATTTCTCCTCAGCCTTCCTGATGGGCGCTCTCAGCGCTCTCAGGACAGCTTCTTCAAGAGCTGCGGCCCCTGCCCTATCACGTCGCTTTGTTAATGCCCCATATTGCTTCCTGATGGGTAGCATCAGCTCTTCGAGTTCATTGCGCTTCCTATCGTCGGCTTCAAGTTTCTCGCTTCGCGCCAAGGCTTCGGCTTGCTCGCTTTTTGCTTGCCACTCTATCTTGTCGCCTTGCACTTCCCATGCTTTAACGTAATGAGCATCATCCAGACCTTTTGCTCCGTTGTCCGAAAACGAGGCCCCTGAGTAAATGCCACCGACAACCCAGCGCCTTTTGCTTTTTCCCTTTGAGAAATACATCTCACGGCCTAAAACACCATCGCGCAAAGTGGCTACCGAGATAAATAGCCCAGCGTCCCCTTTCCTAAAGCCGCAGAACACAAACTCAAGCGGTTCGTATAAATCACTCATGCTGATCACTCCGAAGAACAGACAAGACCTTCTCAGCTCGCTCCTGGAGGTCTATGAGTTCGGCAGCATCATTACCGCTCAATGACATGTCCCCGCCATAGAGGCGATACTCAACGCTGTCCATCGCCTGGCGAAGCAATCCTAGAAGAGCATTCACGTTTGCCGGTGTTGATAGGGCGACGGCTTCACCTTTCAGCTCACGTCCATTAAATTCCGACCACTCGGCTATGCCTGTCAGTTCGCAACAATTTGAGCAGGACATACTGGCAACATTCTGGGGATCGTCTGGACAGTGTTCATTGATGACAAAGTTCATCTCGTCACTGCCGCACTTTCCACAAATGATGTGTACTTTTTTGCCCATGCTGCTGCCCTTAGTGGAGAGTCTGCTCTTCCACAACAATCATCCCGTCAACCAAGCTGATTGTGGCGGGACCGCAGTTACCCAGCACCTCAGCTTTGACTCCGTTGTTCAACGCGACATAAAGCCGTCTCGCCCCGTTGGTGACGCGGATGCCTTTCTGGTCGAGTTGTTCAAGCATTTCTTCGTAGGTAATTTTTTCGTCCATCAGTTCTCCTCAGCAAGGATCTCGTCGATGAGGTTCTTTGCTATCAATCTGGCATCCAAAGGGACAGCCAGGCTGTCAATTCTGCCTCTTTCATGGGCAACAATGAGTTGCGCCTTCCAAGCTATCCCGGAAAGAGAAGCATCAGGTTCTTTACCTGAGCTTCTCATACATCTTGCGTTTCGGTACGCCGCCAGCCACTCAGGTCTGGTTGAGTTATAACGCCCAAGGCCAGCTTTTCGTTGGAAGCACATTCATCGCGCACCTTTACAGATTCATTTTATGATACTGTAAACAATAAAAAGACACCTTGCAAGACTTTCACATGTGAAAGTTTTCTGGTTTACATCTGCTCGCTTGGATCAAACCCCAAAGCCTTGCACACGTCATCCAGGTCATCGAGCGTGAAGAATCCCAGCGTCAGTTCCCCGGAGCGCTTCGCGGGGTTATAGCGAACTTTGATAGGCCTACCCGTAGCATCGCTCATCAGGGTCTCCAGGCGCTTAATGTCTGCATCCCTGTCCACTTCTTTGCCCTTCGCTATCGCCTCAAATTTATGAACCGGTGTCCTGGTATGCAGGAGATCCCTCAGGAGCTTTTCTCTCTTGCTGAAAGGTAACTTAGCCACGGCCCTCACATGCCCCAGGGTGATCTTGCGTGGATTTCTGAGCCAGAGTGTTAGCTCTTCCTCCGATAGCGTACCGGCGCGTTTCAGGTGTGTAACCGTATAGACCTTCTCAATACCCAGATCCTCTCTGATCTGACTGTTTGAACGCCCCTCTCCGCTTAGGAACGCGACCACATAGGCCTTTTCTGCATCAGTCATGCCTGGATGCTGGTGGTAGTAGTCAATGGCTTCTCTTGCATCGAGCAGTAGGGGTAGGTTGTTCATTCAGGACACCTTTTAGTCACATGACTATATCGAGGCTTATTCTACCCCCTATTTTAGTCACATGACTACTTACTGACATTTCGGCCCCCATCGCCGCCGATTTTTCTTGATTATAGGTTTGAATCTATATAGGATTGCACCTATATTAAGTAAGGAGAAATCATGTGGGTCATCGAGACAACCGACACCTTTGATGAGTGGTTCGATGCTCTGGATGATACCGATAGAGCAAACGTGCTGGCTTCGATGATGGTGCTGCGAGATAGAGGCCCCATGCTGTCGAGGCCATACGCGGATACTGTTAACGGTTCATCCTACAGCAACATGAAAGAGCTTCGGGTCCAAAGCAAAGGAGATCCTATCAGAGCGTTCTTTGCGTTCGATCCAAAGCGTAAGGGGATTCTTCTCTGCGCCGGTAACAAGACCGGGGACGAGAAAAGGTTTTATGAAGTAATGATCCCAATTGCAGACCGTGAGTTTGCGGCGCACTTGGATAAATTGAAGAAGGAGTGACGTTATGGCAAGAACTCTTGACCAAATGCTGGCAACAGAAAAGCCTGAGGTTGTTGCCAAAGCACAGAAAGCGGCCACTGAGATGTTACTGAACATCCACTTGGCAGAGCTTCGTGATCGCATGAACCTTACCCAGGGGGAAATTGCTGCATCTCTGGGTGTGAGACAGCCGACAGTCTCCGAGATGGAAAAACCTGGACGAGATCTCAAGCTGTCGTCCATTAAGCGGTACGTTGAGGCCTCCGGTGGCAAGCTACGCCTCGATGTTGAACTTCCGGACGGCACCCACTACGGCTTTGCCGTTTAACTCGATACGCCCCGTTATGGGGCGTATTACTTCTCTTGCTCTTCTTCCAGCCGTTTTCGGTATATCTCTCCTGCACGTTCCCTGCCATCGTCGGTCAGCCTAAAGGCCAGCTTTAGAGAAGCATTCCGGTACTTGTTCAACAGGCCGTTCTCCACCAGCGTGTGGCATGACGTTCGGAAGTTCGTTCCATGAATACCGCTCTGGCGAGCTGAATTGATCATCTCCAGTATTTTTACACCTGGTACAGGCTCGGCTTTTCCACCGGCCTCAATTGCGTATAGAATGAACAAAACGTCTTTTTGAGTTGACGACAATCTCATCCCTTCCCCTTATTCATGTCTGATATGAATAAGGCTCCCACGAAGGAGCCTTATGTAAACCTTATTCATGTGTCACATGATTAAGATCTAGTTCACGGAGTCTTTCAACCCCTTACCAGCTTTGAACCCAGGAATGTTGGCCGCCGCGATCTGGATGTTCTCTCCAGTCTGGGGATTCCGCCCGGTTCGCGCTGCGCGTTCCTTAACGTGGAAAGTACCAAACCCAGTGAGCGCTACTGTCCCACCCGCTTTAAGCTCCTCTGTCACTGAGTTGATCAGCGCATTTACCGCAGCTTCGGCCTTTGCTTTGCTAATGTCAGCGTCTTCGGCCACTTTCATAATCAGTTCACTTTTGTTCATCGTTATTCCTGTTTGTTTTCTTGGTTACTGTTTACACCTGCATACTCTGGGGTGTGGTTAGTGCTTTCTTCGCCACTCCCAAGGGGGAGTTCTCTCCGATTCCGGTAATGCCCAGAGACCTCGCTTATCGGCTTTGGCTTCGGCCTCCAGCTTGAACAGCTCCGGTGTTTTGGCGTACTGCCGGTACACCCACGCACTCCCAGAACGGACCATTTCGGCATTGACCCATTTGCCATCGACATAAAGGTTGGCGACCAGACGGCCATAACGGTCTTTGTCGATTTGCTCGACTTTAATCATTCGACCAAACACCAGATCGGACAACGCCTGTTTCGCCTTTGAGCCGTAGGGTTGTTTCTTCTCTGGGGTGTCGATTTCCGCCAGCCTTACCCGGTACTGGATTTTGCCGCTCCGGCAATCTTTCCCGGAGTCACAGCTTTGTTCAGTCAGGACCTTGACCGTATCACCGTCAGACACCCCCACAACCTTCGCAGTAAAGGTTTCTGCCCATACCTGAGGGGCCACCACCAGCATGGCTACCAGGAACGCTGAAACCCCCGTATTTTTCACAAAACCTAACCTCATAATCACTCCATCCAAATTACTTTTTTTTCCCAGCCGGTAGAGCCTTGGCCCAACAGAGCCTTGTTTCATCCACCTTGCTGTCTACGATTCGACAGGCATCCCAGTTAAGAGATGACCAGTGAGCAATGGCAGAGGCCAACCAGTACCACGGTGCCGTAAACACCGGCTGGCCCCCTTCCTTCGTTTTAAATACCTGGTATCGCATGTTGATCCTCCTGTTTGGGTGAGGCTTAGGCCTCGTAATAGAAATTTTTTGTGTCCGGATAGGGTTTAAAGCAATGAGCCGTGGCTCTCCCCAGGGAAAGCACTGAAGCCTCAGCTTCCGGCGCTTCCTCAGTGTCTTCACGAAATTCCCCGCCAAGTTGCTTCACCCATTCGGCAGCGAGCTGCACACCTTCATCAAAGGGAACTTTGTTCTTTTGAAGCACATCCAGATAGGAAAGCAGCAAGCAGTGAGGCGTAATGACGGCGGTGTTCCAATCGGTTGCGAGCCGTGTTTCGTCCATATCTGCATACCAGGCATCAACCTGATGTTTCAATCCGATCTCGGCCATCATGCCGTGCTTACCGGCGACCTTTCTGCCTTCCTCTACCACATCAACCGGGGCGTCCCAGTAGAGGACTCCCCCGTCCGCTTCTTGGGTCGCACAGGTTGCACCTTGCGGCCAATGCCTCCGTTCCATAACGAGCTCGCAGAGCGTTTGGTTGCCTACAGGAGCCTTGTAGTCCTCATCGAGATTCACCACGATGGTTTCCGGCTCCTGTTCAACCGGTGGCAGGTATCTGGCGACCAGAGGCATTGTCAAAATCACAGCCCCATCCATGTGAAAGGATGTTGGAGCCTTCACTATTCGGTCCATTACCCAGCACCAAGCATGAAGCAACCGATCCTCTACCTTGTCGTCAGCCTCAATCTCTTGAACGAACTGGTTGAAACGAACCTGACTATCCAGAAACAGGCCTGTGCTCTGACACTTATCGCTGATCGTATGAATGAGCTCCGCCTGCTCCAGAAGCATTTCTCGGGTGACTTCCTCCACATCACCAAATGCGTCAAACAACTTTGTCATGTAGTCACGAATTTGCATGTTCTTCCCCCTCGGCATCGAATTGCTTTGCAAGCTCAGGATCACCGGCCCAGCGAAGGGCGTCTCCCATATGCGTGAAAGCGCGTTTATTGTTATCCTGCTTATTCACCCTGACCGGCGTCTTTTGGTCACGAGGCTGTAGTAGCCAGTACCCGGCCTCTTCCCTGATTAGTTCTGCGGCCACCAGAAAGCCGTTCTTCGTTGCAATGATCATCATCAGCTCCCGTGGTTAAGCCAGTAGGCATAGATAGTGATGGCAAGGCCTCCCGCGAGCACAATGACTGCGGCGGTACGCTGGACCCACTTCGATGCACCAAACCGCGCCAGGTGTCTCCCCAGGAACTGGAAAGGTGCTGTCTTTCCGATAGCGCGAATCACCCAGGAGATTGCCAACAGAAGGATGGCTGTGGCCGGGTATATACCAACCCCTAAGAGATTCATCTCTCCGACCGCGAGCTGATAGATGAATGCCAACAGCATGGCTACCGCAGTCAATACAGCTACAACCTTGGTCCCGTTTCGCCAGTCCCACGCTCGACGTGCGTCACTGGTAAAACTCACCATCGAGACAAGGAACGGCATAAATGGCAGGTTCATGCTGGTGGGTTTATCCATGAATGCGTCAAGACCCACAAACATGGCCGTCATCACCACATAGAACAACAGGGCGGGGACAAGCATGTCGCGTAAAGACCGAACCTGGTTGGCGTTCGCGTTTTGAGTATTCGTCGTCATTGTGTTTGCCCCTTCAACATTCCCCATAGCTGACGGTGAAGATCAGCGATTACCTTGTACGTCCCCTTCACTGCTGGTTGCTCAAGGGTCTTGAGCATCCACAAAGCAATAAACAGGCTGGAAAGCAGTGCCACCACCAACTGGATGTTGTGGCTACTCAAATAGACGGCATAGCCGTTTAGGCAGGCACTCAATAGCAACCAGACCCTGGCCGTCATCAGCCCCCAGCGGTGATAGGTCACGAGCAGGTAGGCTGTTACGACAGAACAGAGTGTCATGGCACCAGAAGTGGCTAGGTAAACGACCCATGTACTGGCCTCGCCAGTGACGTAAGTGCCACCAACGGAGAAGGACAAGCCAAAGATCCAAATTGCTGCATTCCGGAGTAGGGCATCAACAATGATGTAACTAGCAGCGAGATTGATAATTCCGCGTTTTAGCATTACCCCCTCCCGTTATTCTGATACCTGCCCAGCTCAGCCCTGAGCCTATTAATTTCTTCCGTGGCTTCGGCCAACTGCTCCCGATACTTCTTGAACTGCTGATATGAATGCCAGGACTGTCCTTTCGATACTGACTTCGTGATGGCGGCGACCTCATCCGGCGTCAACCGGGTGAGCTGCTCTTCCGGATAGATCAGGATGGTGTTGCTGTCCCAGTCAAAGCCTGCGTGAATAGCTTTCACCCCCACTGTAGGGGTTCCACCAATCCCACCTGGCTGGTGGATGACAAGCCTCAAAGGCGCTGAGGCCTTGTGTGGATGAAGGCTATCGAGAGCCTCTTTTGCTTCTTGTAACTCCATAGATTCACCTCATAGTGAAATCAGGCCCCGGAGAGCCTGACTTTCACATGTGAAAGTTAATTTGCCTTCTGCTGTCTGGCAGAAACCCTCAAGGCCAGCGCCTTTTGCATGTCGGGCTGCTGGAAACGCACCTTGGTCCGATCAGGCCAACTGTCCATTTCATTGCACCGCAGGGTGTCTATGGCCGCATCACGGTAAACCTGATAGAAGTCGGTTCCACCTATGGAGTTAATTGCCATCATGGCGGCAAACATCGGGTTACTGTTCATGACGCTTGTAAGAGTCTCGGGGGTCATTGGGGTGTCGCATGACTTGTTGAGGGCAACCAGCAGGTCATTACCAACCAGGGCACAGGCAGCGCATACCTGTTTGGTATCATCCAAGGCCTTCGCGTATTCGTTGTTTGGCTGAGGGACGCTTGAGCAAGCCGACAGGACAAGCAGCCCCGCCAGAAGGCATCCCAATTTAGTTGTAATCTTGATCATCAGTTCTCACTCCACTTTCACATGTGAAAGTTTTTATTGGTTCGCGGAGTCGTCTTGTTGCGACTCAATCATCATTTTTCGCATCACGGCCATGATGGCTTGCGCCGGTTGAGCGCCGCCGAGAAGCTGGCTCTTGCCGGTATGGTTGTCCACTACAAAAGTGGCTGGTGTCCCGTTGACGCCATAGCTCTTGGCTTTCTGGATGTCAGCTTCAACCTTGTCTTCGTACTTTCCTGAGCCGAGGCACTCCCGGAACGCATCCAGATCAGCACCAACACCAGTGACAACAGAGGCCAGGTCAGCAACACCGCCACCATTCCCCTGGGTATGGTGGAAAATGTCGTTAACGAAGACCCAGAAGCCACGGTTGCCCTTCTGCTCAGCAATACATTCAGCGGCCAGAGCTTCCTTGTGAGCTGCCGGGTTATGGAAATCGAGAGGCATGTGCTTCCACTGCCAATTCACATTGCCTTTGCTGGCATCCACAATTTGTTTGGGTGTGTCGTGGAATCGCTTGCAGAATGGGCACTCCATATCGGAGAACTCCACCAGCGTGAACCGAGCACCAAGGTCCCCGTAGATGTGTTTGCCTTCTTCGACCTTCTCAGGTGCTGCCTCGAACTGGGCATACTTCTGATCGATGTCGGCTTGTTGTTTCTGCGCGACAAACTTGTTGATGCTTTCGGCCACAGCAGCTTCAAACTCTGCCTTGCTTTTGAAGGTGACGCCTTCGGCATCCTTCACCTGGTTGACCGTAGACTTCACGTTGGCGATCTCTTGCGCCAGATCCTTCTCTTTCACGAACTGGTAGATCCCGAACCCGGTTCCTACGAGCCCCAAAAGAATGGCGGCAACAACCCCGAGACGTAGTGATTTGGTACTTTGTTCTGTCATATCAAACTGCTCCTATCAGTAAACTTTCACAGCGCTGAGTTCTTGCACGAAGGAACTGGCTTCGAGCTTCGCTCGTTGGGTCAGTCGCCGGATGATGTCTTCGGTTGGTGTGTAGTCCACCAAGTTGCTCTGGTGGATGACGTCTCGCGCCACGGAGTTCAAACTACCCAGGCCATCAATCAGCCCAATGTCTTTGGCCTGCTCCCCGTTCCAGAGCAATCCAGAAAACACCTCTGGGTCGTCTTTCAGTCGATCACCCCGCCCAGCCTTCACTCGTTCGATGAACTGCTGGTGGGTTTTCGATAGAACGCCCTCCCAGAATTTCTTCATGTCAGAGGTAAGAGGGGAGAATGGGTCGAGAAGCGCTTTGTGCTCTCCGGAAGTGATAGCCCGGCGCTCGATGCCGAGCTTGTCCATCAAGCCGGTGAATCCAAACCCCGAGCTGATGACGCCGATAGAACCGACAAGGCTGGCGCGGTCAGCATAGATTTCATCCGCAGCAGAGGCGATGTAGTAACCGCCAGAGGCACCGATGTCATCAATGATGGCGTAGACCTTTTTCTCCGGATGAAGGGCTCGCTGCGCCTTCACTTCGTCATAAATCCGTCCTGCTTGAACCGGGCTACCGCCAGGGCTGTTTATGCGAAGCACGATAGCTTGTGAGTTCGGGTTGTCGAATGCAGCTTGGATGGACGGGATAAGGTGATCAGCATCGGCCAGAGTGCCAGCAGCAATTTCACCACGGATGTTGATATACGCGGTGTGAGGGGCTCCTGCCTTGGCGCTTTGCCACGGCATCCCACCCGGATTAGATGCCAAAATGATGAAGCCGATCATGAGAAGCACGAAACCAGATGCGCGAAGCACACGCAACATGGTCCGCCAGCGCCGGTCTTTCACCTGCTCTTTATGCAGGGTGAACATGTACTTCTCAATGAGTTCTTTCTCCCAGGGGATCTCTTTGTTTTCTGCCATTAGTTTTTCCTTTTGCATGTTTCGATTATCAGTCCCCAGAACTCTTCATCAGCGCTATCAGCCCGGTCTTTGACTTTCTGGTAAACAAGGTTGGTGTTGAGCTGATGCTCACGACAGAACTGAGCAATGTTGCTGTAGGTCCTGTCCAGATAGGTGAAGGGTTTCCCTTTACCTTTTTTCTTGGCGAGGATGAGCTTCCACTCATCATTGGAGAGTTTGTCTGCGGCCTTCCCGGTGTCCGCAATGCGCCTACGCACCGTTACCGGATCAAGTCCATGTGCTCTGGCTATGCTGGCAACGCAGTTGAACTTCCGACCGTCAATCATGACAGTAGGCAAATCACCAGCGGCAGCCTCCTTGAATCGGAAACCTCTGTAACCTGGTTTGAAGATCCCAGGAGCAAGTTGCTCACGGAACTCGATTGCTTGTTCTGACCTGACAAACTTGCTGTCGATTTTGCCGAGCATGTACTTAGCCCGAGCGATTACCTGGTAAAGCGTCTTCTCCAGGAGCATGGCGTCAGCAGCTCGACTCGGAAGACCTATGTCGTCTTCTTGCTCGATACCCAACATTTCTGCATGGCTGGAGCCTTCTGCATGTCGGAAACAGCCGTCGTACTCAAAAAGAAAGGAGGCCAAACCTCCTCTCAGCTTTGCTTTGAACCGGGTGTTGGCCGCGTTCTCTGGCGCTGGTGCCAGCTCGGACACTTCAAGCCCTAAATTTGCGGCCAACTTCCGCAGGTCTTCCTCTCCAATTCGGCATCCAGGCTGCATAACCTGCGCCAGAGCAGATTCATCAGCACATCCGCGTTCTTTCAGCTCAGCCAAGAGGTAGGGAACTCGTACTACCCCCATAAGCTCAAGCTCCCTGAATCGCGTGGACCACCAGCTCACAGAGTTTCCCGTACACAGGAGCAAGGCAGAGTGAAGCCATCACCATGCCAAAGGCTTTCGATGGAGCCTCTTTGGCGAACTTGGTCAACCACGGCATCATGCCGCACAGAGCAGCAACCATAGCGCCAGCCACCCCCAGGGAAGGGAATGCCATCACTTGGGCCAGAATGAAGAAACACTGGGCGTATGCCGCATGGGTCATCGCCTTCTTATCTGCTGCCGTGAACTCCACGGCATCTACGCTTTTGACTTTTTCCATCACATTGTCCTCATGCAACATCAGGTTTTCCGAAAAATTTCTCATACACTTCGAGGTCGAAGGCCAGCATGGTCTTTGCCGCCTTTTCACTAAGCTGGTGGAGGCTAAGCATCTGAACCTTGTCAGTGCCGGTCACTTGCAGATCCACCGCGAACCACGTCCCACCTTTGGTCACGGCCAGAACTTGCACCGCCCAGGGCTTATCCAGTCGTTCGGGCGGAGTGATCATGTTCGACACTTTGGCGACCGTCGCGGTTGAACCTACCCAGTGCTTGTCGAACGCAATGACGTTCAACGCTTCAAACGCATCCTTCGCAGCTTTAAACCGGCTCCGGACAGCATCTTGTTGCTTCCAAGCCATGAACTGGAGAAGGGTCATTCCACCAGCCATAAGGGTGAGAAAACTCAAGCCATTGGCGGCAGCTACGACCGTCGCTACCAAGGACCCCAACATGACGAAGCGGTTATGTTTAAGCTGGGCCACTATTCACCTCCTATACCAACCAGCGTACAGGACTTTTCAAAAATGCAACCCCGCCTAGCTGCCCAATTCGGGCAACCCTGATTCAATCCAGAACTTTCACATGTGAAACTTTCCGCCACAGGAACAGGAGGTTTTTACCTGACCAGAACGGATGGATTGATAGCGGTGCCACAGCTTGACCACTTCTTTTTCGCTGAGAAGGTTTGTCTTGATGTAACGGACTCTATCCCCGTCCGCTGTCTCAACAACGGTTCGGACATAGCCGTACTTGGCAACGGGTGCCTTGTACTTGTGTGACAGAATTACCCGGTAAACCGAGAGCTGGATAATGTCCGACTCATAGATGTGGTTTACCTGGCGCAGCTTGGTGTCCAAGGGAATGAGAACCCCATTCTTGGTTTGGTACACCTGATCAACCCTGCCGTGCATGGGCACCGGCTGTGTGGTTGATATGTCCTGTTCGGACAAAAACAGAGTGGCCGAGCGCAGCTCATAAGGCATGTTCTCTGATTTCCACCACGCCCAGGTGTCTCCAATGCCGCGTTTGCGCCATTGGTCCACTTTCGCAATGACGAAAGGGGCGATGATCAGGACGAATATCCAGAGAACTGGCTTCATGACTACCTCCGGCCCCTAAACCACTCTGGATGATTGGATACATCCATGCTCTTAACCTGTGATGAGAAGACCAGTAGCTCTTGGGTCGTCAGGACGGTCTCAGGAGCCCGAGCGATGAAAGGTCTCAGCAATTCAGAACCCGCATAGATATTGATGACCATATGCAATCGCTCTGTTGCTCCAGAAACTCTCCGCCAGCTCCGGTAGGTTTCTGTTGATTTGGCATAGCCAACCAAGGCAGGAGCCAGCGTGTCGGACTCCTTCGTATTCAACTTCCCTTTTGCTGCCTTCGATACGAACTCAGCGATCACCGAAGCCAGCATGTCGGAGGTAAGGTGAAGCGGCAGCTTTATCGTGTCGAAGTCAGCCTGCTTGATGGTGAACAGGCGGATGTGATCGTTGCGGTAGTCACGCACATAGATGACATGACTCTCAAATGGGTTGGAGTGGTTAAAGGCATCCATACCCCAGCCTGCGGCCTCAAGATGTGCGTTTGATACTGACTTGTCGTAATCAAATTCCACGCTATTACTCTCCGTCTTGTCGTTCAGGAACTTTCACATGTGAAAGTTTTCCGTCGGTCATGATGTCCAGGACGGCTTTGCCCAGTCTCATCCCTTTATGGTTTTGAACCGGGTCTCCCTTGTAGAAAAGTCCTGGCTCGTTATCGGGATGGAATACCCCGTGAGGAATGTTGTCGTGATCGCCCAGCCACATGCGTAGCCTCAGATCCACCAGCCACCCATCATCCAGGACAACCCAGAAATGCGGTGTCACGATGTCCTTGGTCTGTTCGTTTCGCACAAAGCCATACATGCAGTCATGAGGTACACCCGCTTCATTGAGTAGGTGGCTTACTGCCCATGTCATACCGTCACATTCCATCTGGCAGTCATCCAAGGTCATAAGGACGGCTTCCAGTTCCCGGTGCCACTCCGTCATTTGCTTGGCCGCAGGTTTTACCACCAGCTCGTTTTTGTTTTCTGCCAAGATGATGTCTTCCTCGTCAATATTGCATTCGTCTATCGCTTCCGAACGGATGGATACCGCTTCATCCCAGTCATCGCTCGATCCGAAAATGCTCCAACCCTCAAGACCGTAATTCACCCATACGATGAACCGCTTTATCGTTTTCATGTGCGGCCCCCTTTAACCGTGCAACGTTCCCACATACTCACCCCTTCAAACCGTAACCCCACCAAAAAGCCACTTCTTGATGATTTCCAATCAGCAGCGGCAGGTTGCCCCTGAACTAACCTCACCGAAAAACCACCTTTAGATTGCTTTCTGGTGCTTATCAAGTTCTCCTGAGTGATTAGTCGTTCTGAAAACTTTACTTTTCACAGTATCATTTTATAATACTGTAAATCATAAAAACAACCCAGTAAAGAAAAAAGAGCGACTTATGTTGAGACGAGAAAACCAAGGAGATTTGTTCGATGACCAGGTGGTGTTGCCATCACTGGAGTCGGTTCTTACCGGCATATCTTCCAGTCAGCGTTGTGACGATAGAACAACGTACTTCTCCGCTCCGGATGTGGACCTGAGTTTGTACGATCACATCATTGTTTGCCTGTCTGGAGGCAAAGACTCGATTGCTGCGTACTTGCGGCTGGTGGACATGGGTGTTGATAAGTCAAAGGTGGAGTTCTGGCACCATGATGTTGATGGTCAGGAAGGCAGTTCGTTGATGGATTGGGCCTTCATGCGTGATTACTGTCGTCAGCTCGGGGAAGAACTGGGTATCCCAATGTACTTCTCGTGGCTTGAGGGCGGCTTTGAGGGCGAAATGCTCAAAGACAATGCCTATAGCCACCCCCATCGTGTAGAGACGCCTGAGGGGCTTCTGGTGCTGCCTAGAGACCATAAGCGCTCTAAGCCTGGTACGCGCCTTCGTTTCCCTCAGCAATCGCCATCACTCCAAACAAGGTGGTGCTCATCAGCCTTGAAGATCGATGTTGGCCGCAGAGCTCTTAATAACCAGGAGCGCTTCAAGGGGAAGAAGATCCTTTTCATCACTGGTGAGCGCCGGGAGGAAAGTGCAAACAGATCCAAGTACAACCAGCTTGAGGCTCATGCCTGTGACAGAAGATATGGGAAGACTGCACGGTTAGTTGATGCCTGGAGGCCCGTTCTTCATTGGACTGAGGAGGAGGTATGGGAAGTAATCGAGCGTCACCGCATCCTGGCCCCAGTCCCTTATCGCCTTGGCTGGAGCCGGTCGTCGTGTATGACCTGCATCTACAACTCACAGCGTATCTGGTCCACGATCCGTCACTACTGGCCTGAACGAGCTGGGAAAATTGCTCAGTATGAACAAACCTTTGGTGTGACGGTATCAAGAAAAAAAATCGACGTAATAGATTTAGGTTCTGCTGTTGCGCCGATACAGATTAGTGATGTTGAGGCATTGGAGCAGGTATCCAGAGAAGATTACACGCTCCCGATTTTTGTGCCGGAGGGGCAGAAGTGGGTTCTCCCTGGTGGCGCATTTGGCCGAGAGGCCTGTGGTTCTGATTGATTTGTGCAGAGGTGGCAATGTTGGATTTTGTTTTTTTGGTGTTTTTGGGGTTGGGCATATCTACGGTGCTGGTGCGTCGGTCTTCCCGTAAGGGGATGGATCTTGAGCTGACATGGCTCCAGTCGTTGAAGGTCGTGCTGGTTCGTGGAGCTGTTGCATTGGGCCTGGGTTTTGGCATTGGCAGGCTTGTATTGATGGGGATGCAGTATGGTTTCCTGAGTGAGTCTGTCCTGAGGGAACATGCACTTGTCTCCGTAGCGGTGGTTCTGATCTGTGGGCTTGGTTCGTTCTTTGCGTTTCAGTGGATCATCGGGAGGATCTCTGGAAGATCGATCAGCGTCGTTTCTGTGATCAAAGCTGTGATGTACGAGTCTGGTTACTTTGTGCTGTCGATGCTTATCTTGTTGGTGATACTCGTCCTGTTCGGCCTTGCATACGAGACTTTTTTCTAAAAAAACAGTGTTGATTATTTTTTGTTCAGTGATCAAAAGGATAAATATAAAGATCTTTAGATCTTTGTATAAAGGATTAAAAACGGTTAAAGACAGGTTAGGCGTTCTAAATCACCACTCAACACATTGATATTACTGGTGTTTTCATATTTATTCCGTGCAACAAACCCATAGGTTGCCGTGCAGCGTTCCCATAGGTTGCCGTGCAACGTCCCCACATACCCTTGGATCTTATCCACTGTTATCCACACGGAACCCCTCTTTTTTCCACAAAATCCTTACAAAACAGAGCTTTCGTGCAGCGTTCCCACATATCAGATCTGGTGTTCGTGCAGTATTCCCACATGTCTAAGGTCATACGTGCAGTCGCCCCATATACAATTTTCTGAACGTGCAACGTACCCACATGTCAATTTTGGTCGTTTTTTGCACCGTGCAGCGTACCCACATATGATCGTGCAGCGTTCCCATATACCAAAACCCCGTTTATGCACAGGAAATGTGGATAACTTTTGGCCTCTTTTTGTGTGCGCGTGATCACTTTATGGACTATTAGAGTCATTTTGACTGCTTTTTTAGGTTTGTCCTGATCTGTCAATCTTTGTTCTGCTTCGTCAATCGTGCAGAGTTCCCATATATCGAGAGGTTCAGGACCTGCTTTCGTGCAACGTACCCACATATCAAATCTCATAACGTGCAGGTCCCCCACATCCTCACCCTTTAACTATCAATACCTTACGGGAACCACTCTACGGGAACCACTGGAGCAGCATGGCACTTATCCTTCGTCGTGGCTTACGCTTGCACGATACTGAGACTCAGCTTGCGACTACCGTGCAGCGATCCCATATATAGAGCCCCAGCCCACGCTGCATCTGGGGTCACGTTCGCTCTATCCGTGCAGCTCCCCCATATGCGGAGGCATTCCGTTTCCGGTCCTGCCTGGTGGGCGTACCTTGTGCGCTTTCTTCTGGCATAAAAAAAGGCGCTGACGCGCCTATCTTTCTTTTCCCTGGGGGGTGGGAGATTCTGGTGGCTATCTCCCCTTACGTTGGGGTTCATCAATGATGTCGTGGTCGATCATGCCGTGCTTGATGGCCCGTAGCTCTGTCTGCTGCTTACGCTTGTTGGACGCCATCACCTGCTTCACGAAGTTCTCATGAGGCCTTATGACGTACCGCACGTCGATGACTCTGCGGCCATCCTTGATCTGGTTCGCGTCGTAGTCGCTTATGACCTCTTGTTTGATGAGGGCCTCCAGAGCGAGCTTCATGGCTCTGACGTTCTCCGGCATCCGTGGGCTCAATTCACGAGGGCTCTGGGTCAGGAAGCTGATAAGCGATGGCGTGTACGGCGAATCTGGTGATGCTTGAGTCCAGTAGTGGCTCATTCGCTTGTAGATGTACCGTGCAAGAGGGGAGCGGATTTGCATTCCGATTTTGTAGTTGTACTGACGAAACGACAGATTCATGATCGATTCGTTTACCAGCGGGTTGAACTGCACATAGCACCTGGCGTTCCCGCCTTTCTTGCGAAACTCACCTCTGGTGGTCAGTCCCACCATCGGGAAGAAGCTGGAGCTGATGAAGGCTTCACCGTCATCACTGATACATTCGAGTGTTGCGCCACGACAAACCTGGATTGCTTCCTTGATTTCGTTCAGGTTGTACCCGTGACCCATCTTCGAGAGCTCTTTCTGGAGTTCGTACAGAGTGAACATGACTCCAGCCTTGCCCTCGATGATATGGCCTTTCCCGTTCACTGCGAGCTTGCGTAGAGCATCCTCAAGGATTTCCTCTCGCTGTCCCGCGTAGATCAGCACGGTTCTTCCGTCATCCTTCTCGATGATGGCTGGCTTCACCTTCACCGTGAAATGCTGGCCTCTGATGGTGCATTGTCGTGTCACTACAGCGTTGGATAAATCTTCATGCTCACGCTTTTGGTCCCAAATGTACTTCGGCAGCGCATCGTAGATCTCGATGGTGTTGGAGTAGTCGTCTTTCTTGGCCGGAGATTCAATGATCTCAAACAGGCTCATTTGCGGTGAGTCTTTGATTACGTCGAGTTTCTCCAGGTCTTTGTCTTTGGTTCTCTTGCTCATGATTGTTCCGTCGATACTTTCTAGCTGGTGGTCCATGCCGCCAGCATTGTCAATGCTCCCGCTGCTACCGTCGCTGAAAACACTAGCTGGTAGATGCGACGCTTAGCCCCCGCAGTGCCGCTCATAAAACGCAGGGCTGCCGCTTCATATCGGAAATGAGCGAACTCACCCCGAAGGGTGCTATCTGTCCCCTGTGGCGATTGTGGGCGCTTTGACAGGGCAGGGCGAGGATGGCTGGCGACTTTCTTGATCATCGCTTCACATTTCCCCAGTTTCGCCAATTCAGTGGCCGCTACAGATGCTGTCATGTTGTCACACCTCGTCGCTATGTGTCTTGTTTAGCTGGCGCTCGTACTCGTTTAGCGCCCGGCGAATTTTTGCTAAGGCAGTGGCGCGTTGTCTTAACACGGCATACCTGGTTTCAACTTGCTGGATCAACTCTTGTGCCCAGACAGGCTCTTTCTTGAAGTGCGACATGCTGTAGGCATGACCGCGACCCTTCTTGATATGTGTCGATAGAACCCTTTTCTTTTGTCCGGGAACTTGTTCGACAAATCTGTTGCGATACCACTCTGCAACGAGTGATACGCCTAGAATGCGAACCCGTGTACCGACACGCCCTTGTTCGTCCTCTGACGCTTCTTCACGCGCTGATTTGTGCGCGTTCCAGTACATGTCCGCTTCCTGCTGCGCCTCGACAGCAAGAACCGCTAAGGCGTGATCCAGTTTGCTCCGTACCTCTGCAACAAACTCTCGTCCCTCTGCCTCTAGCAGATCCTCTGTTATCTCGGATCGTTCTTCTTCGAGCTTCGGATCTAGCAGATCTAGCCATCGCTCTGTTGGTAGACTCACCTCAATACCCTCCCAATTCCTATCCAATTCCTATCCACATAACTATCTATCTGGAATTTAAAGCTGATTATTCCAATACTGGAATCTAGTTCTGTCACTAGGCTAACCCATCTTTGGAATTTGTCAAATTTCCCTCTATCTATCTGGAATCTTGATGCTCTTATTCTTTCACAGCCTCTTTACATATGAATCTATATTTAAAGATTCCAGATATATTGGATATGGCATCAAAGATTCCAAATGCCTCTTTACCACCGTCTCTCGATGCTGGAGGGCAAGCGGTTCTCGATGCGAGGGTAAGGTCTGTTTATCTGAGCCTATCCGTGCAGCGTTCCCATAGGTTCCCTTACTCAACGATCAAAAAGCCACCGAAAAGCAACCTATATGCCCCTTTTGGGCAATTACACAGGCCATCTGTCCCCGCTTTTAGCCTTATTCTCTATCCAACACGCGGCAAGCAATCGAAAAGCAATCTAAAAGCAATCTTTGGAGGATTTCATGAGTCAATTTGTTCTGGGTTTGGATATTGGTTACTCCAACCTGAAAATGGCAATGGGGTATAAAGGTGAGGAAGCTCGCACAGTCGTCATGCCGGTGGGGGCAGGTCCATTGGAACTGATGCCACAACAGTTAACTGGCGGTGCAGGGACCTGCATTCAGGTTGTGATTGATGGAGAGAAATGGGTTGCAGGCGTCGAGCCTGACCGATTGCAAGGATGGGAGCGTGAGCTTCACGGCGACTATCCTTCGACCAATCCATACAAGGCTCTTTTCTACGCTGCACTCCTGATGTCCGAGCAGAAGGAGATCGATGTGCTGGTGACTGGCCTGCCTGTTAGTCAGTACATGGACGTAGAGCGCAGAGAGGCGTTGAAATCTCGGCTTGAGGGTGAACACCAGATCACGCCAAAACGATCGGTAGCGGTTAAGTCTGTCGTGGTTGTACCTCAACCTGCCGGTGCTTACATGGATGTTGTAAGTTCAACCAAAGATGAAGACCTCCTGGAGATTATCCAGGGAGGAAAAACCGTTGTAATTGACCCTGGGTTCTTTTCTGTAGACTGGGTAGCTCTTGAAGAGGGAGAGGTCCGCTATCACTCATCTGGCACCAGCCTCAAGGCGATGTCGGTGTTGCTACAGGAAACGGACCGGCTAATTCAGGAAGACCACGGCGGTGCCCCTGGCATCGAAAAGATCGAGAAAGCTATTCGTGCCGGTAAGGCCGAAATCTTCCTCTACGGTGAAAAGGTATCGATCAAAGACTACTTCAAGAAAGCCTCAACCAAAGTCGCTCAAAACGCCTTGATCCCTATGCGGAAGTCAATGCGTGAGGACGGGATGGATGCTGACGTAGTTCTGCTGGCTGGCGGCGGTGCCGAGGCTTACCAAGATGCGGCCAAGGAGCTTTTCCCTAAGAGCAGGATCGTACTGCCCAACGAATCCGTGGCATCCAATGCCAGGGGCTTCTGGTTCTGCGGCTGATAGATAGGAGGTCGTTGTGGCTGGTAGCAAATGGGATGGAAAAATATCTAATCTGAACATATCGGAGCAAGCCTTTCCGGAGCTCTATCGTGAACTGTCCCAGATGCAGCATAAGGCGCGTAGTGATCGGCTCCGCGCCCTTGCTCTATTGGGTCTTTATTCTCTTCGATTTTCTGGCAACATTGGGTCTTTTGAGCAACAGAGTTCAGAGAGTCAACCTGCACAGCATCAAAATTCGCCAGTGCAGACTGACGCAAAACTGAACTCTCAACGTGATTCACTTAAAGGAAAACTGATGGGCTCCGTATGACATGAAAGACCACGAGGAGTTCTCTACGCTATCAGCGGCTGAACGTAGAGAGTTAATAATCGCAGAGTTAAAGCGTAAAAGCCGCATTCGCACCCTGTTGCGAGGACTCCCGTTAGATGAAGTTCGGGAGATCATTGACAGAATGAAGGGCGTTCTCAATGAACTGGAGGAAGAGTACAAAAAGCGAGAAGAAGAAGAAAAAGAAAAGCGAGCTCAGGCTGAGCGAATAATGAGCGACATGGAATCCTGCGGTGTGGACATCGGCTTGCTCAACGAAATGTTCACGAGCAGATCAGAACCTGATAATGCTAAATATTCAAAAGACGGAGTTTCGTGGAGTGGGCAAGGACGTCGCCCGGATGCTTTCAAGGGGTTGGGAGCTGTCGAGCTGGAGCGCTACCGTATCCCACAGAAGAAGTAAAAAAATGAGCGCCGCAAAGTTTGGGCGCTCATCTTCTGGTCCGAAATGTCATAGTCTACTCAAGCACACTCTTTCTCCCCACCACCATGCCTTCCTTGTTCTTTGCAGAACGGACATTCAACGCAGGTTCTTTGATTAACAGAGGTGAAGTACGTACACTTGCAGTTGTCGCACACCTCCAGCATTGCGTCCCCACTTCTCAGCTCCGAAGCAAGACACCAGGCATCAGTAATATCAAACGGAGCCCACCGAGCACCTTTCATTCCGGGCACTTCTTTGCGGATTGCGTGATACATTCTAAATGCCTTGTTCAAGGCTTTGATGTTCACAGACCGCAACACGGCTTCTCCACCAATGTTGAAGTAGAGCTGCATTAGAAGAGAGGCCTGTATCTTGGATGTGTGACTATGAATCAGTGTCGCACCACCCCGGAAAGTTCTGGATTTTCGTTCCAGAGTATATCCGTCCCTCTCCAGATCCTGGTAAAGCCGTCTGACCTGTTTGTAGGTCAGACCAGTCTCGATCATGATGATTTTTGTGATGTACCCAGCAAGGGCCATGTGTCGAGCTGTAACCCAGCGACCCAATGTACCAGAGTTGCCAATGTTCATCTCCACCTCCCACGTCCCTGTAGAGACTGTTGCAGTTTTTTCAATACCGGGTGTGTTAACTCTTCCCGGCTGTCATCGAGAATTTCTTCAATGATGCTCGGAGCAAAACGAAGCGTAAAATGCGTAACCGTTGTTCCAGACATGTGGCGCAACTGGCTGTCTGTTGCCTTAGCCACCAGCTCCGCAAGCTCTCTCGAAACCCCGAAAACTTCCTTTGCCATCTCCGGGTCTCTCGATGCGACGCGGTTAAATAGCAACCAGTAGGCAGCATCAAATTCATCAACACTATGGTTGATAAAAACTACAGGGTCGTAGTCGCCAGAGAGTCGCGTGATGATGTTCTGCTCTGCTGTTTCGAGTTTGAAAGAGATCAACACGCCAGAGGCCAGAGCTTCCAATTGGGAAGGTGTTGCCAGTGACAGCTTTTGAACGGTGTCCATGCCCAAAGAAAATTGTGAGGCCGCATCATCTGGACGTTCTTTTGCCAGAGTGGATAGCAGGTTCCACAATGTCAGATCGAACTCGTAGACGTTTCTATCAGCTTCTTCTTGATCGAGGTTGACGGCTCTTGCATCCCACGCACCAATAATATCCAGTTCCAACATTCCGCCCCCCTCACAAATCACGAAGGTTGCGATAGATAGCCAAGACTCGGCTACCATAGTTTCTGGCTCGGATTTCGTCTTCCCAGGCGTGATAGCGGCCAACGCCAAGCTCCAAGTCATTTGGAGATGACTGAATGGCTTCTGATAGCACCTCTGCCCCAACCATGACGTTGGTCTCTGGGTCGAGAAGATCTGCTGGAGAAGAAACTCTATGACCATTCCACCGGATGCTCACTTGCATAAACCCGACATCAATGGCACGACCGTACTGCTGCTGAAACTCAGCGAGCTTAGCCTTTGCCTGATCTTCCGACTTAGCATAGAAAGGAAGCCCAGGAACGCGAAGCGTCCAAGGCCAAGGACTTATAGAGCCATTACCTCTCCCTGATGCAGATTCGGCCAATGCGACCGAATACACTAGAAGAGGGTCGAGGTTATATGCTTTCGCTGCTTTGTCGAAGATGGTTCCGCTCAGGTCAATAGCATTCGCTGTTGATGAAAGGAGAGCCGCAGACAGAACTAGCGCCTTGGCTTTGTTCTTCATCAGCTTGCCTCCTTATGTCTGAGGGGTATTTCGTGTTCTTCGTCGTACCGCTCCGGCCAAATCTCAGACGGCTTCACACCCAAAGCTGTAGCTATCTCATGTTCCCAGCGTGGACTGGGCTTATAGAGTGCCGTAGACACCACCTGCCGAGATGTTTTGTGTTTTCTGCCCAATGCGGCCAGAGAAAGCCCCTGGATCTTGAGTTTGTACTTGATCCACTCACGTTTCTTCTCTGGGTCGCTTGGGATGTCTATCAATTGGCATTTATCCATTGTTTGCCACCCTTTAAACTGCGTTGTTAGCCATACAAAAAGTGCGTTATTCGATGAACGCTTTTAGAGTTCTTCTATTGTCACAAACTGACACATTTTGCGCCTTTATAAGCCCAAATAATGATGCTGTTAACAATAAAAAACCTTTAAAAACATACACTTAACTTTGTGCCGACGGAACAAAGTTACAATACTTTTAGTAATCAATGGGATACGGATATTTTTGCGATAGTAATGGAAAGTGCGCCAAAAGAATGGCGGAAATAGCGCACGGGGAGTGCGGTATTTTGTGATATTAAATAGCGTTTAGGTATAAGTGATTTTAGGGATACAGCGAGGGCTGAAATTGCGAATACAGCAGGAGCTGAGGAGGGCAGGGAAGGCAAAGGCGCATCCCGACCACACAAGGATGATGGTGTTTACAGAAAGAGATATTTGAGAAAGAGAACTCTGCGGTGTTGCAGATGGGGACCAAAGCGTTAGCAATGGCCTATTCCATAGTGTATGCGATTTGTTTGACATGTTCAACTATGTAATGCTTTGTCAATAAACGCCTTGTTCCGTAAGGGCAAACTTTCACATGTGAAAGTTTGAGGGCAAATTCTAATCGAAGAAGTTGCCAATGGAATGGTTGTTTAGCAAAAAATAGTCAAACTTTCACAGTTGCATTTTTTGATGCCGTGGTAAACTGGAGGTAAAGAGTAAGGGGGTTGATATGAAACATGTGGTCAATATTCTTCTGCTGGGAATGGTGCTTCTGGGAATAGCCATGATGGCTGACACACCTTGGGGACTTGGTGTGGCGCTGGCTCCCTTCGGCGTTTGGGGTGCTCGTTTCCTATTTCTGGTTCACAAAAGCCTTTGGGCTGCTGTTATCTTTTGGGGAGGGATCGCTTACTTCCAGTGGCAAGTTGCTTTGGTTGTCGGGGCTCTGTTTGGACTAACGTGCTTTATCCGCGTTGCGCGGTCAGCATATAAAGAGGCACCACCTACCCGGCGCAGAAAAAAACAAACTGGTGGGTTTCAAGATTCCTATGATTTTGACCAGCGCTTCCATATTGGAGCTGGAGACGAATAAGGGGGCCTGCTGGCCCCCTTATTATTTGGTTGGTCTTTTAGAACCTTTGATTTGCTATGTTGTACCCCCTGACGGCAGTCAAATAGCTACCTGAACGGTCTCCAGCTTCCGTCGAGTTCTGCAATACGTTTACCAGCTTGTCCGTAAACTCTTCGTTTTGCTGAGAAAGAACAGGCTGACCTCCTTGCATCATCGGTGAGCCATCCGGGTTACGTTCTGCATACTCCATTTTCAGATTCTGAACAGCCTGGTTCATGCGACCTTCGTTTGTGTCAAACGATTCGGCATAAACAGCGGCTTGGGATTCAGTCAGCCCATAACGGCTTTGAGCGATAGACTGCATCGTTTCTTTGAACTCATCACCGTACTGGTTCATAAACTGCTGCGCGGCTCCACCACCAGCTTCTGCGGCAGAGGATAGCGCTGCTGCATAGAACGCGCCGCGTTCCTCAATGCTCATCCCTTTAGCGGCTTCCGATAGATCAGATTTACCAGTTAACCACTCCTTCGCTGCATCATAGCCGCTTGCAGCAGCTCCCATGACGTTGCGGCCAAGTTTAGCCATACCGACCATCGCATCACCGGCCCAGCCAAACTCCTCTTGCACGGCCTGGTCGCCGCGTTGAGTGGCCGCGATGAATTGGTCGCGTTGTTCAGGTGTCATCGTTCTCATTTGATCCATCGCTCTTGAGAACGCATCAGCGCCAGCTTGACCACCAGCAATGAGAGCTCCACCTGCTTGTTCAGCTCTGCGGCCCATCCAATCACTGGAGTTGTCCCACGCTCCCCACGCCGAAGCGCTCCAAGACATTTCCGGAAGCGAGTTCATAAGGTTATCTTGGGCTTTTTTCAGTTCAGGAGCAGATACATTTCGCTCTGTTTGCTGTGCTTGGTTATGAAGAGCTGACGTACCGGCTGCATGTTCATTTTGAACAAGGGGGCTATTCGTTGGTAACTGCCCAGCTTCTGATGCCGGATTAGTTCCAGCCATCCCAGCCACATTCTCCCGGAATCCGGTTGGGATGTTAGGTCCACTGCCTACAGCCCCTTGAACCTGACCTGGTAGGCCTTGAACATTCGGGCCTTCAATGCCGTTATTTCCGTAAGCATCACCACTAAATGCTCCGTTGCGACCGGACGCGGTATTGATCGCCTGTAGTGCGGCTTGATACCCGCCAAGCTCCTTACCCTGTTCGTAATTTTTGGAGTTGGTCATTGCTGTCATTCGCGCTGCTGCCTGGGCCACTTGAGGAGACATTCCGTAGGCTTGGTATCTTTGCTGTAGTGAAGCCGCCTCGTCTTTAACCGATTGCGGCGCGGCATTTCGGAAATAGTCATTCAGTTGGTTCATGGCCGCAGGGGTTTGTGCTACTGCACCACCGAGAGTTTTAAAGTCGGTATTAGTCATGGAGCCCATTTGGTTTTGGAGCTGACTCATTGTTGTGAAGGTGTCCGATGCAGACACCAGTTCAGAAGCGGACTTGGATAGGTTCTGGGATAAGCTATCGCCCCAGGTTTGCTTGAATGACTCGCTTCCAGAACGGCTGAAACCCTGCGCTAATTGATTTGTCAACGCCTGGCTATCGGTTTGCGAATAGCTCACACCCTTCATGAACTGGGACACATCACTCGCTGACCAGCTTGAAGAGTCTTGAGTTGATGACTCTGTTGCTCCCTTCGCTTGCGCTTTGATGTCCAGGACATCACTGCCGCCGCCTGATTCGCCATTACCACCAGCAGGAACTAGGGCTGTACTGTTTGATTTCACACCAGCAGCGGCCTTCATTGCTGCCCTGGCCTTGCCAACCATAGGCATAAGCATGGACGCAGCTTCGTCAACATCGAGTGTGCCCATAGCCTGCATGGCAAAAGCACCTTTGACAGCATCAGAGTGGCTATCATCCACCTGGAACTTATCCATGAAGTTCTTGGCTTGCTGGTTGATCAATTGGCTTTGAGCTGTGTTTTGCGACGAAACGTTGCGCCCGACATTGGAGAGTCTTGAATAGGCTTGATCCTGACTTACTCCATCAGAAAAACCTCGACCAAGAGTGCTTTGGAAAGCCTCCGATTTCTGACTTTGTAATGCCTGTGCGGAGCTCACGCCTGATGCCAAGGTGGAGCCAAGCGAGAAGGTACTGATCATGCTTTCTGCGCCGTTTGCAATCGCACCACTGAACTGGTTGTGATTGTACGCTGGCTGACTTTGCATAACCGGACCTTGCTTGAGTAGATCTGGCGTTTGCATCTTTTCGTCAACGTGGTCAGAACCACTTATTCTCGATGCCAAGCTGGTGAAGGCGTAGGTGCTACCTGTGACGATAAACAGGGAAATCACCGGAGTGGCCGCAGCCAACATGCCGCCGGTTGCAATCCAGTGTTGCAGAACATCTCCAGTTGAGGAAAGAGCGTACATGGAGTTGAGACCACCAGCACTGAGGCTAGACATCTCATTTGACGCGGCGGTATGAACAAACAGGTTTATAATTGAGAGGACTGGCATCCATAGCTGAATCCAGAGGATGGTTTGTACATATTTCCCGGCTAACTGGAGGCCGAAGCTGCCCATCACGATAATAAAAGCAATGATCGGGGTTATAGCATAAATAAAGCCTTCAAAGAACGTCAGCATTGGTCGGACGACGGTCATGAACATCGACTGCTCTGCGGCCCACTGTGTGTTCCGTTGCTGAATAGCCTGGTTGACCATCAATGCAGAGCCATAATCCTGGAGGTCCTGATAACGTCCTGCTGCGGCTTCATAATAGAGGGGCTCCAGAACGGCGGCTTTCAGATAGTCGATTGATGACGTAGTTGTGGCACCCATCGCTTGAAGCGAATCGGTCAGCTTCGTTAGAGCGTTGTCTCCAGTTGACGTGTCAATACCCAGTAGGCTGTTAAGAGCATCAACAACAACCGGGCTGCTTAGGTTGGCGGTTGCAGTGCTAATAGCCACCCATCCGTCAGTACATGTGTAGTCAGCGCCGTCAGGGTTTGCTGTAGACAAATACAACCTAGTTCCGTAGAGCTGTGAGTTGAATCGCAAAGCTGAGTCAGTTGAACGGTTCATCAACTCATCAAGGGACATTAGGTTGAGATCGACTTTGGTTAACGTGCATTCCCGAATGTAATTGTTCCAGGAACGCCTCACGTCAACATAGCCGCCTCCATTTGCTGAGTTAAGCGCAGTAAAAACTCCTGTGTCATAGGCTCGCCGTCTGACGTCATTCAACAGTTTCAGTGTTTCGGAAAAGTGGCTTTCCGTGACATTGGGTACGATTACCCCATATCCAGTTTCAAACAAATTGGTGATGGTGTATCCCACGTTGGATATGACACCTCCAGCAAAGCCTACCCCAATAGGGACATTGGCGACGACTCGAACCTGCCCTGTATAAGCGTCCTCGATAGTCACAGTTGTGGTTGGGCCGAAGAAACAGGCATATAGAATCCAACCTACCAGCACTTGCTGGAGGTTGATTTGCTTTGCGCCCTGAAAGACGGACTGAATACAGATCATCAAGACCCCAAGAAGCAGGCCAATACTGACCATCTTCTCGAAATCCCCGGTGCCGGTGATCATTGATACTGCAATCAGGATTTGCTCCAGAAAAGCAGAGTCACCGATAGAGTGGATTGAAAAAGATCCCATTCCAATAGCTCCTTAGTTCGTGCTAGGAGGATTGGACAAAGTTGCCAGCATGTATTTTTGCTTGCGGATGTTGTCCAGTAGGTTGTTGTATTTCTCAATTTGGCTTGCCAGATCGCCGTATTGAGAGGACAGGATTGTGTATTCAGCACGGATTTGCTGTTGCGATTGCGCGAGAAGCTCTAGTGCCTCTTTCTTGTAGGGTGATTTGCTGTTAGCCATCGCAATGCGAGCTGCGCGGAAGAACTCTTCCGAGAAGCTATACATCATGGTCAGGGCTATCGCTCCTGATGACTCTGTTGCGAACAGGTTAGCGCCGTCCTGTGAAAGGACAGACAAGTTACGAACAATGGTGCCAATCCCTCCGGGGAGGTTAGAAACAAAGGCCTTTTCTGGGTCGGTTAAGGTTCCAGAGTTCGTTGCGTATTTGTAGATCACACCAGGTGTAGAGCTTGTTCCTAACAGCATATCGGTGATCTGGTTCTTGATACCTTTGAGCACGACAGTTTTATTGCTGGAGCCAGCACTCAGGCAGTTGGTCGTATCAGAATCACAGGAATAGATCTCAACAGAACCGCCTGAAATCAGGTCTGACAAGGTGATCTTGTTACCTGGTAGGGTCGTCAGAGGGGTTGTTTTCGCACCAGTGCCGGTTGAGTTCGGGTCGTTTACCAGATCACCAATGATGACTGTGCCGGTTAAAGACATGATCGCTTCAAGAAGGGTGTTATCCCCGTACTGGAACCAGGTGTTGGCGTTGTTGCTCTTGAGTTGCTTCCAGACGATGTTGCCAATCATCTTGTTGTATTCGTCAGGTTTGTTGGCTTTCAGTTCTTCCAGAGGACTCTTGCCGCTGGTTTCCTGCTTGGACCCGAAGAAGTCTTCATACAGGCCGGAAGTTGTCGCGGTTATAGAAGCATCAGTTTTGTGTTTAAGGTCCATGCCGCTGGTTAGGTCGTTCACGAAACCTTGAGCGAGCTGGCAGGAGTTGCCCAGATGTTGGTTGAGCGCTTGCACTTTCTTCTGGAAGTTCTCTATCCACTTCGCTCCGTCCGGGAAAACGTTATCGAGCGCAAGCTGGAAGGCATAGCCCTTGGCGTTGGCTGCTACAGCCCGAAGGAGTTGGACAATTTGATCCGCGTTAATGAAGGAAAGCGAACCGCCGAACAGATCTACACCACCGCAACCAGCTTTCCATGATGGAGGGGCAAAGCTCACCAGGTTCTCGTCGAAGATTCGTGTCTTTGCAGTGAACCGGCCACCAGCTAAAACGCCACGTCGTTGGCTTTCATAAACCCCAGGTGGTGTTGTGTTGCTCATTTCATTGAAGAGTTTGTCCATCTGTGATTGGAGGCCGTTAGCGGCTATCGCCCCTGTCGGTGCCATGACGAGACTGGCCGCCACACTCAGGGCAAGCAGGCTCCTTTTTAATGTCTTGTGCGTGACCATCTTAGTTCTCCTGTAATTTGTCCCGGATGTACTTCATGAGTTGTTCCGGTGGCACAAAGTTGTCTTTATCACCGCTCGCTTGAGATAGCTGTTTGAGGTCAGAGCCCAGCTCTGGTGAGGCCAAGCGTTCGGCTATGTTGTTTTCCAGGTTGAGTACCGGACGTGTACGGTTAAACTCTTCGTCTGTGACCCAACCATTGCGTTTTGCTGCGACCAAAATCCTGTGATTCAGCTCAGGAAGAGACATTGGCCCTTGTCCTATAGGAGCGAACTGACCGTCTGGAGATGCGAGGTAAACAGCAGGGAAAGTTACGATACCAAGTTGTTTGGCATGGCCTTCATCGGTTTTGTAATGGGGGAAAAGCCCACTGGGGAGTGGTTTGCCGTCCATAGATACAGGAATGATCGAGAATCCTTCTCCTTGTTCCAACATCTTGATGAGCGGTGCTTGCAAGTCACTGTAGTCATCGTCGGACTTGTAGAAGAAGAATATCCCTACGCGTTCGGCTACGCTTTTGAGTAGCATGTTTTTGGCGTTACCAGCGTCACGATCAACTTGTTGTGAGGCAAACGTGGCAGCAGGACGTCGAGTAATTTCATCCAAGAAAGGATCACCTACGACCGCCAGCTCTGTAGCATCGGAAAATTGTTCAGAGCGATCTATCGCAAATCGTTGCAAGTAGAGAAACGTCCTGACGTTTTCAACGGTAGGATTGTTCCAAGCAAGGTCTTTGTACTTGGGTAAGTTTTCCCGGAACCATTCCGCTGAGAACATTTCTGGGCCGCTCGGAAGCGGAGCAGCAGGCTTAGGCTGTGTAGGCTTCGCTTCTGCCACAGGCTTTGGTTTGGGCTTTTCGGGTTTTTTCTCTGGTTCTTTGGGCTCTTCCTTGTACCAGAACCAACCCTCTTCCTTTCGCTCATAAAAACCAGGTCTTGTGCCATCTTGAGCCCAAGCCTGGTGTGATGCCCCCAGCGTGAGCGCTGCAAGGAGCAGTAAATTCAAAGGTGATTTTTTCATAGTCTCACGCACGTATTTTCCCATGCTCGATATGGTAGAGGTGGGAGGCGTGAAATTAGGCAGGTGTAAGCGCCCATTTAGGGCGCTTAGAGCGTTTTATTTGTCAACTTTCACATGTGAAAGAATTGACCAAACTATTTGGTCGTGTCCTCTTCAACTTCTGTCGCTTCTGCGGCCATCTTCATCTGCTTCTCGACCATGCGTTTTTGGGTGATGTAGCGGATAACCATCTCGACAGCGCTGTTCAACGCAAGGATTCGCATCGCTCTGGTGGATGCAACGTAGAGCAGGTTTATTTCATCGTCACGGGCCATTGGGTCGAGCTCTGGGTCCAGGACATCCGGAAAGTCGTCATAGAGCTGAACAAAGTCCCACTCCAACCCTTTGCACCGATGAGCTGTTGAGACCGTAATGTCAGCCCCAAACTCTTCTTTGACTGTATTGCGTCGTAGAGTGGTGAGTCGTTCAGGGATTTCATCGTAGCTGTTGATGATCTTGACAGCCCTCATCATCTCAGGGTCTTTGGTCGCCTTCGCTACTTCTTGATACTCGAAGTAGTCTTCATACTCATCAAGCAGTTTCTTATTCTTTACCCGGTCTGGCTCTGCCATCGAAAACCAGTACAAATCCTGGAGCTCATTGATCTGGTAAGCGTCGATTCCACCGACCCAGAATACCTGCGCTCCGGATTCGGTCGCAGAGAGCGCCGTCTCTATAACCCCCATGACGGTTCGGTGAAGTATTGCGCGGTGGCCCACGTCACCTGGTAAAAACATGAGTACCTGATCTGCTGGTCCCCGGCCAACAACAGGTCGTGTTTCACCTTTGAGTTCAAGAAGGGCGTTTGCCACCAGCGAAACGTTGGGGCCAAAGCGGAAGCTATGAGTGAGATAGAGTTGGTCGGCGTTCATGAGCTCTTTGCTATCAAGGGCGTTGTTTGCGCCTCTGAACCTATAGATCTGCTGGTGGCGATCTCCAACCAGGATTACCTTGCAGTTCTGCTGTAGGACGATGCTACTTGTTACGGGGTTAGCGTCTTGTGCTTCATCAAAAAGAATGGTGGTGTACCGGCGAGACAGATTCGGCATCCCGAGCTGATACTGTTTGAGGTAGCAATCGTGTACGGTCGGGAACGGATCTTGAACGTTTGTCATCCGTTTCCATATGAGCTCAGCACCTTCGACCACCTGGATTTGGTATCTCTCCTGTTTGGACGTAAGCACTTTACCCGTATCGGCGCGAGCAAAATGCGTATAAAGAATCCGCATGTCTGCACTACACATAAAGGCGTTGAGCGTATCGAGAATATCTTTGGCAAACGTCCAGTTCTTGGTATTCACCGCTTGGGCAATATCGGTGAGCCTTAGGTTGCCGGAGAGTTTGTGCTGGTAGCCCCTTCCTATAGTGGCGTAGGCAAGCTGGTGGGACGTTTTGCAGTCTACGTTTGCAGGAAACTTTTCTCTTGCCTCGTCGCGGATAGCCCTGTTGTATGCCAAGTAGAGGATACGTGAATCGAGGTTGTTGTGGGCGTACTTCACCAGTGTCGTGGTTTTACCCGTTCCAGCGTAGGCCTTAACGACAAGGCGAGGCCCTTTGTACTGAGTGATCAGTGATTGTTCTGGTGTGTCAGGAGGAAGTTGTTTCATGAGGCCCCCTACGACAAACACATCTGGAGAGTGATGCGCTTCTTTTGTGTCGAGAGGAACGTACTGATCCGCTTTTCTTCTCGGGGGAGGGATACTTCACAATCCAGATCTGTCCACCAGTCTGGGGCTTTACCTTGAGCCACCTCCGTAACCCAACTATGGAGACGGTGTAACCAGCGATAGTCGCCAATAGATGAGGTGGCTAGTGTCATAGCCTCCTCAATCTTGGTTTGAAGAGCCGCAGCTCTGTGTCGCCACTCTTCTGAATATTTAGCCTTTCGCGCCATCAGTTTTCCTCTTTCTTTTTCCCTCCCTTACCAGCTTTAGCGAGCTCTTGCTCCAACCCAGAAATTTTGGTCAGTGCATCATTGAGTCTTTGTTCGAGGCTCTTGGCCTGCTGGTCTTTTTCCTGCAACTGACCAGCCATCATGCCTTTGTCTTGAACAAGAGCGCGAGCTTCTGCTTCGGCGCTGGATAATTTGGCGTCCAGCTTTTCTACCTCTCCAGATAGGCGCTGGCACTCTCGTTCAGCGGATTCGCCATGAGCTTTGGCTGTGGCAAGGGAGTCCTGTGATTGGGCCAGTTTGGCCTGTACATTTTCGAGCTGCTCTTTCAACGATGTTTTTTGTTCCTGAGCGGCCCGGAGCTTTTCTGTCTGCTCTATACTCTTGCCTTTTTGCTCCTCCAACTCACCCTCTGTAGTTGCCAATTTTTGGCTCAAAGAGCGATTTTCGCTTTTAGCTTGCTCCAGGTGATCCTGTGCTCGGGTCAGATCTGCGGCTTTCGCCTCCAGCTTGCCCTCCAACTCAACGATCCGCTTTTCCAGCTTATCAATGTCAGCCAGTGAGCGTTCTAGCTCCGCAGACTTGAGGGATAGCGAGTTTTCTGCCTTACCAAGGGCCGCATCGAGCTCTGATTTTTTGTTGGTGAGAGCTTCAAGTTGTTCCTCCAGTAGCTCAGCCCGTTCGGTGGCATCATTTGCCATGTCCACGGCTTGCTGCATATCTTCCTGGTACTCAATTTCTTTCTGTCGTAGCAGTTCACGCTCGCGCTCAAGCTGTTCATCGGCGCTTGCTTTGGCTACCGTATAGATCTTCTGTAGGAAGAGCTCAGCATCGCTCATAACCGATTCTGGAAGGACTACCTCTACCAGCTCTTCATCGAGGGAGTGTTCCTCTGACCACTGTTTGAGATACGTTGAAATGGTGGTAAAGCTCCCCTTGCCAATGATGTCTCTGATAGCGATGACCGTTGGGCGTTTACCGGCGTCCTTGAGCTTTTGGGCCGCAGCCGCTACATCGTCAAACTCAACCAATTTTCTTGCCATGAGAACGTTCCTTTTAATTTGTAATGTTTACGATAATTACGATAATACGGTAATTATCATAATTATATATCATGCTGCTGTCGATTGGAATTGTTTGGGGTTGTGTGCCCATTTCATCGAAAAGTCCAAAGTTTGCTCCTAGCCCTGTAATATCAAGGGCTACAGATAGTGTGTTATACGACAGTATTAACACTTGATACTATTACATTGAAAAATTAAAGGTTCTAATTTCCTCAGTAAGGAATTATCAATAAATAAAGATAGCGTTCGTTTAGATAATTCATAGGCCAATATATATGTTTTGACGAATGTATTTCCTTGGTATATCTTACACACATTAAATATAGGAGAAAGTATGGAACCACTACTGCTGTTTAAAATTTTAGCCGACCAAACCAGACTGGATATCGTGCTACTGCTAAAAGCATCTGGTGAACTGTGTGTTTGCGACATCTATACGGCCTTGAATTTATCGCAACCAAAGACTTCTCGACATCTAGCAATGCTTAGAGAGTCGGGTCTTTTGCTCGATTCAAAACAGGGTAAATGGGTTCATTATCGATTATCTCCAGCATTACTACCGTGGGTGAAAAGTATCATTGATGTCACCTATGCCACAGAGAAAAATAGAGTTGCAGATTTACTCAAAAGCTTAGAGACAAAAGAACCTGCGAGTAGCTGTTCTATATAAAAATTTTTAAGTTAACATATTCGAAAAAACATATATAAGGTTGAGATATGAAAAAATTAGAAGTATTTGATCCCGCATTATGCTGTAGCACTGGTGTTTGCGGAACCGAAGTCGATCAAGCATTGGTAGACTTCGCAACAGGGGTTCTAGGGATTTTCCCCTCTAAAGTAACATAAATCGCCATAACCCAAGCAGTTAGTGGCTTGTGGAGCTGGGTTACCTTTCATTTTAGACTTCATTTTGAACAATAGGCCTAGTTATTTCCTGTAAATCAGGTAGTTTGCGGTTACTAGCGAACTGATAAGTGCCGCTTAGATTAATATTCTGCCATGCAACGGGTGATACTTGTCGAGTTATTGCAGCTTTTTCCTCGTCACCAACGTCTTCAAAGTGCAGTAGTAGATGACTTAGGATCATCGAGTTAAAGTAAATAATTGCATTTGCCGTCAAACGGGCACACTCGTTCCAAACGACTATTTCTGATTCGTTTTTTCCGCGGAACTGGTCACGATTGACCGATGCAATGGCTCGCCTGAGGAAATGCCAGGCTTCGCCTCGGTTCAGTGCTCGTTGAACATATTGGCGCAGACTTGCATCATCAATATAATCAAGTAAATATTGGGCTTTGATGAGCCTATTATATTCCGTTAATGCTTGTAATATAGGGTGTCCAGATGGATAACCAGATAATTTGCGTACTAGCAATGCCTGTGTTGTGCGTTTTTCTTGAAGGGATAACACAATACGCTGAATATCCTGCCAGCCTTCCTCAATCACATTCATTTTTATCGGCTTTTTCAGCGCCAGATGCGTATTTCCGTCGTCGCTTTCAGTTACGTTAAATAGGTCATTGATCACACTGGTGAACTGAGCATACCTAGGCGCAAAACTATAACCGCATAAATCCAATAAGGCATAATTAACATGATTAACACCATGGGTGTCGGTTGAGAGTACGTCAGGCTTAAGATCACTAGTATTAGATTGTAGTAAGTCGTAAATATAATGGGACTCATGCTCATTAGATCCTATTATACGGGCATTTAACGCACTATGATTGGCAACTAACGTCATGGCCGTAATACCTTTGTTGGTGCCGAAGTATTTCGAGGAGTAGCGAGTTTTAAAAGTCTCAAGGTGAGTTTCAAATTTTTGCCCATCGGTACTGGCGTGTAGGACGTCTTCTTGGATGTGATAGTGACGGAAAATAGGGAGTGCCGCTACTGCGTTATTGATGATATCACTTGCCTCTTGCAAGGTTTCAGGCCTAATATAATTAGCTTGTATAGTGCTTAGATGATCATAACTGCGATCAGATATTTGTGCCATCCCATATACGCCACGATGTGTCGCATTCGCAATGAGAATAGCCAATAAATCATCCTGATTGGCGCCTACTTGTTTTTGGATTGGCAGCACGTGTGCGAAGCATTGCATAAAGTTGGTTTCTTGTTCAACATAACGCAACACATCAGCAATACTGACGGGGATCATCTGTTTAAAGAAGGGGTTGTTGACAAATGATCGGGAGCCTTTAACTGGCAGTCGCCATCGTGCGCCACTTCGGCTCTTCATGATCACATTGCGGTTATCACCATTATCAATGTGACGAGCAACATCTTCTAGGGATGTTGCTAAGCGTATTTGTTTTACTTGCAGTAGCTTCTGAATCGGCTGCTTTAGCTTTTCCAACGTTGACGATGCCAATAGATCAGACTGTATTGACGATGCAATTAAGTCGTCTTCTAGCGCACGATATTTAGTGACGTTTGATAAGTAAATTCGACCATTAAGCCGAGAAGCCAGTTGACGGTAAAGCAACCATTCGTATCGCTGTGGATGAACAACATCGTTGTTGAGTAACCATGGACGATGTTTTTGTTGGATAAGTGTACTATCCATTGTTTGCAATGTATTACCTGCTAATAGTTCTGTTTTTGTGGTTCTGAGCTGTGTCACCAATACTTCTGAGCCTTTACCTGCTTGGCATTCAAGACATAGAAACACGGGCCTTAATAACTGTTCAAGTAAGGTGTTTTGATCATCATAATATTGCCATTGATATTCTTCTACTGTGCGTTTTTGCTTTTTTAAGTACAGGCATAGCGTTTCTATATCTTGGTTATTCATTACACTTAATGCTTGTTGCCTAACCGTTGCAAATGGTTGATTATCGTCGATACTGTCATCAACAAACAGATGGAGTAATTCTGCAGCTTTGGTGACATTGTCCGCAGCTGACCTCCATGAATCAAACACTGCCTGTTGGGCAAACGCATGCGCAGCTTCTTGTTGTTTCCGGATATGATGAATAAAACCATCAGTCAGTCGCTCTAAGCTTTGCCGTATGCGTTGAGTCAGAAAACACAGCAACCATAGGTGTTGCTGTGGACGCTTAAAGCGTTTTAGTTTACTACCATAATAATCCACCATTTCACCGAAGTGTTGTTGGTTTTTAGACGATAAGGCTAAGTCCTTAACAGCATCATCAATCTGTCTTGTATAAGGCTGTAACTGATGATAAACAATCAGTTCTTTTTTTAGCTCTGTCACCATAACGCTTTTTGCACCTGCTCGAAGCTGGCTTAAGGAGAGCCCATCTTTGTCATCGATAATAGTATTTAGAAATCCGTGTAGTTCAGATGAAACATGAATACGAAGCTTATTATTTAACGTCTTCTTGACCTGTTGGATAACACGACTGATAAGCTTTTGTACGACAGTATATTTAGGGATGGCAATTCTATGCGTTGCTAGATATTCAGCGGCTGCATCAAATAGATAACGAGGCTCAAGCCAAGCTTTGCCGACCATTACAAGATGATCGTACAACGGCGCAAAGTGCAGACTTTCTTCCCATTTCTGATAGTTTAGTAGCCTCAGTATTCTTTGATAAATACGGTCACGCTGCATCTTATTTATGCTGAAAGGCCTGAGCCCTTTGCCTCCTTGAACTTGCGTTGAAATAAACTGCATATCGTTAAAGATGAGGTTAAAGCTAGGTGAAAGAATGACAGGCTTAGACTTAAAATACCCTAATAACGCAATGAAATAGCATCGATGGCTCCTTAGGCGAATGCTTTTCGACTCTGTTAACTCGATCTCGTTTTGCGTAAAATACAATCGTTGCTGTTCAAGGGTTAATAGTGGCGGAGAATATAGATCAAGCTGCTCAGCTTTGGTAAGAATTGAGAGTTCGTTTTTTATAGCCATAGGAATTACGTTAAGTTTAAGGGGTAGTTAACCTCATAATTTGCCATACTTTGGAGAAGTAACCCACCTTTGTATGCCTTTAGATATCGTGAGTATGGCGATTTATGTTACTTTAGA
>NZ_CBDDNJ010000001.1:0-118868 GCF_965231525.1 Pseudocitrobacter faecalis | reverse complement strand
CCGTAATTTTCGGATGGGGAAGCATGCCATAGACCAAACCTGCAAAGGGCGAAACACCTGAAGGAACGCTGTTCTCCAGTGGAGTGATTTTTACGCCTTTATCTGAGATATCTACATCGGGCAAATCACCGGCAAGCGCCATCGCGTTAACTTCTTCCAGCCGAGATGCAAGAAGAGTCATACGGGCCTGAAGGTATGCCTGGCTATCGGTCTGAACGGCCAACTGTAACTGGTCATTATGTCGGGATTTCTCAAACTCAGCAGTCGGGATGAGATAATCATCAAAATTTTTGTAGCGGCGCGATCCTTTTACCCAGATATCACCGGAACGTAATGCACCCTTGAGTTCATTCAGTACGCAAAACTCGTAGTACTTGCGGTCGATGCCTGAAGGCGTGAGCACCAGTTTTCGCCAGCTTTCAGGGATAAACCCTGTTGGCGCTGATGGCGGCACTTTACGAAGTTGTTTACGGTACATTTCCGTTATGGTGTCCAGCGCATCGCTGAGCGCCTGCGCCGCAGGTGTCGCCATGAACTGCAATGCTGACAGCATACGCGGGGCATATTTACGCAACGTACTGTATTTTTCGGTGATCAGATGAAGCGCGTCGAAATTGCCCTTACGGGAAAGAAACCGCGTTTCTTCCACGCTGTTGATGAATTCCTGCCAGGGAAGGACATCTTCTATTGCAGTCCAGGGATCTTCCCCGGATTCTCTGGCGTTAAGTAACGCCTGCCCGACGGTAACGTACTGCTTCAGCTTGCTCTGAATAAGCTTTCCCGTTTGCTGGAGCCGTTCGGCCTGCGTGCGTTTTGCCCTGCTGAACAGACTACCCAGGATACGCTCGTGCAGATCAATCACTTCGTCAGTCAGGGTGGCCCTGGCCTCTGTTATTATACAAACCAGCGTAGCGTAACGTCTGACATCGGTGAATTTTGCCAGGTCCCTGCTGCTCATTTTCCGGCCCTCACGCGCCAGTTTAAGCAACCTGTTCTGGTGAACGGAAAGTGCAATACCATCAGGCAACCCCAGCGCAGCGATGGAATTAAGCCGGTCGATATGTTGCAGCACATTTTTACCGTTTATTTTACCCGGAGGCTGTAGCAGCAATGCCAGACGGGAAGGTTGTTCACCCTCTGATATGAGCAGGCTGTCGAGTGCTGATTTATGCTGCTTTTCCAGTTGCGCGGTAAGTGTCGAAAATACCGATCTGTTAGCGAGCGTGACGACTTCGGCAAGCGTCCGTTCGATCACTTCAACAGAAGGGAAAATAACATTATTGTTATGTAGCCAGCTGAGCATTTCTTCCGCCAGCATAAATCCTTTGTCAGTTCGCATGGCATAGGGGTGCAGATGGCGGATACAGTCTTTTTGCATTGACCGGCTGAACGGGGATAGTTCCAGGTAGCGATAAAGTTCGGTCAGATGTTCCCAGCGGGTTTGCTCTCTGGATGCATATTCCGGCCATAAATCAGGCTGAAGTTTCAGTCGGGAAGCAACCCTGGATACAACGCCATTGTGAGGAGCACTGCTTTTGTCCGGAATAAATCCAGGTCCACGCAGATAACAGAGTAATACAGCAAAGCCCAGGCGATTCGCTGGCCGTCGGTGCTTATTAATGAGCGCAATATCCGGTTCGTTCAGAAAACACATTCGGGTCAGAATAATTTCATCATCTGGTATAACCAGTAAGCGTTCCTGCTCTTCACTGCTCAGTATCTGTCGCCGTGGCATAAATGCTTCCCTCGCGTATAGTTTTCATCTGTTATTTGTTCGCTGTGACCGAAACCGGTCGGTTTCGTACACCACTTACAGCACATGTCCGAAACTTAGTGAAATTAATTTCGGACACACGTTATAATTCGGACATCCATTTCGTACGGAAAGTTTCCCATGTCACGTGTTTTTGCCTACTGCAGGGTCTCAACTCTGGAACAGACCACAGAAAACCAGCGTCGTGAAATTGAAGCGGCGGGTTTTGCCATCAGATCCCAACGACTTATTGAGGAGCATATCAGTGGCTCGGTTGCTGCCAGCGAACGCCCCGGATTTATCCGGTTGCTAGATCGCATGGAAAATGGGGATGTACTGATTGTCACCAAACTTGACCGTCTGGGTCGTAATGCGATGGATATCCGAAAAACAGTAGAGCAACTGGCGGCTTTAGATATTCGCGTTCATTGTCTCGCACTCGGAGGTGTTGACTTGACCAGTCCGGCCGGAAAAATGACTATGCAGGTAATTTCTGCTGTAGCGGAGTTTGAGCGAGATTTGCTGCTTGAGCGAACGTATTCAGGTATTGCGAGGGCAAAAGCGGCTGGAAAACGCTTCGGTCGCCCCCCCATCCTGAGCGAGGAACAAAAGCAAACAGTGACAGAGCGCCTAAATGCTGGCATCAGTATCAGTGCTATTGCCCGGGAATTTAATACCACCCGCCAGACTATCCTTCGGGTAAAGGCTGGATTGCTGCAAGAGTGAGCGGCTGGGAAGATTATAAAAAAAATCAAATGGTTATTATGAAATAAAACAGCCTGCTGGGTTCTTTTCCCCCTATTTTTTATAAAAGAGTAGACAAAAGAGGTTCGCGACATTAATCTACCAACTAGATGGTTGGTACTGATTACACCAGCTATACCTTTTATCAAGAAATTACAGGAGCCATTATGTCTACTACCGTTAAACCTTCTGCAGACGCAGCTGCGATCCACAATACCCGTGAAGCAGTTCGCAGCCAGCCTGGCCTGGGTAACCTGACTTTCCAGATGAAAGCCCGTTCCAGCGGCGGATTAACCGTTCGCACAGAGACCGGCGCCACAATCCAGAACGGCGTTATCGATACCAGCCGTGTGGGGAAATTTTCTAATATCGGTGATGAACCCGCAGGTTTACTCGGCACCGATACCGGCATGAGCCCGACTGAATACATCATGCAGGCGCTGGCTGGCTGTTATACCGCCACCCTTACCATGATGGCTGCTGAAAAAGGGATCGACCTGGACGGTATCGAGCTGGATCTTAATTTCGATATCAACCTCAACGGCTTCCTTGGGCTGGACAGCAACGTGCGTAAAGGTGCGAAATCTATTCGCGTCGATGTTCACCTTACGAGCAAGACCGCCAGTCGCGAGGAGTTAGAAGCGCTGGTCAGCGAAATGCAAAAGAATTCGCCAATCCACGATACTCTGGCTAATCCGGTTGAAATGATTACACGCCTGGCGTGATGTCAGAGATGTAATGCTGCCATTCAGAATGCAGGATGGCAGTGACGTTCAGCTCTGCACGATACTGAGTCAGTGATACAACTTGCTACGGAAAAATAGCAACAATATAATCTATCAACTAGTAGATTATATGGAGTAATTATGACAACCATGACACGGGAACGGCTGCTCAGCGAAGCAGAACACCTGATGCGCGAAAAAGGGTATTCAGCATTCAGCTATGCTGATTTATCAAAAATAGTGGGTATCACCAAGGCCAGTATTCATCACCATTTCCCGACCAAAGATATTCTGGGTGAGCAGGTGGTAATACAGGCGTTCTCTGATACACAACGCGTATTTGAGCAGATAGAGGCGACTGAGAAAAGCGCGGAGAGAAGAATTGCGGCTTACATCGATATCTTCGCGCAAAGCCATAAAGCTTCGCTACTGCCACTGTGTTGTGCGTTGTCAGCAGAGACCGCCAATCTGCCTCAGGCAATTACTGTACAGACATCACTTTATTTCGATATGCAAATCGAGTGGCTCACAAAAGTCGTCAGGGCGGGCATGGAGTCAGGTGAGTTTTCATCCCATGCCGAACCATCAGATATTGCTTTGATGATCATTAATGTCTGTGAAGGCTCAAGCGTAGTGGCGCATGCAACGGCCAGACCCGAAGTCTTCGCCAACAGCCTTAAGTATATAAAACTGCTTCTTAATACCCCTCATTCAGGAGAATGACACTATGCTGGACTGGAACAACTATCGCTCAGAGTTAATGCAACGTTTAGGCGAGTTGGGCAAACTGACCCCCGAGACCATGAAAGGCGTGGTTGCCCTGGGCAACGCAGGTAACAAAACTGACCTTTTGGGCGCAAAAGTGCGTGAACTCATTGCCCTGGCGTGCGCAGTCACAACCCGCTGCGACGGCTGTATTGCTTTTCACGCCGACGCCGCTGTGAAAGCCGGTGCAACCGACGCTGAAATTGCTGAAGCGCTGGGCGTGGCGATTAACCTCAACGCTGGCGCGGCGGTCATTTATTCAGCCCGCACTCTGGATGCCGTCGGTCAGGCACGCGGTTAAGCATTAATAAATTCCACGTTAAAAGGGCATTACTGCCCTTTTTTTATGTCCGCAATAGCCTGAGCATATACCGATGCAGGTTTCACACCCGGTATGCGTTTAACTAATTGCCCTTCATGAAATATCAGCACAGACGGCAGCCCCCAGATCTCGTATTTGGTTGTCAGCACCGGCGCCTGATCTACATTGACTTTCCCCACCTGAATATCTCCATCGAGCCGGTCTGCAAACTGACTGAACATTTCTTCGCTGGCCTGACAGGGCGGACACCAGGGTGCAGAGAAACGTACCACCGATATTCCTTTGTACTGCTCTATCTGGCGGAAATTATCTTCGTTATAAGCTGTTAATGTACGCATGGTGATGACCTCGCAAAATGAGTGACAATTCAGAAATGGCTGCGTTATGACAAAAAAATACGACACACCCATTGACCTACCTACTAGATGGTTGGTATATTGCCACCCATCAGATGTTTATGCAACTCCAGTGCGCGACGTCCAGTCGATGATACTGCCGGGCTGTGCAAATCCCTGCCGGGATACTCCTTTTTGTTTTTTGTGAGGTATACGATGAGTAAGCTTTTCACCCCCTACAATCTGTCTGGCCTGGCGTTAAAAAACCGTGTAGTCATGGCACCGATGACCCGCACCCGCACCATGAATGACGTGCCGGATGAGGTCGTGGCTTTGTACTATGCACAGCGTGCTTCTGCTGGCCTGCTCATCACCGAAGGGATGCCGGTTTCAGAAGAAGGCCGGGGTTACCTTTATACCCCTGGTATCTACAACGACGAACACGTCCAGGGCTGGCGTAAGGTGACACAAGCGGTTCACGCCAAAGGTGGCTGTATTTTCGCGCAGCTCTGGCACGTCGGCCGTATGTCTCACGTCTCTCTTCAGCCAGGCCACATAGCGCCGGTTTCAGCGGGCACCGTTCAGGCGGTCAATACCACCGTTTTTGCGCTGACCGAATCCGGAGAACCGGGCCCGGTTGTACCAAGCCAGCCACGCGCGCTGGAAACGCATGAAGTTAAACGCATCACTGCAGACTTCGTGCACTCCGCACGCCTGGCGATGGAAGCCGGCTTTGACGGCGTGGAAATCATGGCGGCAAACGGATTCATCTTTGACCAGTTCCTCAGTAGCGAACTGAACACCCGCACCGACGAATACGGCGGCTCGGTGGAAAATCGTCAGCGTTTCCTGCTGGAGACCATTGACGCCGTGGCGGAAGCTGTGGGTAACAGCCACGTTGCCGTGCGCCTGTCACCGTTCGGCCGCATTTATGACCTCGCGCCGTATGAAGGTGAAGAGCAAACCTGGTCAGCCATCACCGACGCGCTCGGTCAGCGGGAACTGGCCTACGTACACCTTTACTATCAGCCGGTGTACACCAAAGCGCCACTTCCGGAAGGCTTCCGCCGCCGTTTTCGCAACACGTTTAAAGGCACCATCATCGCTGCCGGCGGTTTTACCCGTGATATCGCAGAGCAGGCTCTGGAAGATGATGAGCTGGATCTGGTGGCATTTGGTGTGCCCTACATCGCTAACCCGGATCTGGTTGAAAGAATGCAAAACGGCTGGCCACTGGCAGAAAGTGACCGCGCCACCTACTACGGCGTCAGTGGTTCCCCGGAAAAAGGCTATACCGATTACCCGGTCTGGCAGGCGCAATAAATCCCATACGGTCGCGGTTCTCTGATAAGTGAGATCCGACCGCCCAACGTCTTTGAGGAATCATTATGCAAACGCTGAAACCCACCCTTACCATCGATATCTGGTCAGATTTGGTCTGCCCGTGGTGCTGGATTGCTAAAAAAAGATTTGAACAGGGTCTGAATCGCTTTGAATTTCGCGACCAGGTGGTGATCCGCCATCACAGCTACCGTCTGGCCGGTGGTACTCCCGCGATGCCTTTTAAGGATGCCATCGTTAAAAAGCTGGGCAGTCAGCATTCAGCGGAGCTGATGATGAATCAGGTGGGCACCGCCGGTAAATCTGAAGGTCTGATCTACAACTTCGACGGCATGATGTTTGGTGATACAGAAGATGCACACACCCTGCTGGTTGCCGCGCGTAAGGCCGGAATTGCGGACGCGGTGGAAGAACGTTTTTATCATGGCAGTATCACCGAAGGTCGCTCTCTCTTTGACCGTCAGCAGCTCGTTGCCATGGCCGTAGAAGCCGGTATGCCGAAAGCTGACGCTGAAGCCGCCCTGGAAAATGACGATTTTCGCGCCACCGTTTCCGACGATGAAGCCCACGCACAGTCTATTGGCCTCAGCGGCGTTCCGGTTTTTGTGATGAACGAAAAATATGCCATCAGCGGGGCTCAGGCAGCAGATAACTTTTTGAATGCCCTGCGTCAGGTCTGGGATGAACAGCAAACCGAATTTTCAGCCACTGCGGGTCAGACCTGCGGAACGGATGGCTGCAGTATTTAATCCGTCAACCGCCGGCAGTTTCACGCTGCCGGCAACGTCTTACCCACCAGTAATGGAGTCAGAAAATGAACACTTTTTTCAAAGGTAAAAAACTGCTCGTCGTCGGCGGTACCAGCGGCATGGGCCTGGCCGTGGCACGCATGGTACTGGAAGCGGGCGGCAGTGTCGTGCTGACCGGGAATAAAAAAGACAAAGCCGAAGCGGTGCAAAAAGAACTGAGCCCTCTGGGACCGGTTGCGGTCATCGCGGCGAACCTGATGACCGAAGAAGGTATGGAAACTATCCGTCAGGAAATTAATGCTCACCATCGCGATATCAGCCTGATGGTGAATGCCGCCGGTATCTTCATGCCCAAAGGATTTACCGAGCACAGCTTTGCCGATTATGACATGTATCTTTCGCTGAACCGAGCCACGTTCTTTATTACACAGGATGTCGTGAAGAACATGCTCGCCGCGAAGCTCGAAGGGTCTATCGTCAACGTCGGTTCGATTGGTGCTCAGGCTGCACTGGGTGACTCGCCGGCCTCGGCCTATTCAATGGCAAAAGCGGGTCTGCATGCCCTGACGCGTAATCTGGCGATTGAGCTGGCCAGCGCGGGTATTCGTGTCAACGCGGTGTCTCCCGGGATTGTTCATACGCCGATATACGAAGGCTTCATGGACAAAGCGGATATCGCAGATGCTATGAAGTCGCTGAACGATTTCCACCCGCTGGGACGCGTCGGAACTGCCGAAGATGTGGCAAACACTATTCTCTTCCTGTTGTCTGACAAAACCTCATGGGTGACGGGCGCTATCTGGGATGTCGATGCGGGCATCATGGCGGTCAGACGATAACCCCGTGACGCTGGCATAAGCCGCCCCTTAAGGGCGGCATTTTTTTGTCGCCAGAAATGTCATCAGCAGGCTTCACTCAGGATATTCACAACCTGTTCATCCGTGCCTTTTTTGTTCCCGGCACAGGGTGTTATGCCGGGTTCTGACGACATCCTGACAGGACAAACGGCCAAAGAGAAAGGGGTTATACCCTGTTAGGGGCCGGTGTCCGCAGTACCTGTGAAATTCTTTTCATCCCTGCTGTCAGCATAGTCCGTGGGCACGCCAGATTTAACCGGATATGTCCTTCCCCATTGTCGACAAACAGCAAGCCCCCTTCAAGAAGCACCCCTGACTCCCGGGCAAAATACAGCGATAAATCCTCACCCACAGTGTCGGGCAGGTAGTGGCTAAGGAAGGTGCGAATAAGCAGGTCATTTCTTCCCAAGCTGACTCGCTGATTAAAATTTCGCGGATCTGGGCCGATTTTTTTCCCGCAAACACATCGAATCAGCCTATTTAGGCTATTTTTTCCACCATTTCTGGCGTTATTTCCGGTTTTTACTGAGATCTCTCCCACTGACGTATCATTTGGTCCACCCGAAACAGGTTGGCCAGGGTGAATAACATTGCCAGTTGGTTATCGTTTTTCAGCAGCCCCTTGTATCTGGCTTTCACGAAGCCGAACTGCCGCTTGATGATGCGAAACGGGTGCTCCACCTTGGCACGGATGCTGGTTTTCATGTATTCGATGTTGATGGCCGTTTTGTTCTTGCGCGGATGCTGCTTCAAGGTTTTTACCTTGCCGGGACGCTCGGCGATCAGCCAGTCCACATCCACCTCGGCCAGCTCCTCGCGCTGTGGCGCTCCTTGGTAGCCGGCATCGGCTGAGACAAATTGCTCCTCTCCATGAAGCAGATTACCCAGCTGATTGAGGTCATGCTCGTTGGCCGCGGTGGTGACTAGGCTGTGGGTCAGGCCACTCTTGGCATCGACACCAATGTGGGCCTTCATGCCAAAGTGCCACTGATTGCCTTTCTTGGTCTGATGCATCTCCGGATCGCGTTGCTGCTCTTTGTTCTTGGTAGAGCTGGGTGCCTCAATGATGGTGGCATCCACCAAAGTGCCTTGGGTCATAATGACGCCTGCTTCGGCCAGCCAGCGATTGATGGTCTTGAACAATTGACGGGCCAGTTGATGCTGCTCGAGCAGGTGGCGGAAATTCATGATGGTGGTGCGATCCGGCAGGGCGCTATCCAGGGATAATCGGGCAAACAGGCGCATGGAGGCGATTTCGTACAGGGCATCTTCCATGGCACCGTCGCTCAGGTTGTACCAATGCTGCATGCAGTGAATACGCAGCATGGTCTCCAGCGGATAGGGCCGTCGGCCATTGCCCGCCTTGGGATAAAACGGCTCGATGACAGCGGTCATATTCTGCCATGGCAGAATCTGCTCCATGCGGGAGAGGAAAATCTCTTTTCGGGTCTGACGGCGCTTAGTGCTGAATTCACTATCGGCGAAGGTGAGTTGATGGCTCATGATGTCCCTCTGGGATGCGCTCCGGATGAATATGATGATCTCATATCAGGAACTTGTTCGCACCTTCCCTTGTACAGGCATCACTCCTTTTTGCACATGACTCATTAAAGGCAGAACAATGCCGCCATGAACAGCAGCATCAAAGGTGGCTGGCAAAGTAAAATATAAAGGGGCAAATGCCCCTTAGGATTTATTTCAGTCGTTTACCTGCATCATCAACGACTTTTTCACCATCTTCTTTGGTGAACGCGTGTTTCTGTGCATCCGGAAGAATATCCAGCACCACTTCTGAAGGACGACACAGCCGGGTCCCCAGTGGCGTCACCACGATCGGGCGGTTAATCAGGATAGGATGCTGTAACATAAAGTCGATTAACTGATCATCAGTAAAACGGTCTTCCGCCAGCCCTAACGCTTCAAAAGGTTCGACATTCTTACGCAGCAGCGCTCGTACTGTGATCCCCATATCCGCAATAAGTTTAACCAGTTCATCGCGTGATGGTGGTGTCTCAAGATAATGAATAACGGTCGGCTCTGTACCGCTGTTACGGATCATCTCAAGCGTGTTGCGAGAGGTGCCGCAGGCTGGGTTGTGATAAATGGTAATGTTGCTCATATCAGTATCTCATTACAAAGTGAAAGAGAGACGTAGCGCCAGCGCGGCCAGCGTTACAAACAGCACAGGCAGAGTCATGATAATCCCGGTGCGGAAATAGTATCCCCAGGTGATTGTCATGTTCTTCTGTGAAAGTACATGCAGCCAGAGTAGCGTTGCCAGGCTACCAATAGGCGTAATTTTAGGTCCCAGATCGCAACCGATGACATTGGCATAAATCATTGCTTCTTTGATGACACCCGATGCGGTGCTGCCATCGATCGACAATGCGCCAATCAATACAGTAGGCATGTTGTTCATGATGGATGACAGGAATGCTGTCAGGAATCCCGTGCCAAATGTGGCAGCCCAAAGTCCTTTGTCTGCAAATAAATTCAATACGCCAGAGAGGTATTCTGTCAGCCCGGCATTACGCAACCCATAAACAACCAGATACATTCCCAGTGAGAAAATCACAATCTGCCACGGTGCACCACGCAGGACTTTACCGGTGTTAATGGCATGACCTTTTTTAGCCACGAAAAAGAGGATAGCAGCACCCACAGCCGCAATAGCGCTGACAGGAATACCCAGCGGCTCAAGCACAAAAAAACCTACCAGCAGAAGGATTAATACAATCCAGCCAGTTCTGAACGTCGCCGGGTCTTTGATAGCAAGAGCCGGTTCTTTCAGTCGGTTCAGATCATAGGTCGGTGGGATATCTTTGCGGAAAAACAGATGCAGCATCACCAGCGTGGCAATAATGGCGGCAATATCCACAGGCACCATCACGGAGGCATATTCCGTGAATCCCAGATGGAAGAAGTCAGCAGAAACAATATTGACCAGGTTCGACACAATCAGCGGCAGGCTGGCGGTATCGGCAATAAACCCTGCAGCCATTACAAATGCCAGCGTAGCGCTTTTACTGAATCCCAGAGCCAGCAACATGGCAATAACGATCGGCGTCAGGATGAGAGCTGCACCATCATTGGCAAATAGCGCTGCTACCGCAGCACCGAGCAGAACGATATAAGTAAACAGCAGGCGACCCCGGCCATTTCCCCAGCGGGAAACATGCAATGCTGCCCATTCAAAAAAGCCAGACTCATCCAGCAGCAAACTGATGATAATCACGGCAATAAAGGTTGCTGTGGCGTTCCAGACGATATTCCATACCACCAGAATGTCGGTAATGTGTACTACACCAGATATGAGTGCCAGTATTGCGCCAAATATGGCGCTCCAGCCAATCCCTAACCCCTTCGGCTGCCAGATAACCAACACGATGGTCAGGATGAAAATTGCTCCTGCCAGTAACATAAAACCTCCTGACAGGGCAGCATGACTGCCCTGTATATAGTAAAAATTAACCTGCGAGCTGTTTGAGTTTGTCTATACCGGTTGGCTCTGCCGCAAGAACAGGAACCAGTGCAACACGGGTAGCATGCTGGTTCTTTACAGCCTCGATTTGAGGCAGTTCCTGCTGCGAGCGCTGACGAAGCAGCGGTGAACGGGTTTCAGCGATGGAAAGACTGTTATTGATAATCCAGCCCCATGGATGAATCCCGGCACGTTCAAGATCGGCTTGTAAATTTGCAGCCTCAAGAACGGGGGTCGTTTCCGGCAGAGTGACCAGTAATACTTTTGTTCTTTCCGGATCCTGAAGCTGCATCATTGGCGTAGAGAAATGGCCTTTATCTCCCATTTTCTTTGCTATCTCCCGGTGGTATGCCCCGGTAGCATCAAGCAGCAACAATGTATGTCCTGTCGGTGCCGTATCCATGACGACAAACCGTTTACCCGCTTCACGGATCACCCGTGAGAAGGCCTGGAACACAGCAATCTCTTCGGTACACGGAGAGCGTAAATCCTCTTCCAGCAGATGTTTCCCTGCTTCATCCAGGTCACGTCCTTTCGTTTCAAGGACATGCTGGCGATAACGTTCTGTTTCATCATGAGGGTCGATTCTGCTGACCTGCAGGTTATTGAGGCTTCCATTGAGGGTTGTGCTCAGGTGTGCAGCAGGATCTGACGTCGTGAGATGCACATCAAATCCCATTTCGGCCAGTCTGACTGCAATGGCCGCAGCCATGGTTGTTTTACCCACGCCACCTTTACCCATCAGCATAATCAGGCCGTGTTCATTAAGGGCAATCTCATCAACCAGAGCAGACAACGACGATATCGCTGGTTTTTGCAGGGCGGACACTTCAGCAAATGAAGCCGTCTCAGGTTGGGAGGTGAGAAGTCCCCTTAAAGCAGACACACCGACCATATTCACTGGTTGAAGGAATAATGTGTCAGTAGGGAGAGCGTCCAGACCAGCGGGAAGACTTGCCAGCGCCTCCTGCTCCCGGCCCCATATTGCAGCCGCCAGAGTATCGTTGACTGCTTCTGTCTCAGGTAACACGCCGTTGATGACCAGATACTGATTTTTGAGACCTATCGCCGCAAGCTCATCATGAGTACGGGCGACTTCCTGAAGCGTTGATTTTTGCAGTCGAGCCACTAAAACCAGCCTCGTACGATCCGGATCAGACAATGCCTGGACGGCGTGTGAATACTGCTCACGCTGTTTCTCCAGCCCTGCCATCGGGCCAAGACAGGAAGCACCATCAGGATTGCTCTCAATGAAGCTACTCCACGCACCGGGCAACTGGAGAAGACGAATAGTGTGACCGGTTGGCGCGGTATCAAAGATAATATGGTCAAAGCGGGTCAATAATGATGCGTCAGTCAACAGACCGGTAAATTCATCAAAAGCTGCAATTTCGGTGGTACATGCACCAGAGAGCTGTTCGTTAATACTGTTAACGACATCATCCGGCAGAATGCCTTTGATAGGATCAACGATTCTGGCCCGATATTCCTGGGCGGCGGCCTGAGGATCAATTTCCAGCGCTGAAAGACCCGGTACAGAGGCCACCGGCAGAATGGTATTGCCAATAGTCTGGCTGAACACCTGGCCTACGTTTGAAGCCGGATCGGTGCTGACAAGCAAAACCCGCTTGCCTTGTTCCGCCAGGCTGATAGCGGTGGCACAGGAAATAGAGGTTTTACCGACGCCCCCTTTACCGGTAAAAAACAGGTAAGGTGGGATATTCTGTAAGAATTTCATATGTCCTCCTGACATTTCAGCAACAAGAAGTATTACCACCGCAGCAGCTTTTAGATGCTAATCCTACTTTCTCCAGCGGTATTCCGAACCAGCGGGCCAGCTCTGCACGTTTCGGATAACGCCCCGCCATCACCATTTCTCCATCCAGCAACAACAATGGAAGCCCTTCAGCCCCGGATGCCTCAAGGAATGCTTTGGCTTTTTCGTTCTGTACAAAGCTCATGGGTTGCTGTGCCAGGTTATAACGATCAACCTGAATTCCACGCTGTTTTAGCCACTGCACATCCGCAGAAAAATCAACCAGAACCTGATCGATATCTGTACCGCAGACACCGGTACTGCAACACATAGCCGGGTCAAACACCGTTAACGTTTTCATCACGAACACCTCACATTTGAAAAATCATATATGTTCAGGAAAATTTTTTAGATACAAACAGCTTTGCCGCTACCAGAGCAGTTAGCTGATGCCAGCTTACGGGCGATGGCCTGTACGTCGTCCTGTTGGCTTAACCAGGCCTGCTCAATAACCTGAGCAGCCCATGAAGGAATATGCGGAGATAAGCGGTAGTGAACCCATTTCCCATTCTTGCGATCCAGCAACAATCCGCTTTCACGTAGCATCGCCAGATGACGGGAGATCTTAGGCTGCGACTGCTCTAGCGCCGTGCAGAGATCACATACGCATAGCTCTCCCATCTCTTTGAGCATTAACACGATGCCTAGACGGGTTTCATCTGACAGATTTTTGAAGAGTTGTAGTGTTGAAAATGGTGACATTAGGATCTCCTGCGTTGAATAAATAGTATCGCGCTTCTAAACCAGGAAGTCAAAAACACATATGTTATATCGAATTTGTTTGATGTTAACACTTCTTCAATGGTTAATGACAGGAACAACAGAACCGGGGAAATGCGGACAAAAATTTCATCTTTGTTAGAAAAAGTAGAAGTAGAAGTAGAAGTTTAACGACAGGGTACTGATAAGTAAGGCAGCACCACACAATGTACAATAAACCACCATAGATTCGTTTTACAGGCTTAACCCATCCGGCTTGCCGTTACCCGATGATACACCGGAAAGTCCCCCCAAAATGCTTGAACTCCGCGAACTGGTCAGGTGGTGTGACGGAATGGTCTGGAGTTCTCCGGAAAGGCATGGTGCCATGAGCTCGATGATGAAGGGCGCATGAAACCGTCAGCCTGGTACGACAGGATTGTCGACGTTAGCCGTCTATCACATGGACCACTCTGAATCGGCATGAGTGCAACGACATAAGCCTGCTTAAAAAACAGGCTTAACGTGGGATATTTAATGAGATGGTCACTCCCTCCTTCCCGGTACTATGCTGAGGATAGGCTTTCATTCGGAGAACTATCATGGAAAACATTGCGCTCATTGGTATCGATCTGGGTAAAAACTCTTTCCATATTCATTGCCAGGATCGTCGCGGCAAGGCTGTTTACCGTAAAAAATTTACACGGCCAAAGTTAATCGAATTTTTGGCGACATGCCCCGCTACAACCATCGCAATGGAAGCCTGTGGTGGCTCTCACTTTATGGCACGCAAGTTGGAAGAGTTGGGGCATTTTCCTAAGCTGATATCACCACAATTTGTCCGTCCATTCGTTAAAAGTAACAAAAACGACTTTGTCGACGCCGAAGCTATTTGTGAAGCTGCATCGCGTCCGTCTATGCGTTTTGTACAGCCCAGAACTGAATCTCAGCAGGCAATGCGTGCGCTGCATCGTGTCCGTGAATCCTTGGTTCAGGATAAGGTAAAAACAACCAATCAGATGCATGCTTTTCTGCTGGAATTTGGCATCAGCGTTCCACGAGGAGCTGCCGTTATTAGCCGACTGAGTACCCTTCTTGAGGACAATAGTTTGCCTCTATACCTCAGCCAGTTATTGCTGAAATTACAACAGCATTATCACTATCTTGTTGAGCAGATTAAAGATTTGGAATCCCAGTTGAAACGAAAGTTGGACGAAGATGAGATTGGACAGCGCTTGCTGAGCATTCCCTGCGTCGGAACACTGACAGCGAGTACTATTTCAACTGAGATTGGCGACGGGAAGCAGTACGCCAGCAGTCGTGACTTTGCGGCGGCAACAGGGCTAGTGCCTCGACAGTACAGCACGGGAGGTCGGACGACATTGCTGGGAATTAGTAAGCGAGGTAACAAAAAGATCCGAACTTTGTTGGTTCAATGTGCCAGGGTATTCATACAAAAACTGGAACACCAGTCTGGCAAATTGGCCGATTGGGTCAGGGATCTACTGTGTAGGAAAAGCAACTTTGTCGTCACTTGTGCTCTGGCAAACAAGCTGGCCAGAATAGCCTGGGCCCTAACGGCACGACAGCAAACTTATGTAGCATAACGGCAGAAATACACCGGTTTAAAGAATCACTGATCTGGTTTTGCGAATACTGATATTGATGATACTAACGGCCCACCGGCCTGTTGAGGAACCTGTAAAACGGAAAGGCTCATTGAAGCCGTATATTTTCTGGAGGTTCATCAGGCGCGGAACTCATCGAGGCGCGGGAATAAAATCCCATTCAGACGCCGGATAGATTCAAGCAAGCCAATTTATCGTCAAAATCGGTGTTGCAAAAACGGGAGTGACCATAGATTCCGTTTTCCAAGCGAACCCCTATACGGCCATCAGTATCATAGACCAGACGTTTCCAGGGGCCGGTGATGATGTGTTCAGGCGCATCGTCCAGTATGCGTTTTTTCGAACCGTTCAGTTCGGTAAGGTAATGGACAGCAGCCAGGGTATGCTCACCGTCAGGAGCAGCACAAAAGTGCAGGTCGCGCAGAAGCGCAGGAAGGAAGCGCTTCACCCGGCCGTACTGCTCCACCATTTCATCCTGAAAATTTGTATTATGCGGGCGGGCCAGCTCATTAACTTTATCAACAGACTCCGCAATCCTTGCGACCGGCACGCTTTTGAATATGGTCTTTCGCAACGCACTCTCATCAGTATTTTCGTCAAGCAGAAGCGCACAGGCCCGCGCCAGCAGTAGTGCTGCCCGATCGAGATCTTTCAGCGTCCTGAGCCGCTTTTTCTGCCCCGTTTTCTTTGCCTCACGGGCGATGTCCAGGATCAGCATATCAAGCACATCAACGGCTTCATCCAGGGCGGCTATTTCCTGCGCTTTAACAAATGCGGTCAGCACAGCCAGCCGCCGTGCTTCTGGCATTCTGGCGATATACCTTGCTGATGCCATGCCGGCGTAGCGGGCCAGATTACGCAGTTGTATGGCCGGCAGCCCGCTAAAATTCAGCCGGGAAAACTCCAGGTTTCTCAGTCGGGTATAACGTTCTAGCGCTTCCGTAAAAGACGGCCCACTAACCGTTACAGGACCTTTGCGTAGCTGCTCCATAACCGACATCCGCTGCCCTTCAGGGATCTCAAGTAACCCTGCCAGTTGTGCGGTCTGCCAGCTGTCAGGTAGCGATGCCAGCTTTCGCCACAGGCGGCGATTTGCCCGCTCACGGATTTCACCAATGATCCTGGTCAGGGTGGACGCGGCGGGCAACAGCACCTTGTGCTGAAGCAGCCATGCTGTGGCAAAATCAAACATCAGGCCGGGACGTTCATTACTGAGCCAGGCGCGGACATACAGCAGGCGCTTAAGCCGAAATGACCAGGGCTGGTCGCCAAAATCATGATACCCATAATGCTGCCTGATGAGCGCGTGATGCTCCCAGCGCGTGTTCTCTCTCTGTGCATAACGGGACAATATCTCCGGGCGGGGAATACCCAGTTGTGCCGCCACATAGTGCCGGACGCCAGCGGGGATCTGCATGGCGTCATTGATGAATGTTCCCAGAAACCGGGCTGTCGTGAGCTGAAGGGCAATTCCAAGCCGGTTATGTCTGCCCCGGCGATGATTAACAAAATCCAGATCACGTTCATCAAGATGGAAATATCTCGCCAACTGGACTTCATTTGGCTCGGCGGCATAACGTCCATAATTCTGAACCTGGCTGTCGGTGAGAAAATCAGCGCTCATCGGTACATTCCTTCGCGATTCATTGTTCCATAATCTTTATGAAGGTATCATATATTATGATATTTGATACCCGTCAAAACCAAAGCGGAAAAGGGTATCAGAAATCGTAATTTATACATTATGATACCACTTTGTATCAAAAACGATTTGTGAGACTGAAATGGCGTTACTGGGCTATGCCAGGGTATCAACCAGCCACCAGAAGCTGACGCTCCAGGTGGCTGAACTGAAAAGTGCCGGTGTGCGTGAAGACCGGATTTTTACCGACATGATGACCGGGGCCACTGACGAGCGTGAAGGACTGCAACGACTGCTTGGCCGTGCTGAAAAAGATGACATCATCATCTGTACCAAAATGGACCGCCTCGGACGCAACACGGCTGATATGATCCATATCGTTGACGCCTGCTATAAAAAGGGGATCGCCATCCGGTTTCTGGAAAACGGCCTCAGTACGGAAGGTACGATGGGGAAAATGGTCATTCAGATCCTGGCCGCTGTTGCTGAAGCAGAGCGCGAGCGCATTCTGGAGCGAACCAATGACGGACGGATTGCTGCAATGGCTTCTGGCGTCAAATTTGGACGAAAGCCACACCCTAAAACGACAACTGCACAATTTCTTATAAAACAAGGTGAATCATTCAAAATGATATATGAAAAAACAGGAATATCTCGGGCAACATATTTTAGATTGAAAAAACAAACACAATCCGCATAAAAAATGGAAATGCATTATGAATATTCAATACCCTCATCTATATGAAATTACTAATGAGCGCTCAGCAAAAAATCAGTGGTATTTTTTAAATGGAGTGAGAGCAGAATATGCATTGCTAATATTCACTGCTGTTAACTCATCTTTATCTTACGATGGGAAATACATTACTAATTTAGCATTATTCATCTTATTGATTATATTGCTACTAGTTAGGAATGTTATAAATTTTGAACAAAAATGGTATAAATATAGAGCGGTTACCGAATCAATAAAAACCACAACATGGAAATTTGCAATGAAAGCGGAGCCTTTTAATGGCGATGAAGAAACACATAATGCAAAACAATATGTTGAATACTTAAAAAATATCTTAAAAGATAGTAAATATGCGATTCAGACAAAAGCGCTAAATAATCTTGAAGGAGACCAATTCAGCATTTGTTTAAAAACTATTAGAAAAATGAGCTATGAACAAAGAAGAGATCTTTACGTAGAACAAAGAATTGAAGATCAACGGACATGGTATGCTAAAAAATCTCTATTCAACAAAAGGATTGGTAAGGGGTGGGCGGTGGCTATACTGATTCTCTATGTTTTATCCCTTGCTATGACAGCATACCTTGCTAAAGAACCAAGTCAATCTACCTCGTTACCAACAGAGCTAATTACAACAATAATTTCTGCTCTCATAGGCTGGGTGCAAATTAAAAAGTATAATGAACTTTCGGCATCGTATGCCCTTACAGCACATGAAATTGGTCTAATAAAAGAGCAATCTTATTATATTTCTAGCGAAAAAGATTTTTTAGATTTTATTCGTGATGCTGAGACAGCATTTTCACGGGAACATACACAATGGCAAGCGAGACGAATTGTATAAAATCTGACAAAGGGAACTGTAAAGTTCCCCTTATTGTATTATTTGGCACGTCGACGAATAGCATCAACAATACTTTCTGTGCTCCACCGAACCTGTTCGACAGAACGATTAGCTACAACCTGAGATACTCTTGATGCACCATGTGGAATAACACCAATAACGGGAACTCCATGTCTAATTGCGGTGTCCATCTCCCACTCCATCCAAGTACTATGGCTTGCATAGATTCCAGCTATAGCAAGTAATACATTACTGTTGCGAATTTTTTCGCCAAGAACTCTTTTGATGTAATCAGCATTCACTGAATTAATAGGTATATCTTTGCTAACTTCAGAGAATTCAGCCCTAAAATAGGGTCTTGCATTTAGAAGGTTACGCAGTCGTAGTAATTCGTCGTGACTCCCCCACGAATGACTAATAAAAATATTTAAATCTCTAGCCATAAATCCCCCCGCAATTATTAGTTATATTCCCATTAATAATATGGGGACTGTGACTTAGTTTATCAAGGGTATCATCAGGAAAAACCTCACTAACACAGAGGCTTATGTTAATTCATTAAAAACAGAAAGTTATCGTCTTGGCGTGGTTTTTTACATCATTGACCGTCAAACCCCTTATATAAACGATCATGTTTATAGACACTTATGTGGATATCATTCTGCTGCTGACCGATTACACACACAGCGTGTACGGAACGGCGCGCGGAAACCGGACGTGTTTCCTGAAGGACAATCCTGATATCCTTTTTCAGTATCTGAGCCGCTGGCCGCCGGGGCGGGCGTCTTTCTCTCTGACGACCTGCGTGAACTTGTTGCGTCAAATCGCACCCATTTTTTTCGCTTCAGCCATAAACGTCCCGTAATGGCTTTCTGGGACGACGACCGGGATTGTTCTGCGGTTGTACAGTTGCATCAGCAACAGTGTGCGATGGCGGCCGTCCGATACGCCAGAGTGATTGTCTGAAACCTGCGGGTATTCAACTGTGCCTTTCGCTATGTAGGTTTTGATTCTGTGCCACCTGCGCGGGTCGATGCAGAATGCACCGTCACCAAGAACGCTGAGAAAGGCCAGTCCGTCGACTTCAACAATCTTCGTCGGCTGATGGCGAAGCAGATGCGGTGGATAAAACTGCAGGTCCTCAAAATCCGGGTACGTGAGGCCCGACTCGTCACGGGGGATGGCCTCAAAGGACGTAAAAGGATACTTCGTCATATGGGTATGCATAAAGGTGTCCAGGTCAGTCTCAATCCTGGAGAACCATTCTGGTTTAGGTAAAGACTTTTTATCCCGCTCCCGCATCTCTCTGAGGCTGTCGCCGAACAGGTCTTCCATGCTGATGTTGACTTTCATGCTGCACTCCTGTTGCTGAATAAAAAAAACACGACCCGGCAGGAACAACAAGATCGGTATCCTGAGGTGGGGAGGAAGGTACCATTTTTTGTGTAATTATTTGTATTACACAGATGCGCTGTGCAAATTCTCTCGGGTAATTCCCCTGCCCGTTATAAATTAACTGACCTCCACTTTTAATTACTAATAGCGACGGCATACAGGGTGTTTTTCTGCCAGAGCAGGGGGCTTTTAAGCATGCGTTCCTTCTCTTTTTTATCATTCATGTCAACGCGACTGGCCACCAGTTGGTCTACCAGACTTCCGGCCAGACTGATGTTCAGCGCGGTAAAGTTTGTGTTGAGCGTTTCCAGCATGCCGGCGTGACTGCAGGTCACCCAACGTTTCAGTGCGCCCTGGTAACCCTGGGAGGTGGAGATCTTCAACTGATGGTCTGCGTTCGCCAGTGCCGGTATTCCGGCAAGGTATACCATCATCTTCTGCAATCACGATCATCCGTATTCTCAGTCAGTCTCAGGATACGTCAAGCCATGAGCCCTGGAGATAATGCACAAGCTAAGAGAATTTTTATTGTCTTTAAAATCAATTTGTTAGTGCATGCAATCTATCTTATGTTAAATTTAGTCCGTCTCTCATTTATTTTGTACCGGACCGCAGACTACGATTAGTCATACACAGATATACTCTTCCATTTAGTTTAAAAAAACGCTCCCTATCAGGAGCGTAAGCCAGTGACTTCGGCGTCAAATGAGGGTCTGACAAGTGGAGCTGCGGGTTAATTCTGGGTGGTCTGACTGCGATGCTTATCAGCCTGCTGCTGGTGAACAACGGAAGACTGACCATTATTCGCCTTTTCATGCACAACAGCGGCTTTTTCATGTTCGTTCATTTCAGAAAATGACTTTGCTGTTTCGTTGGTGGCTCCTGATTTTCCTTTCATCATTTTTTTATGCATTTCCGCCATGCCCTGGTGGGCAGAAGCGTTGCCGTTTTGCATCATTTCATGGGACATGGCAGCCTGATCGTGCCCACTCATATCCATCATCGTCATACTGTCTCCCTGAATAGCGCTTTTTTCAGCGGTTGACTGCATCTGATGAGCAGGTGCCTGGGCATTATTTACCTGGTCATGCATGTTCATTGTCTCTGCAGCCATGGCGGTTGAAGTGACAGCCATAATGGCAGCAAATGATACAAGGATCTTTTTCATGGTTGGGTCTCCGGTGTTTTCATCCTCAAACAATCAAAACGGCTTATAACAGAGAAAGCATTTGATCTCAGGGCGGGTTATTCATCACTCCAGGAACCCGGTGATTGCGTTATCACCCTGCTCCTGATTTATGAAAGATTATAAAAAACCGTCTCTGTTTCTCGCGTGACTGAATGATGACATTTTTGTCACCTTCCATATTTTTTCTGAATAACGGTATTAACCTCTTAACAGATGTACATTGAATACAATTTCCCGCCCCTGCTGTACTGCTGACAGGTCGCCGCCATGAGCGTGAATGATCGACCTCGTAATTGACAATCCCAGACCCGCGCCTTCTGTGTTGTGGACCCTCGATGAGTCTGCACGATAGAACCGATCAAACAAACGTTCCAGATTAGCGGGAACCGGGCCAGACATTGTATTTGTAATCATCACGTTCACACAGTCACTGTCACGCTCAAGGCGTATCGCTGTACAGGTGTTATCGGGAGAATACTTGATTGCATTGGAAAGCAGGTTACTGAAAGCACGTCGCAGCATATCGCTGTCTCCGGCAACAACACCCTCTCCTTCAACCATGATTGTCTTTCCTGTTTCGTCAGCCAGGGGCTCGAATAACTCACGTAATTCATTCAGTTCGGCGGCCAGATCCACATCATGTTTATCCAGCTGCAGCAGACCATGCTCTGAACGTGCCAGAAAAAGCATGTCACTGGTCATTCGGGACAACCTTTTCAGTTCTTCCAGGTTAGCGAATAAAATTTCACGGTAATGCGAAACATCCCTTTCCTTAGCCAGTGCAAACTGCGTCTGCATCATCAGATTACTGACCGGTGTGCGCAGTTCATGCGCGATGTCAGACGAGAAATCTGACAGTTTCCGGAATGAACCCTCCAGGCGATCGAACATGTTATTGAATTCCTGCATGGTCTCTGAGATTTCCGGCGGAGCCAGATCGGGATTAAGACGCTGATCCAGGCTGTGTACGGTCATTGAGGAAGCCAGACTGGTCATTTCCCGTAACGGTTTCAGACCAATGCGTGTGGTCAGCCAGCCCAGAAAAACAGAAATAAAAACCAGACCGATATTGAACCAGAACAGCCAGGTACTGAGCTTATCCATAAACAGGGTGTGATACCCGGTATCCGTGGCAACCGTAACGATGAAATGTTTGCTTTTACCCTGTTCCGGCGTCACGGCAACCCGCCGCGAGATACTGCGGTACACGGTGTTATTTTCTTCCGTCTGGATCATATAGTCGAGAATATCCCCCGACTTATTTAGCAGGACCGCTGGAACAACAGAATTTTTGGCATACAGCTCCACAATTTTTTCATTTGCCATGTTTTTTATAGAAATGAATAAACCATTGTGCCCCACCATCGCATCGTTTATTTTTTCTGATAATGACTTAATATCCGTTTTGTACCTGAACGTCTCTGTTTTGAGAAATTCTTCGGTGAGCTGAAGTTTACCTGTCAGAAAATCGCGATCCTGATTATCGAAATAGCCATTAAGGGTGCTAATCAGGATAAAACTTGATAACCACCATACCGTAAGCATCACTGCAGAAAAAATCAGGCTCAGGCGTGTGGTCAGGGAAATTTTGAACCTCACTCTTCTCTGATCTCCAGGACATATCCGGCACCGCGAACGGTATGGATCAGTTTTGGCTCAAAGTCATCATCAATTTTACTTCTCAGGCGTCTCACGGCGACATCAATCACATTCGTATCACTGTCAAAGTTCATATTCCAGACCTGGGATGAGATAAGACTCCTGGGTAACACTTCTCCGGTGCGTTGCAGCAGCAACTCAAGCAGAACGTATTCTTTACCGGTGAGATGGATTTTCTTCCCCGAACGGATCACGGTCCGGCGCACCATATCAACGGTCATATCGGCGATAGTACAAACCGTTGCAGCCTGCGAGCGTGCCCGGCGCAGTAAGGTTCTTACACGTGCAACCAGCTCCGTAAAATCGAAGGGCTTAATCAGGTAGTCATCTGCACCAAGCTCCAGTCCTTTCACTTTGTCCCGCACGTTGTCTTTTGCGGTTAAAAACAGGACCGGTTCTTCGTGCCCGGACTTCCTCAGTGCGCTGATGATTTGCCACCCGTCGAGGAAAGGCAGCATCACGTCCAGTATTATCAAATCATACTGTCCCTTCGACGCGGCCCCAAGACCATCGCGGCCATTATTAAAGAGATCGGCCTGATAGCCTTCCTCAACCAGTCCCTGCTGCAGGTAACGACCTGTTTTTTGTTCGTCTTCAACGATTAAAATACGCTGCATGGTCAACTCGCTGATATAAAAGTAAAAATCTCACGCGTGAGCGTTGGTTGTCCCTTAGCTGACCTGAGACGGAGCAAGCATTCCGAGCCACGCTACGGCGCCCAGAATGATAATCGCAACAACGAATTCTGTCAGGATGCTGTTTCGCATCAGGGCAACGCTGCGATCATAATTCCCTTCCCTGACCATAACTTCAAGCCGGGGACCCAGGTGAAACCGGTTTGCTGCAGCCAGAAGAAGCATCAGAACAAACAGAGCCGTCTTAGCAAGCAATATTCCCCCCCAGGAGCTGTTGAATAAGGGGGTTAAGTTACCTTCAGCAATATACAGATAGTTGACCATCGCACTCAGGATCAGGGCTACAACAATCACCGTACCTGCCGTGGCAAATTTTGCCAGGGAGTCAGATATCACAATGACGCTCTGTGCATTATGCGCGTTTCTGCGCATCAGCAGGATAGCAAATGCAACCAGAGCACCTGTCCAGGCACCTGCAGCGCCGAGATGAGTCAGATCGCTCAGTAAATGGAGATAGTAATGCAGACCGTCATGCATGACGGCGTGTCCTCCCCAGGCAAGTGTAGCCAGCGCCACGCCCCCACTCATCGTCATCAGCAGGCAGGACAATAGTCTCTTGTTAGTGTAAAGGAACAAAGCACCGAGAGTGGTAAACAGTGCACAGAGTCTGACAATCCAGCTAATACCTACATCAGTTTCTTCTATAACCATCTCGATAATATGGATGGATAATTCCCTGAGATCAGTTACTCCGCTCATGGCATTAGATACCAGGATCATATTAATGCCAGTAAGAATGATGCCTGCAACAACAGCAAAGGTTATAAACGACCTGAAATTAGTCAGGTTATACGTTTCATGTCTGACACCACTTAATCCATATATCTGAAAAAATGGCAATCCAAATATTACCATCAAATCAAGATAAAGAAGAAAACGAATAACAATCATCATCAGGTCGTTCATAATATTACTTCACTGTAAAGGTGTAATTACCGGTAATAGGGTGCGTATCTGAAGAAACCGCGCGCCAGTCAACACGATAAGTGCCAGCGGGTAAAGGTTCTCGCGGAATAATGACCATCGATTTAGGGTCAGCGCCTGGTGCCACTTTTGCCGCGACCGGCATCGGAGAATGTGATGACATACCTTTCATACCCGTCATCGTTAATTTTGCACCTGAGAATTTCACGGTCAGATCTTCCGAGAAATTAAGCTGAATCTTATCCGGGGCCGCTACGGCCGAATCAGCCTGTGGCACAGAGCTTTTTAATTCCGGATGGGCCATAGCAGAAAAAGCGACGCCCATAACCAGGCCACCTGTAAGAATGGCTTTATGTAAAATCGACATATTATTTACCTGTTTAATTTAGTGTTTTAAGTCAACGCATTAAAACCAGATTCTGGCTCCCGCCAGGAATACTACCTGATGGTCTTTCTCACCCTCTCTTTTCGCCATATCGGACGTTTTCCCGTAAAGCTGATTCCAGGAGACGCCTATATAGGGTGCAAACTCACGGCGTATTTCGTAGCGCAGCCGAAGGCCCAGCTCTGTGTCAGCTAATCCTCTGCCGCGCTCCCGCGATTCATCATCCTGACTGTAGAGATTTACCTCATAGGATGGCTGGAGTATGAGCCGGTTAGTCAGTAAAACGTCGTATTCTCCCCCCAGACGGAGGGCTGCTTTTCCGTCATTACTGACAAAAGCCGTAATTTCAGACTCAAAATTATAGAGCGCGAGCCCCTGAAAACCGACAGCAGCCCAGGTCTGGGCTGAAGCAGGTCTAAAATCCTGTCTTACACCCGCAACCAAATCCCACCAGGGGCCAACCGCATGCCCCCAGAGTAGCTGGGCTTCTGCCGTCTCCGTTTTCCCCCCGCTTCGTTCGCCTTCACTCTTTAGCCAGAGCCGGTCAGTGTCGCCGCCAATCCAGCTGTTAACACTCCAGCTGAAATTATTGGTGTTATCCGACCGTTGCCATTCCAGTTGATCCAGCAAGACCAGATAATTAATCGCACTGTCGTGAATCGCATGCCCCGGTAAATTGCCGAATGCAGCCTTCCGGTCGGCATCGGTAACAGGCGGAATTGGCGTTCTGCTCTCAGTTACAATGGGCTCCATTGACGTCATCTCAGTGAAATTCTCATCTACCGGCATCTGCATGGAAGACATGTCGTGCCCGGCATGAGGATCTGCAGAGACGGAGCCCGCCGCAATAGAAAACGGTGAGGTAAACAAACCAGCGACCAGAACAGTTATGGCCTTAAAACTTCTCTTCATTCGCATCATTCCTCCACCCGGACTTCACGAAACATTCCCATTTCCATGTGATAGAGCAAATGGCAGTGATACGCCCAGCGGCCAAGCGCATCTGCTGTCACTCTGTAACTGCGTTTTGTACCAGGGGGAATATCTATTGTGTGTTTACGAACCATGAAATTACCGTTTTCATCTTCCAGATCGCTCCACATACCATGCAGGTGAATGGGGTGAGTCATCATGGTATCGTTGACCAGAGTGATCCTGAGTCGCTCACCGTATTTCAGCAGCACCGGTGTGGCATCTGAAAACTTGATTCCGTTAAATGACCAGGCAAACTTTTCCATGTGACCGGTTAAATGCAGTTCTATGGTGCGGCCAGGTTCACGTCCGTCAGGATCCTCAAAGCGGCTTTTCAAATCCGCGTACGTGAGAACCTTTCTTCCGTTATTTCGAAGACCAATACCCGGATCGTTTAATTTCGGAGAGACGCTCATCGCCTGCATATCAACCAGTGGGTTACCCGTTTCTGACGCAGGATGACTTTGCATACCCGGCATTCCGGCCATCTGGGAATGATCCATACCAGTCATGCTGCTGTGATCCATGGGCGCGGAGGATGTCCCGCTATCCGCAAGCTCAGCACCGTCCATAGACATCATCTCTCCGCTGTTATTCATGCCACCCATCTGGCTGTGGTCCATTCCTGCCATATCATGCCCCATTCCTCCCATACCCATATCTTCCATGGTCAACAGAGGACGTGGATCCAGGGCGGGAACGGCAGCACTTAACCCCTCTCTCGTGGCCAGTGTCCCCCGAGCGTAGCCGGTCCTGTCCATGGATTGTGCGAAGATGGTATAGGCCTCACCCTGAGGCTCCACAATGACATCATAGGTTTCGGCAACGGCAATCCTGAATTCGTCAACGGTAACCGGGTTTACATACTGGCCGTCTGCAGCCACGACCGTCATTTTCAGCCCGGGGATGCGGATATCGAAATAGGTCATTGCCGAACCGTTGATAAACCGTAAGCGTATCTTTTCACCGGGACGGAACAGCCCGGTCCAGTTTTTCAGCGGGGCCTGACCGTTCATGAGATAGGTGTAGGTGTAGCCACTGACATCCGCGAGGTCAGTCGGATTCATTTTCATTTCAGCCCACATTTTCCGATCGGCAATAGTGGCTGACAGCCCCCTGGTATTCACGTCGCGGAAAAAAGAGCCAATGGTTGGTTTATTGAAATTGTAGTAATCCGACTGTTTTTTTAATTTTTTCAGAAGACTGTGAGGATTTTCATCGGTCCAGTCAGACAACATGACCACGTGCTCACGATCGTAAGCAAACGGTTCCGGCTCCCTGGCATCGATGATAATGGCACCGTATACCCCCTCCTGTTCCTGCAGACCGGAATGGCTGTGGTACCAGTAAGTCCCGTTCTGCTTAACCTTAAAGGTGTAAACGTAGGTATCATCAGGCTCTATGCCCCTAAAACTCAGCCCCGGAACACCATCCATATTGGCTGGAAGAATAATGCCGTGCCAATGAATGGACGTCTGTTCATTAAGACGGTTCTTGACCTTCAGGGTAATGGTGTCACCTTCTTTCCAGCGAAGTACGGGCCCCGGCAGGCCTCCATTGATTGTTTTGGCCTGACGCTCACTGCCAGTGATATTGACGGCCGTTTCACCAATGGTCAGGTCAAACTGAGTACCCTGCAGGGATGCGGCAACTGGCAGGCTCAGACTGGAACGCGCATTGAAACTCCATACGCCAAGACTTCCGGCTACGCCAGAGAGGGTTAATCCCTTCAGGAAAGTTCGTCGAGACGTTTTCAACAGCATGCGCGTTCCCTTATTTAAAGTATGGTTACTGACAAAGTTCGAGAACCGATTTAAATTAAATTTCTGGTTCATCCTCTTACAATGAAATGAAGCTAGCACACCTTAAGAAACAAATTCATTACAATCGTGTAATGTACGTAGCTGTATTACATTTACGTCATCTTCACCACAGGTTGATTATTTTTGTATATGATCGTGATGACATCTTTTATGTACCTAAGAAGGTAATCACACATGAATATATTAATCACTACCACTGCGTTTGCAGCTTTATTTTGTGGGGCAGTTTTTGCCAAGTCCAGTGATATTGCCCATGAAGCACATCGATTCGTGAATAATGCCTCAGCCGTCAGTCATGTTAATTCCTCGACGCATGAAAACTTGCCGGGCAGGATTAATAAAAACAGCTCGCCATCATTCTCTGAAATGAATGAACATGAAAGGGCCATTGTTGCGCATTCATTTATGAACAACAGCGCGTCCTATGCACATCAAAAAATGATTGAGGAACATAAAAAAATGCTGTCCGGGAGTGATGCAAATTCAGAGACATCATCTTCTTCTTTTAACGAACTGAATGCCGGAGAGAAAGCTGCCCTCGTGCATGAGCAGGTCAATAATGCCGCTGCGGAAGCTCATCAGACGCAGGCAAGAAAGCTTCGTGGGCTGTATTCGTCCAGGTAAAGGCAGGTGGGTTAGCGCTTAGCGTCAGGTGCGCAGCAGGGTTTCACTGACGGGTTACGTCGCAGGACATGAGCTTCATATTGCTCTGCCGTAACCTGTTTCAGACCCGTTAATCATCACCGCCGGACTGGTCATACACTTCCCAGAGCTTCAGGAGCAAACGGGAAACAAGATATGTTACAAAAATGACGACCATCAACGGTGCTCCCGATTAACTGGCAGATGACACGCCTCCTGAAAACCCCTAGCATACGCCGCAGTGTTCATGCTAACGGCGAATTCCAGTAAATGTATTCTACCGATGTCGTAAAAGAAAATGCTTACCTTTCAGCCACCCGCTCTGGGCTGGAATCGAGCGAGATCGCTATCCTTCAGCGCTCTTTGCCTTCCCGGTTCGATCTGCGGCACTTACAAAAGAATGAATCATTAAAACTCGTACTGCAAAAAAAAGCGGGAAAATCACGTGTAGTGGCCTATAAATTTACATCTGGTTCATTTAATTACACGGCGTATCGTATATCAGATAAAAAGTTCTATAATCTTTCCGATACTTCCGGGAAAGCCAGTCTCGATTATCCGTTACCGGCCACAGCAAGACTCAGTTCACCTTTTAATCCGGCACGACTTAACCCGGTATCGGGGAAAGTGAGTCCCCATAATGGCATTGATTATTCCATGCCCATGAACACGAAAATAGTCAGCGTCATCGACGGAAAAATCACCCGGGCCGAATACAACAGTACTATGGGATATTTTGTTGAAGTCACGGGAAAAGCCGGTGTTAAAACTCGCTATCTCCACCTCAATAAAATACTCGTTACTAAAGGGGCCAGAGTTACCCGGGGAGGTGCTATTGCGTTATCCGGTAACAGCGGACGTTCATCCGGTCCTCATCTGCATTACGAGCTAATCATCAATAACAATCCTGTTAACTCACTGGCGTTCCGGGCAGCGGCACCCGCTGATAACAAACTCGAACAGCATGCCTTTGCGCATGCCAGAGACTACGAACGATACCTGGACTGATAACGGGACCGCGACGCGGCCCCGTCTGCCGGATTAATTTTTTTTATCGTTTCCACTTCCGTGATGTTGATGATCTCCATGCCCTCCGTGGCCGTGGAAAAGATGCATTAGCGGGCAGACCAGCAATAAAAGATATGGCCAGTAACCTGCCACATGTGACCAGTGTTCGCGCAGGAGGGCAAATGCCGCGATCGCGGCGACAGCAATAAGCGCATAGGTGGTACTTTTCATACTGGACTCCTTCTGTTCATAACAACCCCTTCACTCAGTGTTATTTCCCGAGCCTGACACTTTTCAGACGCAACGCATTCACAATGACGCTGACGGAAGAAAGAGCCATGGCCGCCGCCGCAATAACTGGCGACAGCAGTATTCCATACACAGGATAAAGCAGGCCTGCAGCCACAGGCACACCAAGTGCGTTGTAGATAAATGCAAAAAACAGATTCTGTCGGATATTTTTCATGGTGATCTCTGACAGATGACGGGCCCTGTTCAGTATCATCAGGTCGCCTTTGAGAAGGGTGACTCCGGCACTTTCAATTGCCACATCTGTACCCGTTCCCATGGCTATACCCACGTCAGCCGCTGCCAGCGCCGGGGCATCATTCACACCGTCTCCGGCCATCGCAACCACATGGCCAGACGCTTTCAGTCGGGTTATCACTGCTTTTTTGCCATCCGGCAGAATCCCGGCTTCAACATCCTCTATTCCCAGTTTTCGTGCGACGGCTTCAGCTGTTAGCTGGTTATCCCCGGTGAGCATAACAATGCGGATCCCCGCCTGACGCAACGCTTTAAGTGCATCCGGCGTGGTTGCTTTCACGGGATCCGAAATAGCTATCAGGCCTGCAAGGTCCCCGTCCGTGGCCACATAGATAACGGTAGCGCCTTCCATCCGCAACGTATCCGCAACGGCCTTTTGATTATCAATAACGATACTGTTTTCCTGCATAACCAGTTCATTACCAATAACAATCCGTTGACCTTCGACATCGCCTGTGACACCTTTACCCGACGGCGCATCGAAATGAGTGACTGCGGGTATTGCGATCCCCTTTTCCTGTGCTGCTCTGACGACTGCCATACCCAGCGGATGCTGCGAGCCTTTTTCCACTGCGGCCGTTACACGCAAAAGAGAGGCTTCCCCACCCGGACTGAGACTGATAATTCCTGTCACCGTAGGCGAACCTTCCGTGAGCGTGCCTGTTTTGTCGACAACCAGCGTGTCCACTTTTTCAAGACGCTCAAGGGCTTCGGCATTTTTGATTAACACCCCGGCCTGGGCTCCTTTGCCCACCCCCACCATTATCGACATCGGCGTGGCCAGCCCCAGCGCGCAGGGACAGGCAATAATCAGGACCGACACAGCCGCAATGAGACCGTGCGCCATCCTGGGTTCGGGCCCCCAGACAGACCAGATCACGAAAGCAACAACCGCGATAAGTATCACCAGAGGAACAAACCAGCCTGAAACGCTGTCAGCCATTCTCTGGATGGGGGCTCGCGAACGCTGTGCATCAGCGACCATCTGAACAATTCGTGAGAGCATCGTTTCATCACCGACTTTCTCTGCACGGATGATAAGACTACCTGTCTGATTAATCGTCCCCCCAATGACAGGGGCACCCTCCGTTTTGGTAACCGGCATAGACTCCCCGGTCACCATCGATTCATCAACGGTTGTTGTGCCTTCGACCACGATACCGTCGACCGGAATACTCTCCCCAGGTCTGATGCGGAGCTTATCGCCAGGCAGGACATCTTCCGCATTAATATCCGTTTCATGACCGTCATGGTCCAGCCGCCTGGCGGTTTTGGGGGCAAGGTTCAGAAGCGCAGTAATGGCACCTGAGGTTTGTTCCCGTGCCCGCAGCTCAAGAACCTGTCCCAGCAGTACAAGCACCGTAATTACTGCCGCGGCTTCAAAATAAACGGCCACCAGGCCATCCATGTTTCTGAACGATGCAGGAAACCAGGAGGGGAAGACAGTTGCAATGACGCTGTAAACCCAGGCTACGCCGGTCCCCATAGCAACAAGGGTAAACATATTCAGGGAACGGTTACGTAACGACATCCCGGCCCGGGCGAAAAATGGCCAGCCACACCACAACACGACAGGAGAGGCCAGAAGCAGCTGCAGCCATGTGTTGTACTGTGGCGATACTGTATTTCTCAAGGCGGGAAACAGATGAGATCCCATTTCGAGTATCAGAACCGGAAACGCCAGCAACAACCCCAGCCAGAAGCGTCTTGTCATGTCGCGAAGTTCATCACTCGGCCCCGTGGATGCCGTGGCTACGAGTGGTTCCAGTGCCATTCCACAGACAGGACAGCTTCCGGGACCACGACGGCGTATCTCCGGGTGCATCGGGCATGTCCACACACCTTCAGAAATATCGTTCTCCGCCTGGTGGTGAGGCTGTTTTATCTGATCAGGGATGACCTCGTGGTGATGGTGGTGATGGTGGTGATGGGAATGTTCACCGGCATCTTCGGTAAGATAATGATCGGGATGAGCTGTAAATTTGCTCTCACAGCTGGCGGAGCAGAAATAAAGCTGATGCTCCTGGTATCGAATGCTGCTGTGCGCCTTATCGGGCAGGAATGCCATCCCGCACACGGGATCTCTCACCTTATGCAATACGTGACTCTCGTCCGGGGATAATGTCTGTTCAGAAGCAGTCTGGTTATTGTGTTGCACTGCATTGTCATTTTTCACAGTAACTCTCCTTATGCAAACCTGAAGCGTCTTCTGTATTCAGGGTATGTCATGGATGCGATTACCACGAATGTCGCCGGCACAGGAGTGCCTGCTACCGGCGTCCCGTTATCAGCCGTTCCGCTGACTATTCGATTCGCTGGAAGACTTTTTTACTGCCCTCCGGAGAGAATGCGATAACATCGTAAGCCTCTTTACGGGCCCCCATCTCCATTCCCGGGCTTCCCGCAGGCATGCCGGGGGTGGCAAGGCCATAAATCCCTGAACCAGACTGCATTGCCTTATGTATCGTGGCTGCAGGCACATGACCTTCAATGATCAAATTACCAGTAACTGCGGTGTGACAGCTTCTCAGCTCAGCAGGAACAGCATATTTTTCTTTCAGGGCTGACAGAGCCTGATCATCCATGACGTGGGTCCGTACCTCAAACCCGTCCTTTTCCATCGCCTTGCCCCACAGGGAACAGCAACCACAGTTTTCAGACTTGTACATGTCTATTACTTTTTCACCTGCCATTGCCGGAAGTGAAAGGCCAAAAGCCAGGGTCATTAAAATTATTTTTTTCATACTCACCTCTGTATGTTATCGATATAAACCCTGACGTCAGGGTGAATTTATGCAAAAGGACACCCGCAGGGGTGCCCTTTCAGGGTTATGACACGCTCTTTTTATGTCTGCGCAGCCAGATGAGTTTATAGGCGGCAGGAATAATGAACAGGGACAGCAGCGGAGCTGTGATCATCCCGCCAATCATGGGGGCCGCGATACGGCTCATGACTTCTGAACCTGCGCCGGTACCCCAGAGTATTGGCAGCAGACCCGCGATGATCACCGCCACGGTCATGGCTTTCGGCCGGACACGCAGCACGGCACCATGATAAAGGGCTTCATCAAGACCTTCCGGTGTGAACGTCTCTTTGCTTGACAATTCCGGATGCGCTTCAATGGCATGACGCAGATACATGAGCATGACCACGCCAAACTCTGCCGCCACACCGGCCAGGGCGATAAACCCGGTTCCGGTTGCGACTGACATATGGAAGCCTTGCCAGTACAGGAACCATATCCCGCCAACCAGGGCGAACGGCAGACTCATCAGGATCAGCAACGCTTCATCAACCCGGCGGAACGCCAGATACAACAGAATGAAAATGATCATCACCGTCATCGGCACCATCAACTTCAGTTTCTTGTTGGCATGCTCAAGTAGTTCAAATTGTCCGGAGAATGACACGCTGGTACCCGGTTTCAGTTTCACTTTCTGACTGATAGCCGTCTTAATGTCATTGACCACCGACACCATATCCCTGTCTCGCGCATCGATATATATCCAGCTGGCTGGTCGGGCATTTTCTGTTTTCAGCATGGTTGGTCCGGAAACCACTTTAACGTCAGCGACATCACCCAGCGTGATTTGTTGCTTCATTGGCGTCAGGATTGGCATTTGTTTCAGAGCCAGAGGGCTATTCCGGTAATCCTGTGGGTAACGGATATTGATCGGGTATCGGGCCACTCCTTCAACGGTTTCACCGACCATCGCTCCTCCTATAGCTGAGGAGACAAACAGTTGTACATCACCAACCGTCATACCGTAACGGGACGCTTTTTCCCGGTTGATATCGATATCAATGTAGCGTCCGCCCTCCAGACGTTCTGCCAGAGCCGAAACCACACCCGGTACTGTTTTGGCTACAGATTCAATATCCTGAGCTGTTGCATCAATATCAGAAAGAACAGTTCCTGAAACCTTTATACCGATTGGACTTTTGATTCCGGTAGAGAGCATATCAATACGGTTACGGATTGGCGGAACCCAGAGATTAGCCAGACCAGGTAAACGTACTGTTTTGTCAAGTTCATCAATAATCTTGTCAATCGTCATACCGGGCCGCCACTGATCCTCTGGTTTCAGTTGAATAGTGGTTTCCACCATTTCGAGTGGTGCGGAGTCCGTTGCAGTCTCAGCCTTACCGGTCTTGCCAAAAACAGAGGCCACTTCTGGTACTGATTTGATTAACTTGTCCGTGGTCTGTAAGAGCTCAGCGGCCTCAGCCGGAGACACACCAGGCAAGGTTGATGGCATATACAGCAGATCACCCTCATTGATTTTCGGCAGAAACTCGCCGCCAACCTTACTCAGGGGCCAAATAACCGTGAAGATGGATAAAACTGCAACCAGTAGCGTTGTTTTTGGCCAGTGGAGAACCCGCAGCAGCAATGGATGATACGCTTTGATTAGCACCCGGTTCAGGGGGTTACTGGTCTCGGCAGGAATTTTCCCCCGTATCCAGAATCCCATCAGGATCGGAATAACGATGATGGCCAGCGCGGCCGCTCCCGCCATGGAGTACGTTTTCGTGAATGCTAACGGACCAAACAGGCGTCCCTCCTGACCTTCCAGGGTAAAGATAGGAATAAAGGACAGGGTGATGATCAGCAGGCTGATAAAGAGTGCGGGTCCCACTTCCACAGAGGCGTCGGTAATTACTTTCCAGCGGGTGGCGTTGTCAATCTGCTCACCCGGATGCTGGTGATCCCATTCCTCAAGCCGTTTATGCGCATTTTCAATCATCACAATGGCGGCATCCACCATCGCGCCGACGGCAATCGCTATCCCTCCCAACGACATAATATTGGCGTTCAGTCCCTGGAAGTGCATGACGATAAAGGCGATACACAGGCCAAGTGGCAGAGAAATAATTGCTACCAGTGCAGAGCGGACATGCCAGAGGAACAGAGCACAGACGATTGCAACAACGATAAACTCTTCGAGGAGTTTATGACTCAGATTGTCAATTGACCGGTCGATTAACTGGCTGCGATCGTAGGTGGTCACGATTTCGACCCCCTCAGGCAGGCTGGCCTTCAGCGTTTCCAGTTTGTCCTTTACTGCAGTGATAACTTCACGCGCATTTTTACCCGACCGCAGGATCACCACGCCGCCGGCAACTTCTCCCTGACCGTTCAGCTCTGCTATCCCGCGTCGCATTTCCGGCCCGATCTGTACGCGAGCGACATCACGCAGATAAACCGGCACACCGTTCTCGCCCGTTTTCAGGACGATATTATTAAAATCATCAATAGACTGAAGATACCCGCTGGCCCGGACCATGTACTCTGCTTCTGCCATTTCAACGGATGAACCACCGGCCTCCTGATTAGACGAGCCAAGAGCCTGTTTAACTTCGGGAAGACTGACACCATACTGTGCTAGTTTTTCTGGATTAACCTGGATCTGATACTGCTTAACCACACCACCAACGGATGCTACCTCTGCGACATTGGGGATAGTCTTCAGTTCATATTTCAGGAACCAGTCCTGTAGGGAGCGAAGTTCTGAAATATCGTGTTTTCCGCTTTTATCGACCAGAGCATATTCAAATATCCAGCCCACCCCCGTGGCATCAGGTCCAATTTCGGAGCTCACACCTGCAGGAAGTTTTCCCTGAACCTGATTCAGGTATTCCAGCACTCGTGAACGGGCCCAGTACAGGTCGGTTCCGTCTTCAAAAATGACATACACATACGAATCACCAAACTGAGAAAATCCGCGAACGGTTTTTGCGCCAGGTACGGACAGCATAGTGGTGGTAAGCGGATAGGTGACCTGGTTCTCTACAATCTGTGGAGCCTGTCCTGGATAACTGGTTTTAATAATGACCTGCACATCTGACAGGTCAGGCAGGGCATCCACCGGTGTGTTAATAATCGTCCACGTTCCCCAGATGCTGAGAAACAGGGCACCCATCATGACCAGGAAACGGTTGGCGACAGAGCGCCGGATAATCCATTCAATCATCGTCGTCTCCTCAGTGCCCTGAATGCATATTTACAGGCTGCTCAGACATGGCTGGCATACTGTTTTCTGTTTTTTCAGGGTGGCGCATACGTTCCAGCGCGCCCGTAATATTGGCTTCGGAGTCAATGAGGAACAGGCCACTGACCACCACGGTATCGCCTTCATTAAGGCCGGAGCTAATGCCGGACTGTTGCTGTGATTCATGCAGAACGTGGATCTGTTTCGGCACAAACTTGCCTTCATCATCAACAGTAATCACGCGCTGTTCTTTGCCGGTATCGATAACGGCCTGGCTTGGTATCAGCAGCATCTCCTGGCTTTGGGTATTCAGTTTGAGATAGGCATTCATGCCCGGCTTGAGAAACTCATCCTTATTAGAAACCTGGAGACGGACCTGAAGCGTGCGGGTTGTCTGATCCACGCTGGGAAGAATGTTCCATTTTTCGACATGGAATGTTTTATCCGGATAAGCCGGTACCGAAATTTCAAACTGCGACGTATCTTTCAGCAGATAGGCGATAGATTCTGGCACTGCAGCGCTGATCCAGACCGGGTCCATCCCCTGAATCTGAGCCACCACCTTATCTTTCGAAATATTCATGCCGGTGCGCAGGTCAAATGCAGTAATGACACCATCAATAGGTGCTTTAATGGTAAAACGGGTCTGGATTGTGCGGGTTGAACGCAGCCTTTGAATATCCTCTTCCGGCATACCGGCCAGGCGAAGACGTTCAAGAACGCCTCTGGTTTGCGTTGGCGTTCCACCTGTACCGGATAATAGGAGATACTCACTTTGTGCCTCAACCCATTCAGGAATGGTGATATCGATAAGCGGAGTGCCTTTCTTCACATGATCGCCAATCGTCAGGGGATACACTTTTTCGACAAATCCGTCAGAGCGCGCCTGCACAATGACAAACTGATACTCGTTGTAACTGACATTAGCCGGGATGGTCTGAGAATAATTCAGCATTCCCCGCGTGACCTTTTGCGTTTTTAATCCCAGGTTCTGAACCTGCGTTGGATCAATACGGATCCCGCCACTGCTTTTTTCGCCGCTTTCATCAGCATATTTCGGCACAAGGTCCATATCCATAAAAGGCGATTTTCCGGGTTTATCAAATTTGGTATCCGGTTTCATCGGGTCATACCAGAAAAGTACCTTTTTCTCCGGTGCCTTTTGTTCTGCTGGTACTGTTTTTTGTGATGAGTTTAAATACTGCCAGGCAGTAACTGATATCAGCCCTCCTGCTATGAGGCTGCTGATAATTATTGCAGCATATTTTATCTTTAAAGAAGCCATACTATTTCTCGCTGAAAAATCAAAACACCTGGCATATGTGCCCGATTATTCATTCACAGTAATCCCATAATGAATGTTCAGGCGCACTGGATGTATTCGCTCCGGACTGTTAATCAGGATTGCGTAACGTTAATGCTTTTGAGCAAGGAGATATTGCCCTGCTGAATAAATGAAAAATCAACATGGCTACCAATTTTCAGCGCTTTGATACTTACATCAGCATTAACAAAAGTGAAACGCATGGTCATTGCAGGCCAGCCCACTGCAGGGATGGCTTCGTGAGAAATAGTAATTTTTTTACTTTTTAGATCAATGTCTTTAACGACACCGGTGCCCTTGATAACCTGTTGTACCGAGGCATCACTGGCAGTGTTCATATCACCATGCTGATGTGCTTCAGCATGAAGGCCGGCAGAAAACATGACAGAGACAGCACCAAATAAAACGGCTTTAAGTGAGTTACGCATTTTTAATTTCCTGATTAATTGAATAAATTTACTCTACCCAACCGCCACCCAGTGCGGTGAACAGATTAATTTCGTTAACCTGTCGGGAATAGGTAAGGTCGAGAATGGCTTGCTGCGTAGTGAACAGCGAGCGCTCTGCATCCAGCACTTCGATGTAACTGACTGCACCACTTGAATATAATCCCCGGGCCCGCTGGAGGGTTATCTGAAGTGAATCAAGATAACGCTGCTGTGCCTCGAGTTGCTGGCTAAGACTATCGCGCAGTGCAAGCGTGTCGGAAACATCCTTAAAGGCCGACTGAATTTTTTGTTCGTAATTAACCACTGACTGTTGCTGGCGAATTTCAGCCAGCTTCAGATTGGCTTTGTTTCTGCCGGCATTGAAAATAGGAATTTCAATTTTAGGGATAAAATTCCACATTCCGCTTCCTGACGTAAAGAGGCTGGACAACTCCGTACTGCTTGCGGAAAGGCCACTGGTCAGGGTAATGGACGGGAAAAAGGCCGCTCGCGCTGCGCCAATATTGGCATCAGCCGCTTTTAGCTGGTATTCCGCTTCCATGATATCCGGGCGTTGTAGTAAAATTTGCGAGGACAGATTTGGTGGCAGTTTTACTGGGGCGATATCCCCGTCTTTCATCCCTTTTTCTGACGGAACTGCGCGGTACGTTCCCAGCACCAGTTGCAGGGCATTGTTTGCCTGAGCCAGATCGCCTTCTCGTTTGGCTATTTCGGCGCGGGTACTTTCGATTTGCCCCCTGGCTTGTTCAAGCGCCAGAACGTTCGTACTCCCGGTCACCAGTTGTTGCTCAACGAATGCATAAGACTGTTCATAATTTTTCAGCGTTTCCCGCGCAATACGGAGTTGTTCGTACGCCAGTTGCTGGCTGAAATAGCTCTGTGAAACGTTGGAGACCAGCAGGATGTGTACGGCACGACGGGCTTCTTCGCTGGCAAAGTAGTTCTGGCGATCAGCCTCACTCATGTTCTTAAGTTTGCCAAAAAAATCGAGCTCATAGCTGAGCTCCAGACCTGCGTCGTACTCCTGTGTGGTCGGCTTGTCACCTTTCAGACCACCGCTGTATGTGATCCCGGATGAGGCATTCAGTTGGGGATAACGATCTGCATCCGTGACGTTGAACTGGGCCCGGGCCTCTTCAACCTTCAGGGCAGCCATTCTCAAATCACGGTTATTATTCAGGGCTTCACCGATCAGCCTGCTGACCTGGGGATCGACAAAAAAGTTTCGCCAGCCCGTATCCTGATAGCTGTTTACCGCAGGCGTCAGACTGTTTTTAGACAATGAAAACTGCTGGGGAACCGGAGCTGGCGGACGCTGATATTCAGGTGCCAGAGAAACACAACCTGCCAGGATGAATATGGTACTGATGCTAAGTAATTTTAATTTGAACATAACGCTTCTCGTACAGGCAGACCTGGTAAATGGTTCAAACGAAGTCCAGAGTATTGATAGGGATACTTTACCGAACGCTCTCTGTTTGCCGGGTGACAGGATAATGACAATGTTGTCATTTTTGCTGTAATCCGTTGATAACGATCGTGGGCGCAATAAAATGACATTAGCAGCCAGCCGGGGAGCATGATGAAAATATTAATCGTTGAAGACGAAATTAAAACAGGTGAATATCTCAGCAAGGGGCTGACAGAGGCGGGGTTCGTCGTGGATCACGCTGATAATGGTCTGACCGGATATCATCTTGCCATGACAGCCGAGTATGATTTAGTCATCCTGGATATCATGCTGCCTGATGTAAACGGCTGGGATATCATCCGTATGCTGCGCAGTGCCGGAAAGGGGATGCCGGTATTACTGCTGACGGCCCTTGGCACGATTGAACACAGGGTCAAAGGACTTGAGCTGGGTGCGGATGATTATCTGGTGAAGCCCTTTGCGTTTGCTGAACTGCTCGCCCGGGTAAGAACCCTCCTCAGGCGGGGAAACACGATGATCACGGAAAGCCAGCTTAAAGTGGCTGACCTCTCGGTTGATCTCGTATCCAGAAAAGTCAGCCGCGGCGGGAACCGCATTGTGCTCACCAGTAAAGAGTTCAGCCTGCTGGAATTCTTCATTCGCCATCAGGGAGAAGTGTTACCCCGCTCCCTGATTGCCTCCCAGGTCTGGGACATGAATTTTGACAGCGACACTAACGCGATTGATGTCGCAGTAAAGCGACTCCGCGCTAAAATTGACAACGATTACGAGACAAAACTGATCCAGACAGTGCGGGGCGTGGGCTACATGCTGGAGATCCCGGATGCATAGCAAACCGTCCAGACGACCTTTCTCACTCGCTCTGCGGCTGACCTTTTTTATCAGCCTGTCCACAATACTGGCGTTTATCGCCTTCACCTGGTTTATGCTGCATTCTGTTGATAAGCATTTTGCCGAGCAGGATGTCAGCGATCTGCAACAAATCAGCACCACACTAAACCGTATCCTGCAGTCTCCGGTTGATCCGGATGAAAAGAAAATAAGCAAAATAAAGGAATCGATCGCCAGCTACCGTAACGTTGCTCTTTTGCTACTTAATCCCCGGGGAGAGGTGCTGTACAGCTCTGTGCAGGGGGCTGCTTTACGCTCTGCTGTGAATTCAGCCGATTTTAGCGAGCATAGCCGTGCACGTGATGTCTTTCTCTGGACGGTGGAGGATCCTGCGGGACCGATGGATACCGGGTCCGGAATGAAGATGGAAACATACAGAATTATCGCCTCCTCTGGTCAGGCGATATTTCAGGGCAAACAGCAGAACTATGTCATGCTGACTGGCCTCTCCATTAATTTCCATCTCCATTACCTCGATGCGCTGAAAAAGAATCTGATTGTAATTGCTGCCGTGATAAGCCTGCTGATTATTCTGATCATTCGAATTGCTGTCCGCCAGGGGCATCTGCCCCTTCGCAATGTCAGCAATGTCATCAAAAATATCACTTCCGAGAATCTCGATGCGCGGCTGGAGCCGGCCCGCGTACCTATTGAGCTGGAGCAGCTGGTTATCTCGTTCAACCATATGATTGGGAAGATTGAAGATGTCTTTACCCGTCAGGCCAATTTCTCTGCCGATATTGCGCACGAAATCAGAACGCCCATTACTAACCTGGTGACGCAAACGGAAATCGCACTGAGTCAGAACCGATCGCAGAAGGAACTCGAGGATGTTCTCTATTCCAGTCTTGAAGAGTACAACCGGATGACCAAAATGGTCAGCGATATGCTGTTCCTGGCGCAGGCAGACAATAACCAGCTGATCCCTGAACGGGTTATGTTTGATTTGAGTGCCGAAGTCATGAAGGTCTTTGATTTCTTTGAAGCCTGGGCGGAGGAGCGCAATATCACGCTGAAGTTTTATGGCAACCCCTGTCTGGTCGAGGGTGATCCTCAGATGTTCAGAAGAGCTATCAGCAATCTTCTGTCCAATGCCCTGCGCTATACGCCGGAGGCACAGGCAATCACTGTTTCAGTAAGAGAACAGGAAAGTTGCTTTTATCTTATGGTAGAAAATCCGGGAAAACCCATCCCGGAGGAACATTTACCACGGCTGTTTGATCGTTTTTACCGGGTGGACCCTTCCAGACAACGAAAAGGTGAAGGCAGCGGCATCGGTCTTGCGATTGTGAAGTCAATTGTGGAAGCCCATCATGGTAAGGTAAACGTGGAATCGGATATACGCTCGACACGGTTCATTTTATCCGTGCCAAGACTGGATAAAATGAATCAGGTCGCTCAAAAAAGATAATATGACAAAGATGTCATCAGCCTGTCATGCAGCAAACAGAAGGCATTCGATATAATTAGTGCAACTTAACAGGGAGGCTGGATTGCTTCATCAATACCCGGCGTCAGAGTACACCAGGAACTGAATATCCAGTCCCCTCCCGGAGAAATAAACACTGCCGAGCCTGTTTCAGTTATGGAACTGAAAACACCGGTTGTACTCCCCCGGACATCACTAATTAAGAAATGGAGAGTTATCATGAAAAATATCGTATTAGCATCCTTGCTGGGCTTTGGCTTAATTTCTTCGGCCTGGGCCACTGAAACCGTAGATATTCATGAGAGAGTCAACAATGCACAGGCTCCTGCTCATCAGATGCAATCTATCTCTGCGCCTGCTGAGATCCAGGGTATCGCCCCAAGTATGGCTGGTATGGATCAGCATGAGCAGGCTATTATTGCTCATGAAACCATGACTAACGGATCAGCCGATGCTCATCAGAAAATGGTAGAAAGCCACCAGAAGATGATGGGAAGTAACATCGTGACTCTTACCAGGTCGTCAACGTCGTACGCATCGTTGGATGAGCATGAAAGAGCAGCAGTGGCCCATGAATTCATGAATAATGGTCAGTCCGGTCCTCATCAGGACATGGCCGAAGCGCATCGTCGCATGGTCAATGCAGGCTGAATGTGACTGTGATACCTGTGCGTTTACCCTTTCCTTGGATTATTCCTTAACCGGAATATATTGTTATGTTGCTGTATTTTTGCCCCCTGCAGGGGGGCTTTTTTATCAGATTCTGCTACAGTTAACGAGTAGTAACGTGAAAAGGAAATTTTTTATGAAAGCCAGAAACGCTTTATTTACAGTATTAATGTTATCCCTGCCAGCGATTTCAGCAGAACATTCAGGGATGGAAATGACTGATATGTCCAAATCAGCTTCTTCACAGGAATATATGGCCGGCATGAGCGATATGCATAACAAAATGATGGCCGCAGTTAATGAATCCGATCCCGACAAGGCTTTTGCGAAAGGCATGGTAGCACACCATGAAGGGGCAATTGCAATGGCTGAGACCGAACTAAAATACGGTAAAAATCCAGAAATGAGAAAGCTCGCACAGAACATCATTAAAGCTCAAAAAGGAGAAATTGAGCAGATGAATAAATGGCTTGATAGTCAAAAATAAAGATTGCAAAAACGTCGCAATAAGAGTAAATTTAACTCACTCCCTAACACGGGAGCCAGATAATCGTTAAATAATTAAAACCCGATTAATTTCGGGTTTTTTATTTTTACGCAACAAAATATTAATCCTCCGGATACAGTCCGTCAACAATGACATTGTTTGGGTATATATCCTTAGCTCACTGCCATCTGTATCCAGCTACGAGGTGAATGGCAAATGGATGTCCGTTGCATACCCCCCCTGAATGAGAGGTTCGTGCCATATGTCCGCGCTGTACAACAGTGCACATACGCCGTAATGATTGATCTAATAAGGATTAGAGACAGCATCTGGCGGGACCGGGAAGAAAGGTACTGTCTCTCATAAGATAGACTGAATCACACGAATAATTTGTTGGCCGGAATATTGGCGTACATCTCTGCAAGTAAGATAAAGCATTACCCTTTAACGACATTCGCCAGTTCTATCCCTTATAATAACGAATCAAATCCTCCAGTGATATATTGATAGCTACCTGTTTTAATAACTCCTTTCTCTCGTTATATATTTTTTCCAGCATTTCTTCATATCCATGGCCGAGGTGAATTTGTTTATGACAATTACAACACAGAGATATTATATTTTCTTCGACGTCAAGCGAATTATCAAAGTCATCCTGCCTGGACATAGGTACAATATGATGTGGTTCAGTGTAATTCAGAGGAGAGTTACGTCTTTTGAAGGTTGGGTGCTGGCTATCGACTTCACATTTGTAACCTGCTTTATTCAGTGCATTTTTGGACACCCCTTTATTCCTTGGATACGAAAAGCCATTTTTGACTTCTATTGCATTTTTCTTTGGTTTAGCTTCTCCTGTATATTCAAATACCTGGGTGGCATCAAAGTTATTGTGTTCATTCATAGCATTGATTAATTCATTGTCAGAGTAAAATTCATTATTTGTTGTTTCTGCTTCATCAAAAAAATTCAGTTCTTTAATTGCCTGAACCAGTTCATCACGAATTGTCCATAAGTATCTTTTTGGTTTTTCACCGTTTTCTTTACTTTTCATGACTGTAATGAATTTTGTTCCGGGGGCTATATTGCCGATCCCTATAACTTCGAATCTGCCAAGCTCTTTTTGAACTCTACCACCTAGTCCGTTAATAACACCATTAGCACTCATACTGTGCTGGTCGTACTTTTTTCCTATATCGAAACATGTGCAGGAATGATTTGGTTCAATATACCATTTTTTTAACGCCTCAATACTTTTAGAGTCAAAAACCTTTTCGTTCAGTAATAGAGCTTTCCATTCTCCCACACTTATATCAATGTCGCAAACGTACTCCCCGTCAATTACCTGGCAAATTTTATAGATCACGATCCCCCCCCTGCAATAAAAAAATCATTACAATACACAGTCCGTTACCCGGTATGAGTGCAGTCAGGTAACATCTGCAGTATGCCATATTTTCAGCTCTGGTAAATCAGAAAAACCATTGTCATGGCATCTCAAATTAAATTATTTCTGAAATTACTAAACTTCAGCATCCATCACCGACTATACCATGTTTTCTGTCTGGCCCAGATATAATGGACAGTTAATTTCGCTCATTATCCGCGATGATGAAATAGTCTCCGGTCAACAAAACCGTTCAATGTTTTCAATGACCTGCACTTTTAACTGAACAAGTGAAAAACCATTCAGAACTTAAAATGTTAACAATAATTTCATGCTGGCGTGTATGCCACATTATTCACATTTTGCGAATGAAAATAACTGGCATAACTGAATTTAATGATAATGTTACATATTGTCAGCCAGGTTCCGGAAAGCGAGAACCGGAACCGCACCTGTCCAGCCGGTATTTCCGTCGATGACCCTCGCTTTTTACTGATTTGTGCCCGACTGAGAAATCGGTAACTCAGTTTCGGAATCGGCGCAGATGAGTTTCCGGAACAAAATAAATGTTGCCGCGCGCCCGTGAGCATGCCACGTACAGCCTGTTACGGGACGACGGTGGAAGGGCTGCCAGTTCCTGACGGGTCAGAAGCTTCCAGTGGGCGGGCCCCATCACAATGCAGACATCCTGAAAGTGATCGAGCCCTTTGCTGACGCCCCAGTTCATGGAATAGCAGCCGTAACGGTGATGTTCACGATAGAAGAGCTTAATCACCGTATTATCGGCGTGCAGGGTGGCTGTGCGCTCTGCATCTGTGATCGTTTCAATCAGGGTGGCATGTATCCCATGGGCAGCGATACGGATGTTCAGTTGCCCGGTGATAAACTCGCACACCGAAGCCGAGCAACGCCATGTTCGGTTGAGCGTGTTGCGGTCAACCATGAAACCTGCTGCGGCGAAGCGGGCCTCATATCGCGTAATGTCATCGTGCAGCGTTGAATTAACGTTGCCGTCACGGCTTGTATCAAAGGTATGCTGATAAAAATCACCGCAACACAGCACAGTGATTTCCGCACGGCAGAGCTCCAGCAGAAAATCAAAGTCATGTCCGGCAAAGTCCTGGACTTCATCGACAAGCAGTTCATCGTAGTAACGGGCAAGCCGGGTACGGATATCCGGCAGCAGCCCCCGGGCTGTCAGCAAGTGTGCGAGCCTCCGGTGATATAGCCGTCCGGCGGGATCCTGATAATGCCGGGCATTCGTGCGCGGTATTCCGGGAGGGGGTCGGTCGAAGCTCAGGCCACGCGATGCCAGCCGCTCCTGCAGGAAAGGCCGGAAGCAAAAACCGTGCAGAAACTCAAACCAGGTCATCACCCTGATCCCGTCCGGGATAAAGCCAAAACGTCTGATAATCTGCGCCCGCAGATGCGCTTCATTATTCACGGTGAAGGTCAGGATCAGCGTTCTCCGGTCCTCACTCAACCGCCGTATCAGCAGCGTGGTCTTGCCCGAGCCGGCAACCGCAAATATCACTCTCTTATCCATGCCAGTGCCTCCTGAATATAATCAGGTACCGTCAGCTCTTCGGCGTGCAGCTGTAACAGCCGGAATGCTGCTTCTGCCTTATTGGCCAGCATGTATTCCTGCACCGTGAGTGTTCGGCGGGTTCCGCGGAAAAGCGCGTCACACAGAGCAGCGTTATCCTGATACAGGCAGATTTCAAATGTGGATCGGGTGTTGTCGCGATCAGCAAATACCCGGGTGCGGGAACACAGCACGTCAGCATAGCGTTCATCGCAGTTTTGCTGATAGTTTCCGTCATTATCACGAAGAGCCGCGACGCGATTTTCCAGAAGACGGGCCAGTTCAAGATAACGACGGAAACTCGTTCCGCCGATAGCGATGATGTGAACCCCGTCATCCTCCGGCGCCCTGCCATACAGGCGGCGATAAAAGGCCTCAATCAGAATAAACTCAGCATCCCCCTCCACGAGCAGTACACGTCTGGCCAGCGCAAATTCCAGCACGTTATTATCCGGTGCTTTCATGAAGAAGGCGGCAGTCTCAGCGGAAAGTTCATTCATCAGTACCGGCCGGGTAGATCCGAGGAGGATTGCCTTACGTAGATCGAGGCGGGAGGAGATATGGCTGCTGTGTGTGGCAATAAACACCTGCGTCTGCCGTTCAGTGGCAAGCTGATTAACCAGTCTCTTCATACTGACATGGCTGAGATGATTCTCCGGCTCCTCAAGCAACAGTGCGTGAAGCTCTCCCTGCTGCTGATGCCGCTGCAGCGCAAACTCTGTTTTGATGAAGCACTGCCTTCCTTTTCCACGGTGACGAATGGAAATACCGTCCTCGGTAATGTCCAGATTCGCCTCAAGACCTGATTTAGCACCGGAACGCACGCCAAACTGATACGTTTCCAGCGTGTCGTTTATGGCTGACAGATGCCGGGTGCAGAAGAGCATTTTCTGTTGCCGGTAACTGTTTTCAAGCCGGTAACGATCGGCCACCGGCACATTGACGCTGTAAACTGTGCGTGTATATTCCTGTGCGGCGTGCTCGTTATCGATGCGTGCACTGTCTAACAGCAGATGGCGCAGATAGCGTCTGAAGCCGGCGAAATGACCACCGGAGAAGGTGCTGAACCGCACGGAATAGTATTCATAGGGAAAATTATCGGGATCCTGCTGTAGTACATTGTGAATATCCTGACCGTATTCCTCCGTCATTGGTGCAATGCGCATTCTGAGTCCATCCGCATCGATACCCGCCAGATTTTGCCTGCCGTTCAGGTCAGGATCTCCCCCATTACTCAGGAAAACGTCAGCTGTCAGCACGGGTAACAGCTCGGCGCGGCGCTCACCTTCCTGAAAATGCCTGACTGCTGCCTGGGACAGGAGCGATTCCACACCCAATGCCTCGACCCGGTGCCTGCTGTCGGTCAGCACAAGGTCAAGGGCCAGCAGAATAGTGCTTTTCCCGGACTCGTTGTCACCGACCAGAATGTTACGGTCATGAGTGAAGCGCAGATCCAGTTCCGGAAACTTTTTAAAGTTTTGCAGCATAAGCCGCGTGATCAGAGGCATCTTTTATTCCTTTATATACCGCTGACAGAAAGAGTGTCCGGCAGCGCCAGACCGCCTGTTTTGTATTACAGCGTTATCTTACCCAGTCTTCCAGCACAAGACCCGGCACCCGCTCAAATTCCCGCACATTATTCGTCACCAGCACGGCACCGGCGGCGATGGCATGCCCGGCAATCGCCGTGTCGTTCGGACCGATCGGCGTGCCGGCGAGGCGCAGCGCCACTTTCAGCTCCGTGGTTGCATCCACCGCAGCGCGATCCCAGGGCAGGACAGCATCGAGGCGGGCAGCGAATGCGTCAGCCAGCTTCTGTGCGGCTGGTCCTGCTTCCTGTGATGCCAGTGAAACTTCGGCCCAGGTGATGGCCGAGACAACGATGCGCTGGCCGCGCAGCACCGCCTGCTCAAGGCGCTTCAGGACAGCTTCCGGCTGCTCGCGCATGATGAATGAGCAGATGTTGGTGTCGAGCATATACATTTTGTTCACAGGTTAACCCGTCCTTCGTCGCTGACAACGTCCCCGCGCTCCGCCATAAAGTCCGGGTCAGCTTTTTCGAGCTGCGCGAACGAGCCCCAGGTCGGCCGGACGGGACGCAGAATAATGCTGTCCCCTTCCCTCACGATCTCCAGCTCGCTCACCCCCTCAAAATCCAGATCGCGGGGCAGGCGGATGGCGCGGTTGTTGCCGTTTTTGAAAATGGATACGGTTCTCATGATTTTTTCCCGGGTAAGTATTGATATGTGATGCATATCCGGAATGAGGTTCATTGCACCGGGTGCATGCATATGCTCAGTATATGCAGACGTTCAGTGTATGTATAGGTGCAACATATACAGATGGTGAACATATGCGTATGCCATACCTATGCAGATGCCAGGCATATGGATATGCTTTGCATATCCTTTTTTCTCTCTTTTACACTGAGATCCGAAAAAAGCATGTTCCGGATCTCTCTTCCGCTCACCAGTGCGCAATGCACCTGAAACACAAGATGCGCCACTCTTTCAGCTGCTATTTATTCTACATGTTGTGTTTACGCCGTGGTTCGTGACCGGGCGCGCAGCACCGGAAAACAGCGCTTCGCTTATTCCATGACCGTGGTACACTTCCGAAAAGTCGTGAATATGCAGAAAATCGGATCATGACGAAAAGGGCATTCGGTAATTTAATGCCGTGGTTATATGGCTGCTTATTATCAGCCTGAAAATGATGACGGCAGGGAAAATCCTCAGGCGTGACATTCAGGCGTGTGAGCAGGGAATGATTCTGCATAGTGATTATTTCCATGAGTATCTCTTCAAATGCTTCAGGAGGATCTTTGAATGCAGGTATCGAAATACATAACAGCTGACGTGTTAATTCAGGAACTCCATGATGAAGGACACGATGTCATCTATGAGCGAATTACTGAATATCCGGTTCTGAAAGGGGTCGCCCAGATCCCACCGGCAAAACATTTACTCACTCAGGAAGGATACGTCGTCGGGATCTTCGTTGAACCTATGGGAGGATGGCGCCGGCGTGAAAGCGATGACTGCGTCAGTGATGACCCTGGTATTGAAGACAACCCTTTCAAGGTGAAGCACGATGTTAATGCGTCCCGGAAAATAATCCGACGCCTGTAGGAAGACGCTTTCAGCAAGGCGGGATTTCTCAACGATTTAAGGAAGCAAAAAATGGGAATGTTTGACGCAGTCACTTTTCACTACCGTGATGCGGGACGGCGAAACAGAATCTGAATACCAGACTAAAGACTTGGACTGTGAATGTGCATTTTACGAGATCTCAGCCGAGGGGCGTCTGCTCCGCTGGCCGGAGAACGCCGAGGAACTGGCCGAGACCGGGTTTGACGGGGGCATCACTGTCTGCGCCCGTCAGTGGTATCACCTGTACTTACCCACGGACAGCTGGAATGGATCGAGGTGTGCTCGCAGAACAATAAGCGGTATCCCTTTTAACCCGCTAATGCTCTCTCGGAGCTGGGCTGAAGATATTTACCATAAAAGGACCATATAAGGTGGATCTACCAAAATTTGATGAAGCCAATAATGCCTGGCTGCTGACCCTGCCTGAGAGCCGCACAGGTGGTCGATATCAGCCAGCATGCAGAGTGGTCGTCATCAGAACCCTGAAGGAAACCTACTCTCCTGCCAGTGGCAGTCTTGACGTGAAAAGAAAACTGGCTGGCCGCACATGCACTCTTTCCCTGTACTGGAACGGGGGAGGCTGGCATCAGGAGCCTCAATACAAAGCGGAGTGGACTGTAAATATATGGGATGGCACGACCGAACTGGACCTGACGAATTCGGATTTTATGCTTGACTACAATTTGCGGGGACGAGGACTTGGCTCCTGGATCATGATACAGCTGATTTCCTGGGCAAAGACGCTTCCGGCTGATACCCCCGTGAAACGTATCCGTACATCTCCTGTCGATGAAGATGACAGGGAAAATATGCTTCGTCGGGATCGCTTCTGGAACGGTATCGGATTCAGGTTCGAACCAGCCGGAAGACTATCCATCCCCTTAACCGTAGGCGAGCTTCAGTACCCTAAAGGTCTTCATTGTCACCTTATCGCTGTGCCTTTGCATAAGGGAGTTGATGAGCTACACCGTCTGTGTGAGAGCCAGAAGCTGGAAATTGATAGACTGAAATCCAGTCAGTCATATCAGGCAAAACAAATCCGGTATCTGACCGAACGTCAGTGGGACGTATTACTGATAAAATTCATATGCTTCATTATTTTCTCTCCCATTTTTATTCCCTGCTGGCTCTACAGCAAACTGAAACAAAGCCGTGAGACACCCCATGAAAAATGATCTGCCCGGAAGTCTGAAGGCTCAGCATCCCAGGAAACAATACCTGTCCACTGAGGACAGGAAACAATGATGCCGGCAATACCAGGTCAGGGAGTTTCGTTTTCTGCCGCGCAGCTGCCGGTGGCCATCGACTACCCGGCCGCACTAGCCCTGCGACAGATGGCTCTGGTTCAGGATGAACTGCCAAAATATCTGCTGGCGCCGGAAGTGAGCGCCCTGCTCCACTATGTCCCCGATCTCCACCGCAAGATGCTGCTGGCAACCCTCTGGAACACCGGCGCGCGCATTAACGAGGCGCTGGCGCTGACCCGGGGTGATTTTTCCCTGGCGCCGCCCTACCCGTTCGTGCAGCTGGCCACCCTCAAGCAGCGGGCGGAGAAAGCGGCCCGAACGGCCGGCCGCTCGCCTGCCGGCAGTCAGACGCATCGCCTGGTTCCGCTTTCCGATGCGAACTATGTCAGCCAGCTGGAGATGATGGTGGCCACGCTGAAAATACCTCTTGAACGACGTAATAAGCGGACCGGCAGAACCGAAAAAGCACGCATCTGGGAGATCACCGACCGGACCGTCCGCACCTGGCTCAGCGAAGCGGTTGAAGCGGCAGCGGCCGACGGGGTGACGTTCTCCGTACCGGTGACACCACACACGTTCCGCCATTCCTACGCCATGCACATGCTGTACGCCGGTATACCACTGAAGGTGCTGCAGAGTCTGATGGGACACAAGAGCATCAGCTCGACGGAGGTGTATACGAAGGTGTTTGCCCTGGATGTGGCAGCACGGCACCGGGTGCAGTTCCAGATGTCTGAGAGCGATGCGGTCGCGATGCTGAAAGGAAATGGATAGGTGCTATAACGAATTCGGTTTCTTCGCTTTTTTGCTCGGCCCCGTTTATCTTGGCCACGCGGCCCAACCGATTTGAGCCGCTGTGGCCGTCACTGATGAAACCATGCGCAAGTGGCTGAAGCAAACGGTGAAGCGGGCCGGAGCAGACAGTGTATATTTTTCCATTTCGGTCACGCCGCATATGTTCCGCCACAGCTATACCATGCACACGCTCTATCACCGGCGGTCCAGGATAGTCATTCAGGTCTCGCCGGGCATAAGGAGCCGCGTTCGATGGAAGTTTATACGTGGGTGCTTGCGCTGGACCCAGTTGCCACGCTGGCCGAGCCGTTTAGCCGGTACGGGCGTGATGCCCGCTGAGATTTTACAGACACTGCCGCTGCTGAAATGACATTACTGCTTTCCACAATTTACATAAGCTATGGAGAGCAGAATGCCCACAACATAAACTGCAGTAAGCAACATAAGCTACAGTGAGTATTATCATCCTGAAAAAAGCCTGCTGTTGCGAGCCAATAATAATTCTCAGACCGAAGATAAGAGCTTTCAGTCAAGCGGTACAAACGTACTGACAGGAGACGCCTCGCCACAGCTTATATAAACTATAATGAGCAGGGTACTCTCCGGAGCCATTAATATAAGCTGTGGTGTGTAGCAACAATAAAATTACTCATTACAGCTTATGTTCAGGATGTTTTGAACAACTTCTCCAGATCAGCAAGCGTGATCCCCAGCTTTTCTAGGACAGCCAGTTTTTCAGCCATTTCCGGACTGACATCCCGCTTCGCCGCTGGCAGCTGCGGGTTTTCTGCACTTTCATCGTTAGGTGCCTTCAGCTTGGGACGCCGGTAGTGGATACAGAAAAGCTTTGTCCGGCCGCGCTGGATCTCGGTGTAATCCAGGTATCCTATGTCACGCAGCTGCTCCATGGCACGCCTTACCGTTTGGTTCTGAGAAAAGACCGGAGATTTCAGATTCAGTCGGGCTCGGAGGCGCGACAACGAGATAGGAGCCGGATCCCGCGGAAGACTCTCAATAAAAGTGTAGAGTGCCTGAGCTGATTCCCTGCGCTTCAGGGCATTGATAGCCTTGAGTTGCAGAAGTACTTTGCGGTCAAACTGATAAAGTTCAAATAAACGCGGATCTGCCTGTAACTGAACCACGTCTTTCTCTGTATCGTAGTAGGCAGACTGGACCAGGTGCGTGATGTATTCTTTGGTGTGCTTCTCGGTAGTGCGGGAAAAGGAAATCACGGTACCCGCAATGCGTTTAAGCGATGGACTAATGCGCTCCCGAAGTTTGCGGGACGACTGGCTTGAAGGGATACCACACAGTTTAGCGAACTCGACGAACGGAAGTTCCACTTTATCCCCAATAACCTTATGCCGGGAAAAGGAATGGACGATCCCGACCCAGGTCTTGAAATCGTTATCCATATCAAGCCGTGGGCCGGTGATCTCGACCTTATCAAAGCCTTCAGCTCTGGCAAGAGAAAGCCGCGTCAGCTCTTCAGTAGCATCCGTACGGGAAAGCGTATTCTTTTTACTGTTTTTCAGAGATTTGAGCGTGGGAACGAAAACACCAAGCCGCATCAGTGCCACAGGCTGGACCGTATTACTTCCATTGGGCGTGAGGTTAACTATTTCGCCGGAGGATTTATCCACCTCTTCAAACAGTTTTTTTATGTCCAGATTGTCCTTGTCCAGATAGCCTCCGGGCGGTGGGAAAGTAAAGAATAAGAATGCTGATTGCTAACCTGTAATAGCCGTAAGGCCTGGTACAAGCAGCTTCATGTTATACACAACCCAGGGTGTGTTTCTGGGCTTCATACTTACTATAGTTTATGTAGCTGACTCATCACAGTATATCCTTTACATGATACAGCTTATTGTATACCAGTTACAGCTTATGATTATCCTTCTATAGCTTATGCGATCATCCCCCAGGAACAGAGCTGACAGGGCCTGCAGCGATCTGGGGATCTTCTTTGGATCTTAAAGGGATCGCTTTAAGGATCTTATTGCTGGATCGAAGAACTGTATATGTGGATAACCCACTGATGTAAAATCGTTAAGATATGCGATTTCAGTGATCAAACACTGGCGCGTACCTGCTCATTTTAGCAATGATGATATTGCGCTTCCTCGCCCGTTCGCTCGCGTTGCTCGGTCACAAGGCTGCGGCGAGCACTACTTATATTCTGGCTGCAGCGTGACGCTGAAAAGATGAGCTGGCCAGCAGGAGTAATATTTTCTTTTGTTCCTTACGCGGGACAAAAACGAAAGATATGCACTTGAATCACCGTCTACTTAGAGAGAGGGAGGGAGGGGGCCGACCAGAATGCTTTGGCATTTAGTACAGGCAACGATAGCTGACAGCACATTTGAGGGGAGTGACGAAGCTGTTTAATCGCTGTTGCTGTCAGGCAGAGCCTGAGTCTGGTGTCTCCCTGCCCCACCAGTATTCGCTGATGGCCAGACAGGAAGTGCCATGAAAGGGTGATTAGTAGCGGATCTGCGCCAGGTCGTTTTCAGTCAGACCGGTCATTTTCATAACGGTATTGAAGTTAATGCCGTTCTGCAGCATGGTACGGGCAACTTCAAGTTTGGCGCGCCCGTCGAGCTTGTCCAAACCTTCTCCTGCTCAGATGCAAGCTCTGAACAGACTCACGGTTTGCGCTGTGGGTCAACAAAATGATTGTGGACGTAGTACTCTCTTCTCCATTTAATCTTCGGCGCCTCCTGTGAGAGTAAAATCAAAATATTATGAATTATTTCTTGCAACATGATTCTTTTTGTTCAAAATGACAAAAAACGTCATGAGGTGATAAATGGAAAATATTGAGCAGTTACGGAAAGTCGCCACACGTGCAGGTAAACTTCTGACATCCTTGAGCGAAAGTATCCGCCAGCAAAAAGAGGAATTGAAGCTTACCGAGTTCTATCAGGAATACAGCAAAGCCGCCCTATATAAGCTGCCTAAGCTCAGTAAAGGGAGTGTTGAGTATGCTGTGGCCGAAATGGAAGCCAGTGGCTACATTTTTAAAAAGAAACCTTCCGGCAATACGATGAAGTACGCGATGACGATTCAGAACGTTATCGATCTGTATTTCCATCGTAAAGTACCCAAGTACAGAGATCGCTTTGATAAAGCCTTCGCTATTTTTGTATGTAACCTTAAAGGTGGCGGTTCCAAGACAGTTTCTACCGCTTCATTATCCCATGCCTTTCGGGCTCATCCTCAGCTTCTGTTCGAAGATCTGCGTATTCTGGCCATCGATTTCGATCCGCAGGCATCTCTGACAATGTTCCTGAGCCATGAGAATTCAGTAGGCCTAGTTGAAAATACGGCTGCTCAGGCCATGCTCCAGAACGTGTCTCGTGAAGAATTACTGTCCGATTTCATCGTGCCGTCAATTATCCCGGGCGTTGATGTTATTCCTGCTTCCATTGACGATGCATTCCTTGCTGAAGGCTGGAAGGGATTGTGTGAGGAACATCTGCCTGGGCAAAATATTCATGCAGTGCTTAAAGAGAACATTATCGACAAGCTCCGGTATGACTACGACTTTATCTTCCTTGATAGTGGTCCTCACCTCGATGCGTTCCTGAAAAACTGCATCGGAGCGGCAGACTTGATGTTGACCCCTCTTCCACCGGCAACGGTTGATTTTCATTCTTCCCTGAAGTTTGTAGCCAGCCTTCCTGCGCTTATTGATTCGATCGAACAGGATGGACACACCTGCAATCTCATCGGAAATGTCGGTTTTATGTCTAAAATCCTGAACAAGTCTGATCATAAAATTTGCCATAGTCAGGCCAAAGAGGTATTCGGTGCCGATATGCTCGACATGGTTTTGCCGAGGCTGGATGGCTTCGAGCGCTGCGGGGAGACTTTTGACACAGTTATTTCCGCAAATCCAGCAACCTATGATGGAAGCACCGAGGCACTTAAAAGCGCAAAATCAGCAGCGGAAGACTTTGCGAAGGCCGTATTTGATCGCATTGAGTTCATTCGTACTAACGGAGGTATGTGATGTCGAATGAGAAAAGAAAAACCATTGGCAGACAGTTAAATACCCAGGCGTCAATGGTTGAGATGACTGACACCCAAAGAAGTCAGGTATTTACCCTAAAAACCGGTAGGAAGATAACGTTCAGGTTTTTTCGAGTACCTGCATCGGACGTTGAAAGTAAGACATTCGTAAACCAGGAAACCAACGGAAGAGATCAACTTGCTCTGACTAGGGAGTCTCTGAAATCTATTATCCAGACGATTAAGTTTCAGCAATTCTTCCCCTGTATTGGTATTCAGCAAGGTGAAAGGATTGAGATACTGGATGGTTCAAGACGGCGAGCCTCAGCGATTTATATCCGTACTGGCCTTGATGTAATGGTTACCGGTGAACTTTTATCAGCTGATGAAGCTCGCCAGCTGGCTAAAGATATCCAGACAGCTAAAGAGCATAACCTACGGGAGATCGGCTTAAGATTGATGGCTCTGAAAGAGTCTGGATTCAATCAAAAGGAAATTGCTGAACTGGAGGGGTTATCCCAGGCTAAGGTCACCAGGGCACTGCAGGCTGCAGCAGTACCGCAAGAATTGATTTCTCTGTTCCCGGTTCAGTCTGAGCTGTCGTTTAGTGACTATAAAATTCTGTTAGAGGTTAATGAAAAACTCAGTGAAAAGGGCTTAACGTCTGAAGGGCTCATTCAGTCTGTCTCAGGTCAGCACGATGCAATTTTGAGTGACTACGAGCGACCAGAAGACGAACAGAAAGCCAGTATACTGAAATTGATTTCTCAGGCCTCTCAGGCATTGATAGCTCCGCCTCCTAAGGAAAAGTCAGTAATTTCCGCACTCTGGACCTTTGAAGAAAAGGATAAGTTCGCGCGCAAGCGTGTGAAAGGGCGTACGCTGACTTATGAGTTTAGCCGTATGTCAAAAGTGGTTCAGGATGAACTGGACAAAGCTATCAACGAGGTACTTGATAGAAATTTGAGCCAATAATTTCGCCATGGCGATTTCACATCTAACTTATTGAAATTAAGTTATTTATATTGAGAATTTCAAGGTGAAATCGCCACGATTTCAAGTCAATTTCGCGGCAGGAATATCTGCCCAGCGTGTCGTATAAGCTGGCGAAAGTAGTTCCCTTTTCATCTGCCACTCGGGGGCAATCCCCCGACCGGCGAACCATATTTTCCCCTTGCCCGAATGGTTAATACTGTCCACGACTGTCATCAGTTGATTACTGTTGCTTCGGGGCTGAGTATCATCGAACAGATTCAGCTGCGAAACCCCTGTAGGGGTAAAATCATTGAGCATGCAACCCGCTTTTGCATATCGATGCCCATTCACCCAGATCCGATCCAGTGCTTTCACCGCTGCGGCTATGATGTCCCTGGTATCCTGCGTGGGTGTCATCAACTTCTCACTGGCCGCATTCCCGTAATACGGTTCGTTCACCGCGAACGGTGACGTTTTCACAAATACAGCAATATGCCTGCAGAACTGCCGCTCGCCACGCAGCTTTTCAGCTGCACGCTCAGCATACTGGCAGACGGCCTGCCGCATCGCTTCATACGTCGTGACACGCTCTCCAAAGGACCGGCTGCAGACAATTTGCTGTTTTGGCGGCGGAGCTTCTTCCAGCGAAATACAGCTTTCTTCGTTGAGTTCCCGGACGGTTCTCTCCAGCACTACGTTAAAATTCTTCCTGATAAATACAGGGTTCGCGCGCGCCAGCTGCAGTGCCGTAGTGATGCCCATCGAATTAAGCGTCTTTGAGATCCTGCGACCTACTCCCCAGATTTCTTCCACTGGCTGCAATGAGAGCAGTTTCTCCGTTCGCTTCGGATTATGTGACGTCAGCGCAAGCACCCCACCGAACTGTGGCCACTCTTTCGACGCCCATTGCGCGCTTTTAGCCAGCGTTTTGGTCGGCCCCATTCCGACGCCGATTGTCAGCCCGGTACCGGAGCGCACGTGTTCGCGCAGCTGTCGACCGAAGTCCTCAAAATTAATGCAGCGGTCTATGCCGCGAATGTCCAGAAACATCTCGTCGATGCTGTACTGCTCCACGCGCGGCGCAAGCTCCTCGAGATGAGACATAACCCTGTTCGACAGCGATGCATAAAGCTCGTAATTGCTCGAGAACGTGATGACCGGCTCCGGGAATTGTGCCGCCTTCAGCTGGAACCAGGGGATACCCATTTTTATACCCAGCCGTTTCGCTTCGGCACTGCGCGCGATGACGCAACCATCGTTGTTGCTGAGTACCACAACGGGCCTGTTACGCAGGTCAGGACGAAATACCTTTTCACAGCTCGCATAGAACGAATTCACATCAGCGAGCGCAAACATCAGTTAGTACCCCGCGTCTTATGTATGAATGCCATCACCACGCCGAATATCTGCAGTTCCTCCGGGTAGAGTGTGGGGTAGGCGGGATTCATCGGCAGCAGGGCGATTCGGGGTTTAAGCTGCAGGCGTTTAACGGTGAACTCGCCATCTGTTTCCGCAATGACAATATCCCCCTGCCTGGGTTTTTCAGCTTTGTCGACAACCATTAAATCGCCGGAGTGCAGGCCCATGTCTTTCATCGAATCGCCAATGGCCCGGACAAAGTAGGTCGCGCTGGGGCGACGGATACAGTAGGCGTTCAGGTCCAGTTCGTCTTCGGTATAGTCCGCGGCCGGTGACGGAAAACCTGCAGGGCAGCGCTCTGTGAAAAGTGGGATGGTTAACAGTGCTGGCTCAGATGCGGGAGTGACAAAAAGGATCATGGCATACCTCTTAAAATACCTGTTTTTATATACAGTATTATTTAAGATATTTCCCGTCCTGCAAGGAGAATTTTACCGGCTCCTGCCAGGTCATTGTTCTGGCGGATAAAACAGGCTCGGGGTTATCCACAGAAACGGTGCATAACCCTGTGAGTGGATGCCGGGTATCTCACCGTCTGCTAAGCCAGTGGCTCTATCAGTTCCCGGCCCTGGTTCCCCGGATTGCCAACAGCCCGGCTGACGGGGTGCCATGTGAAATCTTCGGCGGAAAGACTGCCCTCACGGGCAATGTCTTCTGCCTCTTTACCGGTTGTGTTTTCGCTAAGCCATTCCCGTGCGGCAGCCGGTGAGTACACGAGCGGTCGCCGATCGTGAATATCCAGCAGCCCCTCATCCGCAGCTGCTGTGACGATCAGGAATCCTTCGTGGTCATTGCCGTTCTCAAAGGGTGGTTTCCCGATGGCTGCGAGCAGGAGTGGATTTCCGTCCTTACGGTAAATGAAAAATGGCTGTTTAACGCCGTTTTGCTGTTTCCACTCGAACCAGCCGTCGGCAAAAACAATGGCCCTTCCGCGCTCCCAGAGTGGCCTGAACATCCTGCTGTTGGCTGCAGTTTCACTTCGGGCATTGATAAGAGCGGGCTTGTTCCACCACTCCGGGGCATAACCCCAGTGAACTGGATCAAGCTGCAGCTGCGAGCGGCGTTCGCTCAGCAGCAATACCCGGGTTCCGGGCGCAACGTTGTAGCGGCCGACGGGCTCTGGATCATACGGAATGTCCCGTTCTGCTTCTTCTCCGAGAAAGGACAGGTACTCCTCGCGGGAGTTGTACTGCGTAAACCGACCGCACATTATCGTTTCTCCGGTGAAGATTTCGCATGCGAAATCTGTGTTTTCTTCAGTTCAGAACATAGGCTGTATTTCAGGTTCCTGCCATCGTGTGGCCGCCGTGCCGCTACTGTAGCCGGGCCGCTTCGAATGCAAGGGTTCGCTCTGCCGGTGTCCTCACCCGGTCGCAGTTAATTTCAAAGGCATTACCCGCTGTCTTCCCGTCGTTTTCCGTCTCAATTTTCGCCGTCAAACCGTCCAGCCAGCGTGGGCTTTTTCACTGCGCTGCGGCTTGCGGCACCGCCCCTGCATTCTCCGCTTTTCGCCCGGCTGTCGTATCGGCACGGCGTAACTGGCGCCGCATTTGAGAAAGGAGAACTACCATGTCCCGATTTATCCAGGGTGATTGTGTCCATATCATGTCCGGCTTTCCGGATAATGCTGTCGATTTCATTCTGACCGACCCGCCATATCTCGTCGGTTTTCGTGACCGTCAGGGGCGTACCATCGCCGGCGATAAAACCGATGAATGGCTGCAACCCGCCTGCCATGAGATGTATCGCGTGCTGAAAAAAGACGCGCTGATGGTGAGCTTCTACGGCTGGAACCGCGTCGATCGCTTTATGGCCGCCTGGAAAAATGCGGGATTCAGCGTTGTCGGCCACCTGGTGTTTACCAAAACCTACACATCGAAGGCCGCATACGTGGGCTACCGTCATGAGTGCGCCTACCTGCTGGCAAAAGGCCGTCCACGTCTGCCACAAAACCCGCTGCCGGACGTGCTGTCCTGGAAATACAGCGGCAACCGGCACCACCCGACCGAAAAACCCGTAACCAGCCTGCAACCGCTGATTGAGTCCTTCACGCATCCCGGCGCGATTGTGCTCGACCCCTTTGCGGGCAGTGGCTCGACCTGCGTGGCCGCGTTCCAGGCTGGCCGTCGCTACATCGGTATTGAACTGCTGGAGCAGTATCACCGGGCCGGACAGCAGCGTCTGGCCGCCGTCCGGCGCGCCATGCAGTCCCCGGCCGCTAACGACGAGTTCCCGGAGGCTGCGTAATGAACTATGCCGGACACGAAAAACTCCGCGCAGAAGTGGCGGAAGTCGCCAACAGCATGTGTGACCTGCGGGCGACGCTGAACGGGATGGAGCACCGCTATCGCTTTGACTCTGATGTGCTGGCCGAACGCCTGACCCGTCAGACCCTTTTTCGCATCAATGCCCTGTTTATGGCGGCATACAACGAAATTCTTGAGCTGGATGCCTGCTTTAAGGACTAAGGAGAAAAACATGTACGGAACCTGTGAAATCCTCTGCCGGTTGTTGCGTGAGCAGTATCCCGCAGAAACCCCTTTGAATCTCATTGTCTGGTCCCCGGCGGATATCGAAGCGCTGGCCGACGGAATGGAATATGCCGTTTCGGAGCAGGACACAAGGGCGGTACTGGCGCGTATGGACGCCATTCCGGAGGAACAACGGCTTGAGTCGGGCGTGTCTGCCGGTGCGGTGATGGATCTGATTGAACAGGTGAAAGAGGACGTTCCGGCGGTGACGGTGCCGGCTGACCTGCTTGAAACCCTGCTGATAACCGCTGAACAGGTGTTGTGGCAAAGGGAATGGTCCGCGCGGGATGAGAATCATCCCGTACCGGAAAGTGTTACCCGTCGCCTGGCTGATGCGGCGAAAGTTCGCGCGTTATTAAAAAACTGATATCAACACGCCGCCCGGGCGGCGTGTTCTGAATCCCTTCAGAAGGAACTCATTATGCAGGAAATCACCACGTTAACCGCCCTTGTGATGCGTCGTGCGCGCGATTTGATTGCTGATTATGGATGGCCTGACCATATCGATGTTGAACAGCGTGATCCGGTCAATAAACCGGGCTGGATAAGCATTTATGTCCGTCTGGATGCGGCAAATATTGTTCATCTGCTGCCGTTACTTTGTTCCGGTGACGTACCCGCAGAGCTGCAAAGTGCCATGACAAAAATAGCCGGGACGCCTGCGCAGATTATTTTATCCGGCAGCCGCTATGCCGACGCGCCGCAGCTTCCGGAGGACGGAACACATATAGCATTCCCCTGGGCCGGGGAATGGCTGACGGAGCCGGAGATTCAGGCTGTAACGGATTGCCTGTCCCGCGCCGTGCGGGGTGTCTCCCGGCAGGTATGGGAGGATGCGCGCCGGATAAAGGCGGCGCTGACCACGCGCGGGGAAACGCTGTTTTATCGGCAGACCCGAAATTTCCGTCTGGTTGTGAAGGAAAATGATATGCCCTGCTGGCTGGACGACGACGATGACCATTTACCGGTAGTGCTCGATGCCGTCCTGAATAAAGGGGCACGCTACAGCAGCGTCGAGTTCTTTGTTATCAGCGACAAAGTTGACCAAATTCTGGCATGTGGCCAGATGTGCGATGTACTGCGTATTCCGGGCGAGCCTCCGCGCCGGTGGATGGATTTAACCCTGTTACATGAGGTCATGGCAGAAGCGCGTGAAGAAATCAGTCTTGTCCGCAATGCCCTGTCAGCAATACGGCCAGTGTAGCGAACAGCAGGGGGCTGCGGCCCCCTGAATCAACATTGAAGGATAAGGATGTCGCCGGCTCCGCTTTTATGGCTCTTCCTCCACGTTGTTCCGGCTTCGCAGTGAGGAACGCCCCGTGCGGCCTGCGGCAAACGCCGTGCCTCTACTATAGCCGGGCCGCGGCTGATGCAAGGGAAGCGTAAACGCCGTCACCTTCACCCGGTCGCAGTTTATTTCAAATGCATTATCCGCCGTCTTCCCGTCGTTTTCCGGCTCATTTTTCGCCGTCAAACCGTCCAGCCTGCTCCTGCTTTTTTACTGCGCTGCGGCTTCGGTGACGCCCTTGCATCCTCCGCTTTTCGCCCGGCTGTCGTGTCGGCACGGCGTAAGCCGGAACTCAGACAACATCGACTATGGAGGATTTTTTATGAGCATTACGACCACCACACCTGCGGTCTACGTTGGCACCTACCATAAATACAACTGCGGCAGCATTTACGGCAAATGGTTTGATCTGACTGAATTTGATGGCAGGGAGGATTTTTACGAGGCCTGTCAGGCGCTGCATGCTGATGAATGGGATGCCGAGTTTATGTTCCAGGACTGGGAGGGTATCCCGTCGCAGTTTGCCTCTGAAAGCTCCATTGACTGGGATTTTATCGCCGCTTACAAACGCGCCGAAGAAGAGGGCAGGGAAGCCGCTTTTATCGCCTGGGCGGAGTATACCGGCGAGTGTGACTATGACGCGTTTGATGATGCGTACCGCGGCGAGGCGGAAAGCGAGGAAGACTATGCGCGGGAGATGGTGGAGGACAACGGCCTGTTAAATGAGGTGCCGGAGCCGTTGCGCAGCTATTTCGATTTTGCAGCCTGGGCGCGTGACTTGTTCAGCAGCGGCTATGTGTTCCATGACGGCTATGTCTTCAGTAACTGATTAATGTCCGGCGGGGAAACCCGCCGGTTAAGGAGAAAACGTATGAAACTTGCACCACAAAGCCGTGAGATCCTGCGACAGTACAAGGCCCTGATTAATGCCCGCCGACGTGATGCCGGTCAGCGGGAACTGACCACCGCGCAGGTGATGGATGAAATTTGTTACTACATGACCTGTCAGTGTGCCGTGTACATCGGCGGTTTTTTCATCTTACAGGGTGGAAAAGGCCAGTAAGTATGATGGCAGGCGTCCGGGCCGGAGGGCGCCTGTCAGCCCGCGCGAAAACCTGGGCAGGCTGCGCCTGCCGGAGAGAAACTTCGCCGCGCCTCCGGCGCCGCGCACTCTCCTCTCCATTGTCAGTCGCTGAAGCCCTGGAGTGCGCGTATTATCAGGGATATCTTCCTGTAAAGCAGACCGGTAAACTGCGTCTCTGGAGTGGCGTTGCATGGATTATCGTTGCCGGCATCATCATAACGTTGATGCTGAAGGGGAGGGAGCCGGGGGACGAATTACGAGTGCTGATCACCGTTTTTGCTTTCCTGGCTTCGGCCTGGTACAGCGTTGTGCAGTACAGAAAAGAAAAGCATTTTCGCTCCTGATGTTCCCGGCTGGCATCAAGCTGGATGATCGTCAGCCATCATTTTAACCGCATGTAATCCATTCTTATCCTCCCGTTTTCTGTTTTCTGCCCGTTCCCGTTTTCACTGCGGGCGTCCGGGCGGGCTGTCGTGAACGGAGCCGGTAAACCGTCTCCGCCCTTCGGGCTTCCATCCCATGACGCAACACCAGGGCTTGCAGCATCCTTATCAGGATGCGCCGCCCCTTTTACGCGCCGTATCCTGCGCTTTCTGCACCCCGGCAAACTGACGCCGGGCTGTAAGGCGCAACGCCGTTTCGCGCCCGCGCTTTCCGTCGTTGCGGCGGGTTCCTGCTCATTCCTTGCCTGGTTTTTTCACCCTTTTGAGTCCTTACGCCGGGGCTGAGACAAGCACAGTCGCTGTCAGCTGTCCAGGGTAAATGGTACGCGGTAAACCGCGCCCTGGACATCCGCCATCGCCCGCGCTGGTTTACGCCCTTGCGGCGAACGGCTCTCAAACGGGTGAAGGTAACAACCAGCGGGCGCGTTCAGCAGGACCCCGCAAAACGTCAAAACCGCGGCCCCGGCAACTCAACGGGTGATGGTTTTAAAAGCAAAACAACGGATTAAGGAGATTCATCATGACAGTACGCGGCATCAACAAAGTCATCATCGTGGGTAATCTGGGCCAGGACCCGGAAGTCCGTTATATGCCCAATGGCGGCGCGGTCGCTAATCTCAGCCTCGCTACCTCTGAGTCCTGGCGCGATAAACAGACCGGAGAGATGCGCGAAAACACCGAATGGCATCGCGTGGTGCTGTTTGGCAAGCTCGCGGAAGTGGCCAGCGAGTATCTGCGCAAGGGCGCTCAGGTGTACGTCGAAGGGCAGTTACGTACCCGAAACTGGCAGGACGACAGCGGCGTAACGCGCTATGTCACTGAAATCGTGGTCGGACAGAACGGTACTATGCAGATGCTGGGCGGTCGTCGTGACGGCGGTCAGCCACAGAACACGGCTCCGCAGCAACCCGCACAACCGCAGACACCAGCCACTCCGGCACAACCTGCTGGCACTCCTGAAAAATCCCCGAAAGCGAAGGGCGGCAGAAAACCCCGTCAGACTACACCGCCGTCTCAGCAAGCCCCACAGCCGTTACCGGACGATTATCCGCCGATGGATGATGATGCCCCGTTCTGACCTGCATGATGAAAACGCCCCGCAACCAGCGGGGCAGGAAAAGGAGATGTACATGACCAGCAACGTTATACCGCCCCTTCAGTCACTGCCTGATGGCACATTCACCCGCGAGCAGGCTAAAGCGGTTGCAGCGCAGTATCAGAATGTCGCGATTGAAGACGATCAGGGGACGCACTTTCGCCTGGTGGTTCGTCAGGACGGCGAAATGGTGTGGCGGGTATGGAATTTTGAACCAGGTGGTGAGTACCTGATGAACCGTTATATCCGGGACTACGGCATCCCTAAACAGCAGTAAAAAGGTGCCCTGCCGGAGCGGTAACTCCGCAGGGCCGGACAATCATCAATATCCAGTGAGGTATCAACTATGTCAGTAACCGATGTTAAAGCAAAAGCACCCAAAAAAGCGAGCAGCAAAAAAATCACGAAAGCGCAGGAAGAAGCCCTGAAAGCCGCCCTTGAGGCCGCTGTCATCGAGTATGTTCCGCTGTCCGCGCTCGTTAAATCCCCGCTGAACGTACGCACTATCCCGTATTCCGTGGACAGCGTTCGCGGTCTGGCCGACTCCATCGAGACGCTCGGACTGCTGCAGAACCTGATTGTTCACACCCTCGCGGACGGGCAGTCCGGCGTGGCCGCAGGTGGCCGCCGATTGACTGCCCTGCAACTGCTGGCGCAGGAAGGGCGTCTCGATGCTGACCATACCGTTATGGTGAAGCGTGTTTCCGACGACATTGCCGCCCTTGCCTCCGTCGCCGAGAACGAGCAGCGCGCCGCCATGCATCCCGCCGAGCAGATTGCAGGTTTCCGTACGCTGGCAGGGCAGGGCAAAACCTCCGCGCAGATTGGCGATGCACTCGGTTTCGGCTCCCGTCACGTGCAGCGCATGCTGAAGCTGGCAAACCTCGCGCCGTCCCTCATGGAGAAGCTCGCCCAGGACGAACTGACCGTTGAGCAGTGTCAGGCGCTCTGTCTCGAGGACGATCCTGCCCGTCAGGTCGAGGTATTCGAAAACGTGAAGGCCAGCTGGTCGAGCGCGCCCGCACACCTGATTAAACGCGCCATTACCGAAACCGAGATGCGCACCGACAACGCCAAATTTCGTTTTATCGGGCGCGATGCCTACGAGGCAGCAGGCGGTTACGTCCGTGAAGATCTGTTCAGCCAGGACGAGGGCGACGGTACGGCTGACAGTGTGCTGGTTGAGCGTCTGGTGCAGGAAAAGCTTGAGCGTATCGCGCAGGACATTCAGCAGCGTGAGGGCTGGGCATGGGGTCGCGGACGCGCAGCCCGCATCTGGTACCACGGCGAAGACGGTAAGGAGTTCGTGCAGCCTGTTGAACCCGATCCGGTGTACACCCCTGAGCAGCAGCAGCGTCTTGATGCGCTGCGGGAGCAGTACGATACATATGACAGTGTTTGTGACGAGTCAGATGCGATTGAAGCGGACATCCGCGCTATTCAGGAGGCGGCAGAAGCCAGCGCGTGGACTGACGATATGAAGTCAGGTGCGGGAGTGATGGTCAGCCTGTACGAAGGGCAGGTGTACGTGCAGCGCGGAGTACGCCTGAAAGCGGATATGCCGGAAGGAACCGAAACCAGCAGCGTAACGGTGCCATTCACCTCACGCCAGCCCGACGCCGCAGAGGGGATCAGCGTCCCGCTGCTCACGAAAATGACCTCCGAGCGTACGCTGGCAGTCCAGGCGGCGCTGATGCAGCAGCCCGAAAAAGCGGTGGCGCTGATGGTCTGGCGCATGTGTACCTGCGTCTTTTCCGGCTGTCTGACCACGACGCACCCGTTCCGAATCAGCCTGACTGTTTCCCACAGCAGTCTGACGGAGAACGCCCCGTCCGGTAAGGATGGCGCAGCGTTTAACATCCTGATGACCGAACAGGCAAGGCTGAAAGCCCTGCTGCCGGAAGGGTGGGAGAAGGACTTCACCACCTTCTTTGCCCTTGACGGCGGGGTGTTGATGTCGCTGATGGCCTTCTGCACGGCCTGTTCCGTTGACGGGGTACAGACCCGCGATATGGGGCACACCTCGCGCAGTACCCTCGATACGGTCGAGGCGGCAATCGGCTTCCACCTGCGCGACTGGTGGCAGCCGACGAAGGACAACTACTTCGGTAGCCTTAAACATCCGCAGATTGTGGCCTCCCTGAAAGAGGCGGGGCTGACGGGCGCGGCGGGTGACGCGGAGAAGATGAAGAAGGGCGATGCAGCAGGGCATGCGGAGCACTTTATGCAGCACACCCGCTGGGTTCCGGCATGGCTGAAAGGACCGGAGCCAGCGGGTAAGACCGATGCTGACGACGCTATTTCAGATACCGACAGTACTGGCAACGACACCACCAACACGGCACACGCCGCCTGATAACGGAGAGCCGCCCTGCGGGGCGGCAATAAGGAGATATCCATGCGCACTATTCTGACCCCCGATGTACTGAAAACGATGTCCTGTGATGAGTTTGAGGACTGGCGGGACAGCGGCGAAGACTTCCGCCGCGAACTGACCCACGCCGTCATGCGTGACCTGTCCTGCCCTGAACACTGGGATGTGAACGGCGAGTACCGCAGCGAGTTCGGCGGCTTCTTCCCCGTGCAGGTCCGCTTTACGCCCCCGCACGGCAACTACCATATTGCTGTGTGCAGTCCAGGTGCCATCAGTCCGGTGTGGATGGTGGTGTTCGTTCCCGCCAGCGGTCGCCCGTTTTCTGTTATCAGCACCCTGCCTGCATATTCGCCGGAGGCTATTTCTCATACTCTCAGTCTGACAGCGAGCCTCGATGCCGATGGCTACAGTCAGGCCAGCATTATCAGTGTCCTGGCGATGGAGGGTGCACAATGATCCCGACGAGTATGTCACTGGTACCCCTGAGTCATGAGCGTCGTGCTGCAATGCAGGCCATCGCAGAAGTGGAGAAGAAATATGAGCGTGGCGTTCATATTGCTGAGTTTGCCTACGCCCATGCCTTCTTCCGCATCCTGAACGGTAGCAAACGTGTCACCGTAAAAGATATCGGCTGGTTTTCTCCGGGGATGACAGCACAGAACCTGCGGGGGAAAAAGCAGGACTGGCTGGCAGCGATTGATCGGCTGATTGAAAGCCGTGGCGCATGTTGCTGGTTACCCCTGTCGGTGTCGGACGGCTGGCGACTGTTCCCGGAAACGAAGTTTCAGACGTCAGAGCGCCGGCGCAGGCAAAGTGAACTGAGCGCCGAAAAATACACCCGCCAGCGCCGAAAAGAGGCGTGCCAGCGCGAAACAGCGTATCAGGCGCTGGCGGGGCAGGCGGAGATCGAGCTGGCTTTTCATACCCCGGAGACGGTCAGCAGCTGGAGCGCACGCTGGTCGGGTACTGAACTGCGCCAGTACGACCTGGAGGAAATGTTCTGGCGCTGGAGTGAGCGTTTCCCGTCACTTGAGCCAATGGAGCGCTGGATGATGACGAACCAGCCTTTCTGGACCGTCATGGTTGAATCGGCGGCGCTGGCAAGTGAGAGTTCTGAAGCTGTCCGTCAACTGGAGCGCTGGATGGTACCGAACAAGCTGACAATACGGGAGCGGGTATGAAGTGGCGTTACTCGCTGCGCTGGAAGCTGGCGCATAAACCGTGCCCTGGTCCGTATGAACTGGCATGTGAGGTGGTGGAAGCGGGGGCGTCAGCGCCCGCATCCGTTATGTCCCTGTGGGTTCCGGGTGCAGGTTATGCCGTCTGCGTGGATTTTCTCTGTGACACACCGATTCGCCGCTGGAGCGATGAACGTAAGGCGGCAACCCGCAGGCGTAATCTTGAAAAACGTATTAACCGGGCTGCCCCGCTTTTTGCCGATGAACTTATTGAGCGGGAACTGACGGCGCGACCGGATTATTTTCGGGGAAAGTCGCCTCACTGAGTCTGATATTATATCCTGCCAGAATACGTTTGGCAGGGTGCTTAAAAAGGATAATTTAGACATGAGATTCTGGATACTGATCGCGCTGTTAAATGGCCTGTTTACGCTGGTTATACATTATGCGGCACCGGAGATGTTTGAAAGCACGGCGTACTATGCCGGGATGGCAATCTGTTCCCTGATTGCGCTGGTTATCACCTGGCGCGATCCGCCAGGTATGCTGGACAACGTGATCTTGTTTCTCCTTAAGTGGGGAATTGTGGCTTCAGGTCTGGGGTTTTTTATCTGGGGTATCGGATACAAGCTGGAATTCTGGGGAGATCATAACCCCGATGAAATTTTCAGCAGCTCATTGGACACCATCTTGCCGAATCTGGCGCTGCTGTGCGGTGCTATGATTCTGTTCAGTGGCTGGATGTTCTGGAGGCGAAGATAACCAAGAATAACAGTCTCTGAATTTTGACATACCTGGCGGAATTACGATGTCTATTGAAAATATGTGTGCGGAGGAACTGGAACATCAGCGTCGAAAGGGATTTATTGCTCGTCGTGCATTGTCTGAATCGGTCATCGCAGACCTGATTATACCGAATGGCTGGCATGCCGCCGCTGAATATCAGCAGGAGTTCGGCGGGCTGTATCCCGTGCAGGTCAGGTTCTGGCCTTCCCATGGGCGTTTTAGCCTGGTGCTTTGTAGCCCTGGTGCGGTGAGTTCACACTGGAAAATGTTGCTCATTTCTGGAAGTGCACAACGAGTGGAGCTACTGCGTCAGTTCCAGAAATATTGTTTCACGCAAATCAGCAATGTTCTTATCAGGACTAACCAGCTTGACCGGGACGGCTACATTTTTGACGGGATAGCCGGAAGCTTCAGGACATAAAGGTATTATTCAGTCGCTTCTCTACTGACAGAGAAGCGACTTTTCAACGATAGAAAATACTGGTCAGATAGACCCTATCGTTTATAACGGTCGTCTTAAGTTTCTTTATTATTGTTTCATTCTGAGCTAAAGATACGTGTTCATTGTTGAGAGAATAAATGTGTTTTTCTCCATTTCTGGTGCATAACATATTAGCTTCGTTGTTGGTCGTTTGTATCATGCAGGGTGAACTAACAATTTGTCCACGAATGGAAATAGTTCCGTTTATTTGTGCTGATGTGCTCAAGGGCATTGCGGCGCAAACTAAGACCCATAACCACGCTTCTTTTTTAACCTTTTTCATCATAGATTCAAACATGGGCTGAACCCCCATCTGGTAGATAGTCATTGAATTTAATCGATGTTATTCAATGTGTTGTGTGTTTCAATGAATTTATCGTACCTCCGTATCGCTATTTTTGATTTATATCATCCGCCCCGATAAATTCAGGGGCTTTTTTTCGAAACACGATTCCCTTTGATTTGAGTCAATAACAGCGTATGTATGCGGAAGCTGAACTTTGAATTTGAATGTAAGCAAGGCAAAAAATATCATGAGGAACATCGTCAGAAAAAGAGTTGTCGAGATGGCAATTAGAATGAAATTTTAGAACGGGTGACATATGTATATTCGTCTGTGCATAGACGAATAGCGATCCGGACTTTACGAATGAAATTTATCGGCATTTGCCGGATATACCTGGGCAGACAAGGTGAGGAAAGGTATAATGGCTTCGGCGCTTGAGGCTTTTTGCCTCATGATGTTCCGGTGGTTTGTACCAGTGTTGTGAGGCAGAAAGAAGAAAGCCCCGAGTAATTTTTTCAAATTAACCCGAGGCTCATCTACATGCTAGACACATCTAGATTAGCCGCTTACCCGCCGAAAGGCAAGGAGAAGAAGGCTATGAAGCTACCACGCAGTCCCCTTATCTGGTGCGTACTGATAGTGTGTTTAACACTACTGGCATTCACCTTCCTGACACGGAAATCGCTCTGCGAAATCCGGTACCGGGACGGAGACAGGGAGGTGGCGGCTTTCATGGCCTACGAATCCGGTAAGTAGCAACCTGTAAGGCGGGGGTAACCCCGCCTTTTCAGAGCTTCGTATGTTGTCGAACCATTGCCACAAGCGCTTTTAGAAGGGCTTCCCTGTTCGCAGGGAGGCCCTTTTCCCTGTCTGGCCTGGCATGAACAACCTGCTGCAGGGCGCCCAGCTGGAAGGGCGGGGGAGAGGCGCTCAGCGCCTCCAATCCTCCACTCTGAATTGCTTCTCTGAGCACCAGATTACATCCCATTTCCTTCCTGCCATTTTTCCAGTTTTCGTCATTTTCGTACCACTTTTCCGCTTAGCTATACCGCTTTCCTCCTGATTTGCGCTGTTTCAAACCAGAAAGGCGACTAACCCGGCCACCTTCGGCTCCCCGTCGCGCAAGCGCGCCAGGTCGTCAGGCCACACTCCGCCGGGCAGCTGCTCACGCACCCGCCAGGCTCCGCCGAACCCCTCCGGGTTTCGGGCTATTCGCTAGTGTCCGATGGAGAAGGTCAACCCCCCACGCTTGCTGCGGCCGTTCCGGCCACGCCGCTTTCACCGCAGTTGCGATAAACCCGCACCTGCTCATTTGACCGGACCGCGATTCGCCTGCGGCGATTCACGTTCCGGGGTGTGTGCATTCTCCCGCCCTCCGGTGAACCACCTCCCGGATGGTTCCCTGCGGAGGGCGTATTCGTAGCACCAGCGCCAGCCGCCCCAACAGGGGTGAAATGCACGTCGCCAGAAACTTTTTGCAGGCAAAAACTTTCCGTCGCCGCCCCTGTCGTTTCGTCCGTCGCCGTTGCTCCTCGGCCCTTGCCGCAACGAACTCACCGGGAGATGGAAACATCACCAGAACAGGAGAAAACCAGAATGCACACACAAAACGTCAAAACCGCCGCTGCCGAATCTTCCGGAAGATGGGGTACAGACCCAAAAGCCCGACTGGCCTGTGTTATTGCTGAGCAAAAAGCATATCTCTCGCGGTTGCGGGGCGTCTGGGAGTTGCAACTCTCAGAGGACGAAGAAGCAGAGCAGGTATTCGGCATCCTGTATGCCATGAGCGAAAACGTTCACAAAGAGGGGGTACTCAACTGGCGCTCCGTGACACCGCTTGTCTCGTTTCATGTTGTCCAGCCGTGGTTACAGGCGAAAGCCTGTGTGATCCGTGGCTACGGTGATACGGGTGTGGCTGCGTGGGAGTATGCGAGTAAGCACCTGAAAGACAGTATGAATTTTGCGGTGGCGATGCTCGATGTAGAAACCTGCTGACCAGAACAACCCACGGCGGCAGTGAATGCCGCCATTTACCCCAAAAGAAGGAGATAACCATGCACTTAAATCTGACCGAATCCAGCGCTGACCGCGGTATTTACACGACCAGTGAGGCCGAACGCGCGTACTGGCTGAGCCGCGAAAAGTCATTTCTGACCGCGCCCGTCGAAATCGACGTGCACGCTTTTCATGATGCGCTGGGCCTGATGTACCCGATGAACTGGCGCAGCAGTGAGAACGGCGAGTGTGAAACCTTCATGCTGGCGGAAATGGTCTGCGGCAATGTGACCGAAATCTACGCGCGGATCGGTATCCGTTATTACCGGATGCGTGACTACAGCAACCTTGACCACGCGGAGATTCTGGCACGCGTTAAGGAGGAAATTCAGAGCCAGAAATGAAAAAGGCAGACTTTCGTCTGCCATATCCCGCCGGATTCTCAGCGTCGAAACTACGAATCCGGCCTCAACTAAAAGGAAACATGTATGAATCATTTCAGTAGAGCGTCGATTGTTACACCTACCGCCCTGTATGTCCAGATGCTTGAGGCGGAAAACTCACCTGTTAGAAAACAGGTGCGTATTAAACGCAGTGATATCGACCGTGACGAAATCAGCGCCGAAATGCGGGCGCTGGGCCGTCACATAGCGCACTGCCTGAAGAAGGGGCGCGCCGTTCGTATTCCAGCCATGCGCGGGAGTGAATGGGGGCAGGTTTTACGCACGCTCGAACTGAAGCGGGCATTTAACTGATAACTGAGCCGCTCCTTACGGGGCGGCATTTAAGGAGGAACTATGTCTCAACTCAGTTTTGCCAGCTTCTTTGATCAGGCGAGAGAAGCCGCACCAGTAACACCCGCTAAACCCGTATTGCCCACCGTGAATGCGCAGCCGATACCGCACCGGATGATGACAATCGACCAGGCCCGGCGCCAGTTTATCAGCGTGTTCAGGGATACCGCCCGCAGCCTGCGCCGCTGGGAGGTGTTCAGCGACTTTATCACGCTGGCCGCCAGCGAGCTGGATATGGCGCGGATAAGAACGCCGGAGAATATTGAGCACAGCCGTGAAATCTGCGCGAAGTACAGCGAGAGCGATATCAGCAACCTGCATACGCTCTTCTGCCTGATGGTCTGCGCACTGGAGGCCAAATTCCACGACTTCCTCGGCGCGATCTTCATGGAGCTTGAGCTTGGCGACGACCGGAATGGACAGTATTTCACGCCGTATCACGTCCAGTCACTGCTGGCGAGGCTGCTGATGCCGGACGTCGACGAAACGATACGCCGTGAGGGATTCGTGACCGTCAGCGATCCGGCAAGCGGTGCGGCGGGAATGATTGTGGCGTATGCGGAATATCTGCTGGAGGCGGGCTATAACCCGTCTGAACATATGTTCGGAAGCTGCATCGATATTGATCCTGTTGCGGCCGATATGGCGTTTATTCAGCTTTCCCTGCTGGGTATTCCTGCCGAGGTGGTCACGGGCAATACGCTGACTATGCAGTTAAACAGGGTGCGGTATACGCCTGTGTACTACATCAACAACTTTGGTAAGCGGCTGGACGATCAGCGCCGTATCAGTGCCATGCGCGAATTTTTGCGCTGTATAAATGACACAGCATAGCTATCCAGAAGGGCAGGGGGGCCACCCTGCCTATGGCCCTAAAAGCCGCGCGCCTGTGGCGCAGAATAAGCAGGCTGCGCTGACGCGCTGGCTACTTTATTCCGGCGCGAGTGTTTCCTGTGTAATCGGTCTTTGACTGTTGTATCCTGTTGTTCCTTCCTGTCGTATCGCTTTCCTTGATAATTATGCTGTTTTCTCTGTTTCAAACCAAAAAGGCTACTAACCCGGCCACCTTCGGCTCCCCGTCGCGCAAGCGCGCCAGGTCGTCAGGCCACACTCCGCCAGGCAGCTGCTGACGCACCCGCCAGGCTCCGCCGAACCCCTACGGGTTTCGGGCTATTCGCTAGTGTCCGATGGAGAACGTCAAAGGCATGCTTGCAGCGACCGTCCCGGTCGAGCCGCATTAACCGTGCCGGCAAAGAACCGGCACTACAGAGACGCCACGTCTTACCGACGTGGCGAAGAGGTTCGCCCTCATCAACTCAGGAATGCCATCTTTCAGTGAGTACCCGTCGGTCGGGTTGGCGTAGCACCGCCGGGTCGTCTAACAAGGGGTATATGAACTGCGACAAAAACTTTTCCGGAGGAAAGCTTTTTGTCTCCGCCCCTTTGTTATCCTCCCTTCGACGGAGCTACTTTACCCTTGCCGCCAGGAACTCACCGAAAGATGGATAAACTTCCAGAGGTGGATACGTTCAGGGCGGCCCCCGAAAGATCAAGGTCAACACCGCCACCAAAAATCTTCCAAAAGATGGGAAAACTGAACAAAGATGGCTTCATATGCGGTTACGCCCTTAGTGTCGAACTGCTCATTATGTGAACTTCATCACGTTTGTGTTATTTTCCAGGTAGTCCAGAACCCTGTGGGTGTAACGTTGAGTCTGCAATATTAGCTCAGACTTTTGTGCCCCCGAAAAATATCGCTGCACCTTGTTAACACTGTCCTTTTTGGCTCACTGACGCTTTATGCAATAAAATTTAAGCTGAACGCCCTCAATTCCCATGATCAGATATGCCTATTAGCTTTAGTCATTGACCTTTTTTCCTGGCTGCTATTTATACGAAATTTGACTTAGGGAGAGTAGAGGTAGATTTCTGCAAAGAAACGCCGAAGTGAATGTCACCTGTTAGTCTGCAAAACGTCGCAAGATGATTCCGAATGTAGGTATTAACATGGATTCGTAGCCTGTGGAGGATGTCTGCAACCGGATAGTATTTTAAAAAGTTGTAGTAACTTTCCCCCTGGTGGGAGATACCCATCCTTACGTTCATCGACAATTCGATTCAAAATTGTGTGTTTGATTTGAAAGACATCTTGGAATGATTACCTGATTTGAACATGAAACGCTCTGATGAAATTTTAAATTCAGCGCCCAAATGCCAATGGGAAGTCATATGTCTTAGTAAATGTCTACATAACTCGATTTTTTCAATGTGTGCCATTTTTGTCAAAATCTCGTTTAGTCTGTCGATAAGACTTACGCCGTAATACCAGTTCAATCCATATTAGCTTTAACATTTGGATTTTAATCCAGATTGGTATGTTAGTTACGGTTGATATCCCGATAGAAACAGACTCTCTTAATGAGACTCTGTTTCTATCGGGTTGCGTTTCGCTCTCGCTTACGATTCTCTTTGATAGCTTTATACGTTGCCTCGATTTTAGTTGCATAGCTGTATCGCCTTAACGCCTGCGTATCTGACTGTTTGAATCCAGCATTATATGCTCCGACTGCCTGCCAATTTGTCCCCCACTTTTTAAACGCGATGGCAAGATAATAAGCTCCGGTGTAAATATTCATGCATGGATCTTCCAGAAGTTGCTGCGGCGTAATTCCATAACGCGCGAGTTCATTGAAATGTTGCGAATCAACCTGCATGAGTCCTGAGCCGAAACCGGATACCGGATTGTAACCCTTTACGTTTACCCGGAAGTTTGACTCATTCCAGGATATCGCACGCAACAGGTCAGGATCTATTTTGTAATCTCTTCCTGCAAGTTCAAAACAGTCAGCTGCATGCAGCGAACCTGAAAAAAAGAAAGCCATTAGAATGGCTGCTATCCGTTTCATATCTTTCTCCGAAAGTCAGTGCCGGAAATACGTTAACCCATCCCATGCCTAGACTCAACTAATATGCACTCCTCACCACCAAAAGCACCACACCCCACGCAAAATTAAAATTTTGCTGATTGGCCTTTCAAATCACTAACTTACATCTTTATAATTCCACTCAGTTCCATAATGGAATTATTTATGAGTCGTAAGTGAATCGGATAGAGTCGTTGATGAATCCATGACGAATCCGTAGAGGCTATTTTTTTAATAACATCAAGTTGCATACCCCATGAATCTATATTAGATTCGTCATTGCATGCATAACGATTTGCGAAGGGATTCGCTTAATTCCCCTTGGCGTGTCGTCAAAATTTCCAAAAAAAATAGATGTTAAATAAACATGTTTATGAGAGGATTTATTAAGGAACGTTATGGCTAAGATTCAGGTGTACATAAACGATAATGTTGCAGAGAAAATTAATGCTATTGCAGAGCAAAGACGTGCTGAAGGTGCTAAGGAAAAAGATGTCAGCTATTCCAGTATTGCATCGATGTTGCTCGAACTTGGACTGCGAGTTTATGAAGCTCAGATGGAAAGAAAGTCATCGTCTTTTAATCAGATGCATTTCAACAAAACTTTACTAGAAAACGTTTTAAAAACACAGCTAATATCTAGCAAGTTGTTGGGAATGGTTTCACTAAGCCCTCATCTGGAGGGAAATGATATATTTGTGTTTAAAGAGATGGTTGCTACTATACGAGAAGATACTGAAGAAATCATATCCCATTTCTTTCCTAAGGAAGATGATGAGGATATGGAAGAATAAATGCATGAAAGGTCATCTTTTGGCATGACAAGCAGCTTAAATATTGTTATATTTTATTCGTGCTTAAATAAAATTTGATAGTCAGTAATTTAATTACTGATTCGCTGGTACACAGGGATAAGGCCCCTGTGTACCAGCTACCCACTAAACCTACCAAGGAGGTTATATGAGTGCGCGTGATCTTATGCGTTATTCAGATTTGAGTCAATCACCACAAATCCATTCCTGTTTTGAGATCTTCTCACAAATGGAAGTTCCTGTATGTATAAGGAATTCCCATGGTGAGTTTGTTTTCTCCAACTCTCTTTTTTCTGAATACATAAAGGGAAGTGAGTACGAAGCTTCCTTCTGGTTTGGAAAGCTACCGTTTGAGCTTCAGTGTGCCATTCTTAATAAAGAGCTTGATGCACAGGCTAACCCACAAATGACCGTTATAAAGAGCGTAATCATCGATGATACTTTTCATTGGTATATACTCTTTCAGGTAATAAAATCTGAGTCTGAGTCATTCATTGTCTGGTCTTTTGTCAAAGATCTTGTTTTTAGCGGGGGAAGTCTTAGGTCTATCGAAAATACTAAGTTAAAGATAAAAGACTCACTTAATCCGGCCCTGGTTTTGGAGCCGGGTGTGTACAAAACATTTTGTCTCTATTTTTCCGGATTTAGCCATGAGTTTATAGCTAAACTTCTAGGTGTTGGGGTTGGAACTTCCAAGAATAGGATCTCAAAGTCATACTCCTTAATGGGTATCTATGGCCGGGATTCAATGATTATTTATTTGCAGTCTAATTCCTACTTACATGGTATTCAGATGTATGCTTTCGAACTGATTAATGCTCAATTTAGTAAAAGTAATAATATTCCAAATATATATAAAGCTTGATGTTGCGTTAATGTTAAAAAATGAGTGACCTTTAGAGGCTGCTCTCGGACCCCTCCTAGATTGTATTATGTCTAAACACAAATACATGAAAGGGGGGGATATGAAGAGATATAGCAGTTCCCCGGCTCTGGGAAATACAGTCCGGGTAAGACTTGATTCCGAAACAGAAGCTCTTTTAAGTGCTGCTGTTGCCAGAAGTGGGAGGAGTCGTGGCTTTGAGGTTTTTTTCAGAATTAAAGATCATCTGAATCGTTTCCCTATGTTCAGAGTGATGGATAACCCCGACTTTCAACGAGAAGTCTATGTGACAGTCAGGTTTGATGATGATACCAACCTGAAATTAATTAATGCCAAAAATCGTACCGGGTGGTGTAAGACGTATGAAGTCAGAGAAAGACTTCATGATCACTTGACCAAATTTCCCGATTTTTACAACGCAGAGATGGTGGAGGTGATACCCAATAACTTTGACTAAATGATGTTGGTTTTAATGGTATCTGACAAGACATTAAAGGATTAAAAAAATGACTGAAATTAGTGTTGTTAACTCAGTTGAACCATGTTCACTGAAGAAAAAATTCAGTAAAACGGGTTTGCTGAAAGCTGTTAAGTATGCATTACCTATTGCGGCAATTGCTGTGTTTTTCCCTGAAACGGTTCTGGCCTCGACTACGGGTAAAGATTTGATGTCCAGCGGCGATGCAACCGTTAAAGGAACATTTGGTAAAGATTCAAGCGTGGTTAAGTGGGTTATTCTTGCCGAAGTCCTGGTAGGGGCCGTGATGTATATGACGACCAAGAACCTCAAGTTCCTGGCGGGCTTTGCGATCTTGTCCGTATTCGTCACGGTAGGTATGTCTGTCGCAGGATACTAATAACCAGCGACAGCTGTTCAGAGCCACTTCCGACTATTAAATTCCGGTTTAATTCTGAATGCCCTTCACGAGCATTCACGGGAGGGCTTTGCCTGTAATCCGGCTGGCAGGTATTTCCATACTGCCAGCTGTACCGGAGACGGAACATATATGGCAGATGAATCTCTCAAAAAATATCGCTTTCCCGAAACCCTGACGAATCAGAGTCGCTGGTTTGGCCTTCCTGTGGATGAACTTATTCCGGCCATTATCTGCCTGGGGTGGGGATTCTGGACCCAGCATTATATTCCCGGAATCATCGCTGCCGTACTGGCCTATCTCGGAATTAAAAAGCTCAAGAAAGGGCGGGGCAGTTCATGGCTGCGGGATCTGGTCTACTGGTATATGCCCACCTCACTGCTGAGGGGGATTTTTCATGATGTGCCCGACTCATGCTACCGCCAGTGGATTAAATAGACAGGAATAATCAGATGGAACACGGAGCACGATTAAGTACACAGCGGGTTATTGCCATCGGCTTTATTGCCATGGGGGTGGTTATTCTGGGAAGCATCACCACCAATGTTATTCAGGCCGTCAACAACTACCGCCTTCAGAATGAGCAGAAGTCTATCGTCACACCAATGCTTTTCAACGCGCCGTTTGCCGTGTCGCAGAACCAGGCAGATGCCTCCTACCTGCAACAGATGGCCCTGTCGCTTATCGCCCTTCGCCTCAATGTCACCCCGGAGACCGTTGATGCCTCTCATGAGCAGTTGCTGACCTATGTCAAACCCGCAGCGCAGAACGAGCTGAAAATCCGGCTTGCTGAGGATGCGAAGCGCATTAAGGACAACAACGTTAACTCGTCTTTCTATATGACCAGCGTGAAGGTTTATCCGGCAAGCAGCCGCGTGGACGTGCGCGGCCAGCTGAAGACCTGGATAGGCGACTCGAAACCGTATCCCGAGCTGAAACAGTACGTTCTCAAGTTCGAGCGTGAGGACGGCATCAGCTGGCTCAGTCACTTCGGAGAAATCACCGATGAACAAAAATAGTCGCCGTGCGCTGCTGGCGTTGCTGATGCTCGCTTCCGGTCAGACGGTCGCCGCACCTGCTGCGCTTTCTGCCACGATTGTCCCGTTGACGAACGGCGGACAGGCCAGCATCGCGGTCAGCAATACCGACCCGAACCTTTTTACGGTCGCAGGTGACCGCGTGACGGCCCTGACCAGCCTCGACGGTGAGCTGACACGCCAGGAACAGACGGCAAGCGGGGGAGTGATTGTCAGCACCCTCAACAAAAAGCCCTTCACGTTCATTCTGGAAACCGAACGCGGCCTCAACTTCTCGGTACAGGCCGTGCCACGTGCGGGCGCGGGGCGAACCATCCAGCTGGTCAGCGAGCTGTCCGGCACGGGCGAAGCGGCGCGCACCTGGGAAGAGTCTTCCCCCTACGAGGCCACGCTGGTTTCCCTGAGCCAGCATCTGCTGGGCGGGCAGCTTCCGTCCGGCTGGCAGGCCATTCCCGTCACACATGAAGCCCTCACCGCTCCCGCCGGACTATCTGCAGTCCCGGAGCGCGTCTGGGTGGGCAACCACCTTAAGGTGGTGCGCTATCGCGTTACCAACAATACCGGTATGGCCCGCAACATCGCGGAAAGCGACTTCTGGCAGAGCGGCATTCGCGGCGTGCTGTTCGGTGAAGCCTCGCGTCAGCTGATGGCGGGTGGTGCCCTGCAGGTCTTCATTATCAGTAGCGGAGGTGCGGCTGATGGCCAGCATTAACTCAGTGGTGAAGCGCAAGCAGTTTATCTGGCTGGGTATTGTGCTGGCGACCGTAGGCGTGGTGGGCGGCGGCGGCTGGTATCTGGCGGATGCACGCTACGAGGGCAGCAGCGATGTGGCAGCCGCCGACGAGCCTGCGCCCGATATGACCGGCGTGGTTGACAGCACCTTTGACCAGAAGGTGCAGCAGCATGCCACGACCGAAATGCAGGCTACCGCCTCCGAGATGCAGAAGCAGTATGCCGAAATGCGACGCGAGCTTGAGCTGCTCAGCAAGGGGCAGGCAGGCTACCAGCACCAGATTGACAAGCTTAACCAGGACAACGCGGCGCTTTCCGCTCAGGTCAGCGCGCTGGGGGCGAAACCAGTCACCGCATCGGGTGAGCCGGCCCCGCAGCCGCCAACGCCTGCGCCGGGGCCTGAAGGTGAGCCGCAGCCAACCGGTTTCCCGACGCAGACGGGGGCAGTCCCGCCGCCGACCGCGTTTTATCCGGGTAACGGCGCCACGCCGCCGGCGCAAATACAGTACCAGTCCATCCCCGTACCCAACCAGCTGCGCCGGCAGTCTTTTGCCCGCAGCGACGAGAGCAAAGGTCCGTCCCTGCCGTACATCCCGTCGGGCAGCTTCGCCAAATCGATGCTGATTGAGGGGGCTGACGCCAATGCCTCCGTAACCGGTAACGAGTCCACGGTGCCGATGCAACTGCGCATCACGGGCAGGGTGGAAATGCCCAACAGCAATAGCTACGACCTCACCGGCTGCTTTATCGGGCTTGAGGCCTGGGGCGACGTGTCCAGCGAACGCGCCATCGTACGCACCCGCAACATCAGCTGCCTGAAGCACGGCGTCACCATCGACCAGCCTATAGCCGGACACGTGAGCTTCCGGGGAAAGAACGGCATCAAAGGCGAGGTGGTGATGCGAAACGGCAAAATCCTCGGCTGGGCCTGGGGGGCGGGTTTTATTGACGGCATCGGTCAGGGCGTGCAGTCCGCGTCTCAGCCTTCGGTCGGACTCGGTGCCACGGCATCACTCGGCGCGGGTGACGTGATGAAGATGGGGATTGGCGGCGGAGCCTCCAAAGCCGCTCAGACCCTCAGCGACTACTACATCAAACGCGCAGAGCAGTATCACCCCGTCATCCCGATTGGGGCGGGTAACGAAGTGACCGTTGTCTTTCAGGACGGTTTTCAGCTCAAAACCATTGAAGAGCTGGCGCACGAGAATGACAAAAGCAAAGCGGAGGACAACGACCGCAGTCCGGTTCTGCCACCGTCAGTCCCGCAGGGCGGCATGAACGGGTTCAGTACCGATCAGATGCTCAACCAGTTGGGCAAGCTTAACCAGAGCCAGTTTATGCCGAAGGCCGACTCACAATAACCCCACGTAAAGGAACCGCAAATGAACAAGACAGTGCCTGTTGCGCTCACGCTGGCCAGTCTCCTGACGCTGTCGGGATGTGCCGGTACAACGAGCGATTTTGAGTGTAACGCGACGACATCCGATACCTGCATGACCATCGAGCAGGCCAATGAGAAAGCTAAACGACTGGAGGAGGCCAGCGCGGTAAAGCCGGGTGCGACATCGCTGCCGCGCCTGGCTGAGGGTAATTTCCGGACTCGTTCCGTGCAGCCCCTTACGCTGCCGGCTGAATCGGTGCATACCGTCGCATCCAGAAATACACCCCTGACGGGCGCACCGGCACTCCCCCGCCCGCAGCCGCACTCAGCCTCACGGGCACCGCTCTCCACGGTCACGCCGGTTATTGCGCCGCCGCCAGGGCGCGAGTCCATCGTGGACCCGAGGCCGCTTCGCGTCGGTGAAAAGACGGCCGGGCTGTGGATCGCGCCCTATATCGATACGCAGGACGTTTATCACCAGCCGACGCGGGTGTTTTTTGTTGTGAAACCCTCAGCGTGGGGAACCCCGCGCGTTAACTGAATCCTGAACCGCCACCGCGTGTGGCGTCCATTTTAACAATCTGTCGTTATCACGCGTACCCTGAAACGTGAAAAGGGATGGGCGGTAGCGTGTCCGGACAGTGTGAGCAGGGAGCGTTGATGGCAGACGAACTCGATCTCCTGCAGGAGCAGGACGAATTGCTGAACCAGCTTCATATACAGGCCGCGAGGCAGCGATCCTGCCTGGAGGGCAAAAGCCGCAACCGGTGCGAATGCTGTGGCAATCGCATCCCCCTCAGGCGGCAGCAGGCTATCCCGGGCGTACGTACCTGTACGGAATGCCAGCGGGTTCTGGAAATACAACAAAAACAGTATTTGAGGTGAACGATGACGCAGTCAAAAAAATCAGGGAATTTCATGGTAGTAGGAAAGACAGGAGAAGGTAAAACGGAATCTATGGCGCAGATGGTTCGCATTTTTATGGCTCAGTCTGACGTCAGCCAGATCAAAGATCAGTATGACAATGAAGACGGTAAAAAGCGGATACAAGCCATCTTTGATAACTGCAGCACCAGGATTACGCTGAATCCCGGAGGCAACCGTGAGTAATCCACTGGATACCGTGACCCGCACGGTCAACTCGCTGCTGACGGCGCTGAAGATGCCCGATGCGTCCTCTGAGGCGAACGATGTCCTCGGGCAGATGCGCTTCCCGCAGTTCAGCCGCGTGCTGCCGTACCGCGACTACGATGCGGAAACCGGCCTCTTCATGAACGAGAAGACGATGGGCTTTATGCTTGAGGCGCAGCCCATCAACGGCGCTAACGAAACGATCGTGTCGTCGCTGGAAAACCTGATGCGCACCAAGCTGCCCCGCGAGGTGCCGGTGGCCGTTCACCTGGTGTCCAGCCATCTGGTCGGTCAGGATATCGAGTATGGCCTGCGCGAGCTTTCCTGGACGGGGGAAAAGGCCGATACGTTCAACGCCATCACCCGCGCCTACTATCTCAGGGCCGCAGAAGAAGGGTTCCCGCTACCCGATCACCTCAACCTGCCGCTGACCCTGCGTAACTACCGTGTGTACATCTCCTGCTGCGTCCCCCGTAAGCGCGGAAGTAAGGCCAGCGTGATGGAAATGGAAAACCAGGTCAAAATCATCCGCGCCTCGCTGCAGGGGGCGCAGATAGCCACCCGCAGCGTGGATGCGGATGCCTTTATCCGCATTGCGGGCGAAATGATTAACCACAACCCGGATGCGCTATATCCCACCGAACGGGAACTGGACCCGCTCAAGGATCTGAACTACCAGTGCGTGGACGATACCTTTGATCTGAAGGTGAAGGCCGACTACATGACGCTGGGGCTGCGCGGTAACGGTCGCAACAGCACCGCGCGCATCATGAACTTTCAGCTGACCAAAAATCCGGAGCTGGCCTTCCTCTGGAATACGGCCGACAACTACAGCAACCTTCTCAACCCGGAACTGTCCGTTTCGTGTCCGTTTATCCTGACGCTGGTCCTTAGCGTGGAAGACCAGGTGAAGGCGCAGAACGAGGCCAACCTGAAGTTCATGGATCTTGAGAAGAAGTCCAAGACCAGCTACGCCAAGTTCTTCCCGGGCGTGGCGCAGGAGGCAAAAGAGTGGGGCGATCTGCGCCAGCGCCTGTCGTCCGGGCAGTCCTCGCTGGTGAGCTATTTTCTGAACATGACCCTCTTCTGCCGCGATGACCAGGAAACTGCGCTGAAGGTCGAGCAGGACGTGCTGAACAGCTTCCGTAAAAATGGCTTCGAGCTGATTTCCCCACGCTTTAACCATATGCGCAATTTTCTCGTGAATCTGCCGTTTATGGCGGGCGGCGGCCTCTTTAAGCAGCTGCGCGAGTCTGGCGTGCTGCAGCGCGCCGAAAGCTTTAATGTCGCCAATCTGATGCCGGTGGTGGCGGACAGCCCGCTGGCCACTTCCGGCCTGCTGGCGCCGACCTACCGCAACCAGCTGGCGTTTATCGACCTGTTCAGCCGCGGCATGGGTAACACCAACTTTAATATGGCGGTGTGCGGCACCTCCGGCGCGGGGAAAACCGGGCTTATCCAGCCCCTGATACGCAGCGTCATCGACTCCGGCGGCTTCGCCGTGGTGTTCGACATGGGCGACGGCTATAAGTCACTTTGCGAGAACATGGGCGGTGTCTACCTCGACGGCGAGACGCTGAAGTTTAACCCGTTCGCTAACGTCACCGACGATACCATCGATGAGATGGCAGAACGCCTGCGGGACCAGCTGTCCGTGATGGCCAGCCCCAACGGCAACCTGGACGAGGTGCACGAAGGTCTGCTGCTCAAGGCGGTGAAGGCCACCTGGCTTACGAAGAAAAACCAGGCGCGAATTGACGACGTGGTGGGCTACCTGGTGATGGCCCGCGACAGCGAGGAGTACAGCGGATCGCCGACCATCCGCAGTCGCCTCGATGAGATGGTGGTGTTGCTGACTCAGTACACCCGCGACGGGGTGTACGGCAGCTACTTCAACTCCGACGAACCGTCCCTGAAGGATGAAGCCCGGATGGTGGTGCTTGAACTCGGCGGACTGGAGGACAGGCCGTCCCTTCTGGTGGCGGTAATGTTCTCGCTCATTCTCTACATTGAGAACCGCATGTACCGTACGCCGCGCAGCCTGAAGAAGCTCAACGTGATAGATGAAGGCTGGCGCCTGCTGGACTTCAAAAATAACAAGGTCGGGGCGTTTATCGAGAAGGGCTACCGTACCGCCCGCCGCCATACCGGTTCGTACATCACCATTACGCAGAACATCGTCGATTTTGACTCAGAAACGGCCTCCAGCGCCGCCCGCGCGGCATGGGGTAACTCGTCCTACAAAATTATCCTCAAGCAGTCGGCTAAAGAGTTCGCCAAGTACAACCAGCTGTACCCGGACCAGTATTCGCAGCTGCAACGCGACATGATTAAGGGGTTTGGCAGCGCGAAGGACAACTGGTTCAGCAGCTTTATGCTGTCGGTTGAACACCTGACGTCCTGGCACCGCCTGTTCGTCGATCCACTCAGTCGGGCAATGTACTCCTCGGACGGTCCGGACTTTGAGTTTCTGCAGCAGCGACGCCGGGAGGGGCTGAGTATTCACGAAGCCGTCTGGGAGCTGGCGTGGAAAAAATCCGGGCCGGAAATGGCCGCGCTGGAGCGCTGGCTTCACGAGCACGAAGGGAAGACCATCTCATGAAAAAAAACGTACTCATTAACGCCGCGCTGATTGCCGGCACGCTGGCTGCGGGCGCAGGCGTCAGCTGGCTGGTCTGCCAGCTTAACCGTCCTGTGGTTGTGGCCTTCAACATGAAATCCACAGTGGATGCCTTCTTTGACAGCGCCGGTCGCCGTTCGCTGGACGAGGCGCAGACAAAAGCTCTCTCAGACCGCTTTAACGCGTCACTGGAGGCCAGCCTCAGAGACTGGCAGGTCCGCCATCGTGCCCTCATCCTTGTCGCGCCTGCCGTGGTGCAGGGGGCGCCGGATATTACCCGGGAGATCCAGAACGACGTGGCCCGCAGGATGAAGGAGGAACCCTGAAGGCGATATTTGCCCTGGGCCTGATACTGCTGAGTCGCAGTGTGATGGCCACTGATTTGGGAACATGGGGCGATCTCTGGCCGGTTGATGAACCGGATATGCTGACAGTTATTGAAACCCGCCTGCAGGCGTTACAGCAGTCCGGCGAGATGGACAAAAAGATGGCGGAATTTAAGGAGCGTGTGGTACGCAACAGCCAGCGTCCTCCACCGGTTGACGGTATCAGGCAGGCCACCCGTTATGAGCGGCGCTGGTTTGATCCGAGTGTCAGGGTGGATAAGGATCTGGCGGACCATCAGGGGAGGATATTTGCCCGGTCGGGGCAGGTATTCAATCCATTGGAAATAGTGCCGTTTAACGAGACTCTTTACTTCATTAATGCCGACGACCCGGATCAGATTACCTGGGTACAACGACAGAAACCGGACACATTAATATCCCGCATCATCTTAGTCCGGGGCGATATTCCCGAAACATCCGACAAGCTGGACCGCCGGATTTTCTTTGACCAGAACGGTGCACTGACAACTCGTTTTGGTATCAGCGCGGTACCGGCCCGCGTTACTGCAGCGCCCAGCGGGCTACGCCTTCAGGTTGAAATCATTCCAGCGTCAATGACGCAATATGACAGTCGGGGGGCACAGTGAGACGCGCTCTTTTATTGATTTTCGGTCTATTAATGCTCGGCATGGGCCAGGCGGCACGGGCTTCCGATGTGGCCTGTGAAGGCCGTTTTGTTAACCCTGTTACGGATATCTGCTGGCGTTGTATGTTTCCGCTGTCACTGGGTAGTTCGCAGGTCACCGGCGGTGACTTGCCGGATACCGCAAATCCATCGAGTCCGGTTCAGATTTGCCCAATGCCCCCGCCGATATTTCAGCGCATCGGTCTGGCCATTGGCTATTGGGAACCGATGGCCATGACGGATGTCACTCGCTCACCTGGCTGCATGGTGAATTTGGGCGGATTCTCCATCAATCTCGGCAAGATGGGGATGGGCACCGCGAAGAAGGATGATAAGCAGGTCAACGGCGCGTTTTATCACGTCCACTGGTACAAATATCCGCTGACCTACTGGCTCAATATCATCACTTCTCTCGGCTGTCTTCAGGGAGGTGATATGGATATTGCTTACCTCTCAGAGATTGATCCCACCTGGGGTGACAGCGAGCTAACGTCAATCCTGAACCCGGAAGCGGTTATTTTTGCCAATCCAATAGCACAGGGTGCCTGCGCGGCAGATGCCATTGCCAGCGCAGCGGGTAAACCGATTGATGCATTGTTCTGGTGTGCCGGCTCTCAGGGTTCAATGTATCCCTTCAACGGCTGGGTGAGTAACGAGTCCAGTCCGCTCCAGTCTTCTGTTCTGGTCAGTGAGCGTATGGCATTCAAGCTGCATCGGCAGGGACAAATTCTGGAGAGCGTTGGGGCCGACGTGGCGGTCTGCTACGAATATCCGTCGCCTATCATGCCCAAAGAACGCTGGCGATATCAGATGGTGAATATGTTCCCGGATGTTGCCCAGTGCCATCCGCTGGGGCGAACGGTGATGCGCTGGGAGACCGGGCGAAATCCACCATCCACCCGAAAAAACTTTGGCTACGTAATGTGGCGCAAACGTAACTGCGTCTATCTCTGAGGATATACACATGCTTACCCGACTAACTGTGGCACTGCTGGCATGCACTGCCAGCGCTACGGTGCTGGCTGATGAGGATGCGGCTAATCAGGCTTTTATCCGTCAACAGGAATCGTTCAGCCATCAACTGAGACAGCAAGACAATGCCCCATTGCGTCAGATGCTTGAGCAGCAGGTTCGCCAGAACCCCCTCTCCGATGACGATACGCGTTTTATTGGCGAGCTGAAAAAAAAACAGCAGGGGGCGAACCAGGAAAAACCAGATTATGGTGCGCTCTATTTTGTTTCTTTTTCAATCCCGCCATCAGGTCTGAAACGGATGCTGGCTGAGGCCAGAACATTCAGCATTCCGGCCACGCTGCGTGGCATGGTAAAGAATGATATGGCTACAACCGCCAACGCCGTTACGGCGCTGGTTAAAGACGGCACGACAACAGGCATCTCCATTGACCCGACACGTTTTCGCGAGTTCAGCATTAGCAGCGTGCCGACCCTGGTGGTGTATTGCGCGTCAGGGCATGACGTTGTTCGCGGCAACATACATTTGAAGCAGGCACTGAAGAAAGTCGTAGAAAAAGGTGAATGCCGGGAACAGGCGCAGCAGTTGCTTCAGGCGGGAGAGTCAAAATGAGAGGGATGACACTAATATCATTCATGCTGGCTGGTATGACGGTTCTTAACAGTTTGTCTGTCCGGGCTGACGCAGATGCACAATACAAAGCAGGATCGGATTACGCGCATCAGATTAAGGGGCAGGGAGAGAGTAGCCTGAAGAATTTCAACCCGACCGCCACACTTCCTGGTTACACGGCATCGCCAACGGAGAAAAAATACTACGGTGGGGTGACCGCCAGCGGAGATGGTGCGCTGAAGGCCGATGGAACGCAGACCTGGACGACGAACGAAGCAACCAGGGCGGTCACCGATTCCTTCATTAATAACCCTAAAGAGACCATTTCTCCTGACGCACCGTTCGTACAGGCCAGTAAAGACGTGCAATCCCGCGCGGATACTATCATTGGAAAGACCGGTCAAACGCAATGCTCTGCGCAGAATATTAATCGCAGTGAGTTCACTAACTATACCTGTGAGCGCGACCTTCTGGTTGAGCAGGCCTGTACCAGGACCGCCAGTATCACCGGTGACTGGAAGGAAACCACTGAGAATAAAACCTACACCGTTACTTCATTTAATTTTAGTCGCTCCGGCAAGCAGATCGTCTTTAGCTTCACAGCCCCGCAGGAAGGGCTGATCCTCAGTGGGAGCCTGACAATAAAAGCGGGCTATGCATTTCTGAATTCAAAAATGAACCTGCTTAATACAACTTTTAACTCCAGTCTGCTGACCGGTCAGTCAAATACGGTTTCTTTGTCAGGTGCGGCTGGAATGCGATTATCAGAAGGCCAGTTCCTGTCAGGAACAAGCTGTAGCGGAAATGGCAGCTGTATCGGAACGGTTGATGATCATATCTATAACAGCTTCCTGAACGGCAGTTCCACTATGACGCTGAAGTTGTATATGCAGGTGAAAAGCCGGGTATGGATACCGAGAGTGGAATGGGGTGAATCCTGCCCGTTTAGCAAAAGCGAAGGTACGCTCAAGAAAACTGAGTGTATTGAACCGGGCAGTACTAAGACTGTCGTGGTTGAGGGCAAGTCCTACCAGGTTACCCAGGCATGCTGGAAGTACAAAGACACATATATGACCCAGTCTGCTGACAATGGCACATGCAAAACCTACATGAACAATCCGGCCTGTACGCTTGCCTCACGCACCTGCGCCTTTACTGCAGAAGACGGCAGCGGCTGCCTGCATGAATACGCGACGTACTCCTGTGAAACTCGTACTTCCGGCCAGGTGATGATATGTGGCGGTGACACTTTCTGCCTGGATGGCGATTGTGAACGCGCGCAGAACGGTAAAAATAATGACTTTGCGCCAGTAGTATCGGCACTCGCAGCTCTCGCCGCTGCCGGCAAAGATGTTGCCGAATTAAACGCGGCCAATGTGCGTGCCTTTACAGGCAGTGCGAAGTTCTGCAAGAAGTTTGCGGCCGGCTTTAGCAATTGCTGCAAGGACTCTGGCTGGGGACAGGATGTGGGGCTGGCGAGCTGCAGCACTGAAGAGAAAGCGTTGGGTAAGGCGAAAGAGAAAAAACTGACCGTCAGCGTTGGAGAGTTCTGCTCGAAAAAAGTGCTGGGTGTTTGCCTCGAGAAGAAACGCGGGTATTGCCAGTTCGACTCTAAACTGGCGCAGATAGTCCAGCAGCAGGGGCGTAACGGACAGTTGCACATAGGTTTCGGAAAGGCCAAGAGCCCTGATTGCCGTGGCATAACGCAAACAGAACTGCAGCAAATCAAGTTCGATAAACTGGATTTCACCAACTTCTATGAAGATCTACAGAATAATCAGAACATCCCGGATAACAACGCCCTGACTCAGCGTATCCGTGAGCAGATCGCTGCCCAGCTGAAGAGTCAGTAAGGAGACGGCATGAAAAGGATTATTTCTTTACTCAGCTCGTTACTGGTTCTGAGTCTGAGTGTTCAGGCAAAAGACGCGGGCTGGCAGTGGTACAACGAACCCATGAAGAAGCCGAACGATGAGCAGGTGGCTTCGCCTTCGGCCCCGGCTGTCGCACAGCCCGACATTATGGATAAGCTTGCCATGCTGCAGCAGGCTACTAAACGCGCAATGTACGAAGCCATCCTTTATCCAGGCGTGGAAAATTTCACCCGTTATTTCAGGTTGCAAAACTACTGGACGCAGCAGGCCGGGCTGTTCTCAATGAGTGCTAAAAAAGCGATGCTTGCTCACCCGGAGCTGGACTACAACCTGCAGCACAGCCACTACAACGGCACCGTTCGTAACCAACTGGCGGCGGACTTTGCCGACCAGCGCCGCGCCATTGAAACGCTGGCTCAGCACTATGGCGTGATGTTCTTCTACCGCGGACAGGACCCGATCGACGGCCAGCTGGTTCAGGTCATTAAAAACTTCCGCGAAACGTATCACCTCAGCGTCATTCCGGTCTCCGTGGACGGTATCGTGAATCCACTTCTGCCGGATACCCGAATGGACGGTGGACAGGCCAGCCGGCTGGGTATTCGTTACTTCCCGGCGCTGATGCTGGCCGACCCTAAAAGCGGGGCGGTCAAACCCGTCTCGTATGGCTTTATCAGCCAGGATGACCTGGCGAAGCAGTTCCTCAACGTTTCCACTGATTTTGCCCCCAACTTTTAATACAGGGAGAGTTCGCATGCGTAAATTCCGTTTTCGCCTGCCTGAGTTCGACGTGCCCGGATTATGGGTGCTGAGCCTCGGGATATGGTTTCACATTGTTTCCCGCCTGGTCCGGCGCGAGCCGGAGATGGCCATTCTGCTGTCGCAGATAATCGGCATATCGATGGCGCTCTGGGGGGGCTACCGCATCATCAACCGCTGGATTGATGCCGCCCGTAAGGCCGAAAAGGCCCGTGATGCCGGAGGATGCCGACATGAACCTTAGACATACCGTGTTTATCGTGGTGCTCATGACCCTCAGCCTGGCCACACAGGCTTCTACAATGGACGAGATCAAATCGTTATGGCACCCACAGGGGGCGCGAGCGTCGGGATCTCTGCCATCATCCCCGGAAGGCCCTGAAGCCAGGCCACTTCCGGAGAAGCAGCCGGTCTGGTACCGCCTCAGCAACGGCCGCCAGGTCAATCTGGCCGACTGGAAGGTCGTGCTGTTTATGCAGGGACACTGCCCGTACTGCCACCAGTTTGATCCGGTCCTGAAGTCGCTGTCGGCACGGGTGGGTTTTGGGGTGATGGCCTACACCATCGACGGTCAGGGGGATGCGTCCTTTCCCGATGCGCTGCCTGCGCCGCCGGAGGTGATGAAAACCTTTTTCCCCAACCTGCCCGTGGCCACGCCAACCACCTTTCTAGTCAACGTAAACACCCTTGAAGCCCTGCCCCTGCTGCAGGGCGCGACCGACGAACAGGGCTTTATGGCCCGCATGGATACGGTCCTTCAGATGCGCGGAGTGAAATGATGATAAACCTGTTCAGACACCGCAGGCTTCTGGGCTGCATGCTTCTCGTCTGTTCAACAACCGTTAGTGCGGACGTGAACAGTGACATGAACACCTTCTTTAATAAGCTGGGCTTTGACTCTAATACCAGCCAACCACAGGTCTGGCAGGGGCAGGCCGCTGGCTACGCCACGGGCGGATCGCTATATGCCCGTACGCAGGTGAAAACCGTCCAGCTTGTCTCCATGACGCTGCCCGACATCAACGCCGGCTGCGGCGGCATCGATGCCTATCTGGGCTCCTTCAGTTTTATTAACAGCGAGCAGCTGCAGCGTTTCGCCAAGCAGATTATGTCCAATGCGGCAGGATACTTCTTCGATCTGGCGCTGCAGACCACGGTACCGGAAATCAAGACCGCAAAAGACTTCCTGCAGAAGATGGCCAGCGACATTAACAGCATGAACCTCAGTTCCTGCCAGGCGGCGCAGGGGATTGTCGGCGGTCTGTTTCCGCGCACCCAGGTCTCCCAGCAGAAGGTCTGCCAGGACATTGCCGGCGAGAGCAACATGTTTGCGGACTGGGCTGCATCCCGCCAGGGCTGCACGGTGGGAGGAAGTATGGATAAGGTCCGTGATAAGGCCAGTGATAAGGATAAAGAGCGCATTACGAAGAATATCAATGTCATCTGGAATGCGCTCGGCAAGAACCGCATGTTTGACGGGAATAAAGAGCTTAAGGAGTTCATCATGACCCTGACCGGAACAATGGTCTTTGATGAGAAGGGTAATATAACCCCGCTTCCGGCAAGAACGACCGATCGCGACCTTATTCGGGCCATGATGGAGGGGGGGACTGCACGGGTGTATCACTGTAATGACAGCGATAAATGTCTGAAGGTGATCGCCGATGCTAATGTCACGATAAGCCAGAAAAATGCACTGAAAAATCAGATCAAAGACATTCTCTCCAGCATTCAGAACAAAGCCGTTGCCGATCTGAAGTTAACCGAGAAAGAGAAGGGATTTATCACAAGTACTACCATCCCGGTTTTCAAGTACCTGGTTGATCCACAGATGCTGGGGGTTTCTAACAGCCTCGTTTATCAGCTAACCGATTACATCGGCTACGACATTCTGCTCCAGTACATCCAGGAGCTGGTCCAGCAGGCCCGTGCAATGGTGGCAACGGGAAACTATGACCAGGCGGTTATCGACAGCATCAATAATAACCTCAACGAAGCCACGCGGCAGATAGCCTCCTTCCAGGCACAGGTGCAGGTACAGCAGGATGCGCTTCTGGTTGTTGACCGGCAGATGAGCTACATGCGCCAGCAGGTCTCGGCACGCATGCTGCAGCGCTACCAGAACAACTATCACTTCGGGGGGGCGCGCTGATGCAGGAAATCTATGTCATCGCGGGCGGCGACTGGCTGACGCAGACGTTGAATGCGATCGTCACGTTCATGTCGACGGAGAACTGGGTTGTTATTCGGCGTATTGCGACGGCTTTCTCTGTGCTGGTTGTGGCCATTTCGTGGATACGACGTCACAACATTATGGATATGCTGGGCTGGGCAGGCGTCATTGTGCTGATGTCGCTGCTGGTCAGTGTTCGCACCTCCGTACAAATAATCGATATCAGTAATCAGACAAAGGTCTATAAAGTCGATAACGTGCCCGTCGGGCTGGCACTGCCTGCATCGCTGACCACCAAAATCGGATATGCCCTTGTTCAGGGGTATGAAATGGTCTTTTCACAGCCCGACAGCATCACCTACAGCAAAACCGGCATGATATTTGGGGCGAATCTGGTTTCACGCAGTACGGACTTTTTATCACAGAACCCAGAGATAACGACGATATTCACGGACTATGTGCAGAACTGCGTGATGGGCGATATTTTCCTGAATGGAAAATATACCATGGAAGAGCTGATGAACAGCGCAGACCCGTATACGCTAATTTTCTCAAAGCCGAGTCCGCTGAGGGGGATATTCAACAACAATAATCAGTTTTTAACCTGTGAAGAAGCCGCTGCGGTAATTAAGCCAAAGCTTGCCCTGGATACTCAGACCGGAGGAAAAACCTGGAGTTACTACGTGCGTCAGCTTTTTGGCGGACGTCCGAATCCTGACATTTTGTTCAGCCAGATGATCGGGGACAGCTATAACTATTTCTATGGAGCCGGTCAGAGCGCCGCGTCGATTGTCCGTCAGAATGTGACGATGAACGCTTTGCGAAATGGCATCATGAGCTATGCAGCCCGCAACGGTGACACCTCAAGCCTGCTGAATATCGCCACTACGTCATCAATGGAGAAGCAGCGGCTGGCGCATGCGACGGTCGGTCAGGTGGCATTACGCTCACTACCTATGTCTCAGACGTTGATTGTCGGTCTGACCATCGGAATATTCCCCCTGATGGTGCTGGGCGGGATGTTTAATGCCGTTACCCTTAATGTGCTGAAGGGGTACGTGCTGGCTATCATGTGGGTGCAGAGCTGGCCGCTGCTTTACGCCATCCTCAACAGCTGCATGACCTTCTATGCGAAGGCAAACGGTTCACCAGTGGTTCTCTCGGAGTTGTCGCAGGTGCAGATAAAATACTCAGACCTCGCTACCACGGCAGGCTATCTGTCCATGCTAATCCCCCCGCTTGCATGGGGAATGCTGAAGGGGCTGGGGGCGGGGTTCTCAAATCTCTACAGCCACCTTGCCTCTTCCGCTATCAGCCCTGCAGCCACTGCAGCCTCTGGTGCTGTTGATGGTAACTACTCCTACGCCAACATGCAGACCGAGAACGTGAGCGGCAACAGCTGGAACACCAACAGTTCGACCATGTTCGGACAGATGAGTCAGCAACTGGGTAATGGTGCGACGTCCACACAGATGCGTGACGGCAGTACGGTGACAGACTCCACTCAGGCCACGAGTAAGCTGCCCGTGAGTATTAATTTTGCCCGTCAACTGGCCTCAGCGCAGCAGGAGATGGCTCGCGAGGCCCAGACGCAGTCCCAGAGCGCGATGCAGAGCTTTAGTAGCAGTATGTCAAGCACGTGGCAGACTCTCAGCCAGTTTGGTACTAACCGGGGGAGCAGCGACTCGATGACGCAGGGGGCCGACAGCACGATGAGCGCGCAGGACTCCATGATGGCCAGCAAGATGCGCACTGCGGTGGAGAGCTATGCGAAGGCGCATAACATCAGTAATGATCAGGCGACTCAGGAACTGGCTTCACGTAGTTCTCGCGCTTCCGCTGGTCTTTATGGTGATGCAAGTGCACATGGTGGTATAGGGATTAAGGCTTTCGGTACAGGTGGTGGAGTTAGTTTCAGGGCAGGTGCTAAAGCCAGCGTCGACTTTGATGATTTAGACTCTCATCAGGCAAGCAGCAGCTCGCGAGCGAGCCAGGATGCGCGTCATGATATTGATGCAAAATCCACCAAAGACTTCAAGGAGGCCAGCGATTACTTTACCAGCCGCAAGATAAATGAATCAGGCAGTCATACGGATAACAACGCCGCATCACGTGCGGACCAGTTGTCTGCATCACTGAGTTCTGCAAAACAAAGCCTTGAACAGTACTCGACCAGCCAGGCACGCAGCAAGGAATATGCTGAAATGGCATCCCGAACCGAAACCATGAGCGGGCAGATTAACGAAGATCTCAACCAGCAGTTTGCCCAATACGTTCGTAAACAGGCACCGCATGATGCCGATTCTTTGCTGACGGATACGGGTTCACCAGAGGTTGCAGCGAAACGAAGAGAACTGGCATGGTCATTTGTACAAAGTCAGGTTCAGCCTTCGGTGGATAATGCGTATTCGGATGCGAAAGACGGGCTGGGGCAAAGTATGGAAAATGTGTCAGCCGGAGGCGGGCGTCAGGAGGTGTTATCTGACCATGCGGCGCATAAGGCTTCCATTGAAAGTGCAACGTCAGACGCAGGTATTAAAGGGAATGTGAAAGGCTCGGTAGACGGCATGATGACTGAGACGCGAAATAATATCTCAGGAACACAAAGTGAAATAAAGGGAGCTTCAGCGTCCGTCGATAATCAGTATTCAGCACTGGAGCGTCATCACCAGTCAGAAGCAAATAATCAGGGAACTATGTACAATAGCGAGAAAGCATCACAAAACGCTATTCCGGGAGCTGACAGTTCTGAAGAACTTCTGGAAAAAGCAAAGAAACTGGAGAATAATCGTAAGAAATGACTAGGGAGATTATCGGATATGAAAGAGCTGATGCGAATTATGTGGGTTCTGCTTATACAGTATATCGCCTGCTCGCTTGCAGGGTGGGCAACATCCTTCACGCTCCTGATACTTGCGTTGTTAATTATGTGGGAAAGTATATTTGCATGGATAAATTATCGAGTTCGCAAGCAGAAGTCTTTGCATAGTCAGAAAGATGTTTCACCGGTAATGTACATGGTTCTTTCGGTACCCGCACTCTGTTTTCCTATGTTGGCACTACTGATATTTTTCGGGCTCTCGATCTACAGGGTCTGTGTAATAAGTGGTGTAACTGTTGGAGATGAATCTCTAAAAGATCAGTTTTATTTTGACCGTGCGTTTCAAAGTGATCCATTTCCTTATGAATCAGAACTACACGATTCTACGGGAGCTGGATTGAATCCAGCTACAGGATTGCCAATGTGCGGGCTAGTTGATACTTCTGGTAATTTTTATGGGTGTTCATCTGAATCATACAGACGCTCGGACAGTTAGATACCCTTACTTATATTAGATTATGGGCAATCGCCAAGCTATGAATGGATATAATAAACAAAGGAAATAACGTTAATGAAAAAGATGATTATGGTGACCGCTGGTCAGTTCCACGCTGGCCCTTTCAGGGTGCGATGAGCACAGCAATTAAGAAACGTAACCTTGAGGTCAAACGCAGATGAGCGAAAAGGTCTGGCTTGAACCATCAAGCGAGCGTACCGTTTTTCTGCAGATCAAAAACACGTCTGATAAAGACATGAGCGGTCTCCAGTCTAAAGCGAACAAAGTTAATCTGAAATTCTCCGAAGCCCAGCAGTGTTAGAAGAACAGTTGGCGAAATCAATATCAAATATTCTGTAATGCCAGTGTTCTTTCATACCTCTTAAAAAGCAATTGTTTTATAGAGATTACTACGGCATCTGAGCTTTAATAATGAAACCTTTAAAGGCCACTCAATTTATTTGTGAGGTCTTGAACAGTTGTCGGTGTAACCGGGTTGTTTTATTATCATTAATTATTTTGAATGATATGTTTAGTGTTAATTTTACTCCCGTAAGAAAAATTCAAGTAGTAAATTGGAGGTGCGTGCTTTTATCATAAAGTAAATTATTTCAGACAAGGTATCGTTATTCTTAATTGTTAAAGGCCCGACATCTGCGCCAACAGATGCCGGGGTGTGCAACGCCTCATTCATCGCGCCAACGATGAATGAGGTACATCAACCACAAACAAATACGTCAGGAACATAAATGAAAGTAGCCAAATCTATTCTAACCCCATTAGCCTTTGTCGCAATGATCAATACATTTACCTGTGCTGCATATGCTGCTGGTATCGCAAGTGGGAATAGTGCTACGGCCGGTGATTATGGTATTGCAACGGGTGACCACGCAACAGCAGGACAATATGGTGTGGCCAACGGGGCGTACGCTAAAGCTGATAACTACGGTATCGCAACCGGATCTGGCGCTTCAGCAGGCCTTATTGGCATTGCCACTGGCTCAAATTCTAAAGCTGGAGACTACGGTATAGCCACAGGCCTGAATGCAAATGCAGACAAATATGGCATTTCAAGTGGATATGCCGCAAATGCTGCTACTTACGGTGTTGCAAGCGGATATGCAGCATATGCCGGAGATAGCGGGGTTGCGATGGGGACACAAGCGACTGCAGGGGTTGGAGCACAGGCCGTTGGCTCCCGCGCTGTTGCTGATGATTATGGTGTTGCCAGTGGATCGAGTGCTAACGCTGGCTTACGTGGGGTAGCCATCGGCGTTTCCTCCATAGCTGGCGAGTATGGTACAGCTATTGGTTCAAATGCTAATGTCAACGGCCGGTTCAGTAGCGCACTTGGCGCCAATAGCTTAGCAAATGCTGATTACAGTACAGCAGTAGGAGGGGGCAGAGCGCAGGCCGAAAATAGTGTTGCAATCGGGAACAACGCAACCGCAGCTAAAGCCAATAGCGTTGCGATAGGTTCAGGTTCAGTAGCTGACCGTGAGAACACGGTATCAATTGGAGATATCGGTAGTGAACGTCAACTTACAAACGTCGCGGCGGGTACGGCAGACACTGATGCAGTAAATGTCGCACAGCTGAATCAAAAGGCGACAGATACACTGAATGCCGCTAACACCTATACCGATCAGAGAGCAAAGGAGACGCTGGATTCTGCAAATAACTACACTGACAAGAAGTCGCAAGACACACTGGCTTCAGCAAATGCCTATACGGATAAGCAGATTTCAAGTGCCTCTGATGTTGCCATCAAAGAGGCTAACACCTATACCGACAAGAAAGCTGGCGAGGCACTCACTTCTGCCAACCAGTTTGCCCGGAATGCTGCTGATACAGCTGAGAAGAACGCAAATCAGTTTACCCGCACGGAGATAGCCACTGCCTCCAGCGCAACGCTGGACAAAGCCAACACATACACTGAAACCCGCGCGCGTGAGACGCTTTCGTCTGCTAACAGCTATACCAATAATAAATTTTCGGCACTTTCAGACTCGGTGAACAGTCGCTTTAAGCACCTCAGCAAGCGTATGACCCGCATGGAAAACAAACTCAATGCGGGTGTTGCCGGTGTCACTGCAATCGCGAGCATTCCTTATGTTGCCGAAAACAATTTTTCTTACGGCGTTGGGCTGGGGAATTACCAGAACGGCAACGCATTAGCAGCGGGGATGCAGTACAAAACCTCCCCCAATACTAACGTTCGTCTTAATGTGTCCTGGGATTCTTCAAGCAATTCCGCACTGGGTGTTGGTTTGGCTGGAGGATGGTAGTAGGGGGCTGAAGCGGGCGTCAATACAGCTTTCTCTTTTCTACATTATGGGTATGACCATGAATAAAACTATTGAGACGTCATACGCAAACAACCTGAGTGTGCTTATTCATATCGAAAGTGAGCTGGTCAGAGCAACCAGCTGGTTGCGGGCGCTGGGTTCGCTTCCTGAGGACCATAGCCAGGACACCATCGCGTACTGGGCAGGATATCGATTCACATTCCTGAATATAGCGTTCGAGGAATACCATCCCCTCCATCTAAGGGAGGTGTGTGCATCCATTCGGACCCTGGCCGTTAGTATCAACGAATCAGACTGGCATGAAGGTTGCCGACAGGCTGAATTTGAACTTGAAACTTTCAATTGCGCCTGAAAAAACTGACGCGTCCGGGAGTCATCCCGGACTTATCCAACCTGAAAATAGCCATAAATAAATTTATCGCTTTTTTCAGGTTATCGAATAGGAACAGGCTTTAGTAATCGCCGCCACTTTCTCTGCATAACTTCCTCGCTTAATACGGGATTATCAATATGAGTTTTAATGCTAAAGATATGACTCAAGGGGGTCAGATCGCGAACATGCGCATCCGTATGTTCAGCCAGATCGCTAACATCATATTGTACTGTCTGGTTATTCTCTTCGGCATCATTGTCGCGATTACGCTGTCGGTTAAACTGACCTGGCAGACGTTCGTGAACGGCATGGTTTATTACTGGTGTCAGACGCTGGCCCCCATGCGCGAGATGTTTAAATCACAGCCTGTCTATACCATCCGTTATTACGGCCAAGAGCTGAAGTACAACGCGCAGCAAATACTGCAGGACAAATATATCCAGTGGTGCGCCGATCAGGTCTGGACGGCCTTTATTCTTGCCGCCATCATTGCGGCCGTGGTCTGCGTTATTACCTTCTTTGTCACCACCTGGATTCTGGGCCATCAGGGTAAACAGCAGAGTGAGGACGAGATAACGGGGGGGCGCCAGCTGACTGACGACCCGAAAGCGGTGGCGAAAATGCTCAGACGCGACGGTCTCGCATCCGACATCAAAATCGGTGAGCTGCCGCTTATTAAGGACTCGGAGATCCAGAACTTCTGTCTGCACGGCACAGTCGGGGCCGGTAAATCAGAAGTTATCCGCCGCCTGATGAACTATGCCCGCCAGCGTGGCGACATGGTCATCGTGTATGACCGTTCCTGTGAGTTCGTCAAAAGCTACTATGATCCGGCCACGGATAAAATCCTTAACCCGCTGGATGCGCGCTGCGCCGCATGGGACCTGTGGAGGGAGTGCCTGACACAGCCTGACTTCGACAACGTGTCCAACACACTTATTCCTATGGGCACGAAGGAAGATCCCTTCTGGCAGGGTTCGGGGCGTACCATCTTTGCCGAAGCCGCTTATCTGATGCGCAACGATAAGGACCGAAGCTACAGCAAGCTGGTCGACACCCTGCTTTCCATCAAGATTGAGAAGCTGCGCTCGTACCTGAAAAACTCCCCGGCGGCGAACCTGGTGGAAGAGAAAATAGAGAAAACGGCCATCTCCATCCGCGCCGTGCTGACCAACTACGTCAAGGCCATCCGTTACCTGCAGGGTATCGAAAATAACGGCGAGTCATTCACCATACGCGACTGGATGCGCGGCGTTCGTGAGGATGGCAAAAATGGCTGGCTGTTTATCTCCTCCAATGCTGATACCCATGCTTCCCTCAAGCCAGTTATATCCATGTGGCTGTCCATCGCCATTCGCGGGCTGCTGGCGATGGGTGAAAACCGTAACCGTCGCGTGTGGATCTTCGCCGACGAGCTGCCGACCCTGCACAAGCTGCCGGACCTGGTTGAGATCCTGCCGGAGGCACGTAAGTTTGGCGGCTGCTACGTCATTGGCATCCAGTCCTACGCCCAGCTGGAAGATATTTACGGGCAGAAACCGGCGGAAACGCTGTTCGACGTGCTGAACACCCGTGCCTTTTTCCGCTCGCCGTCGCGCAATATCGCGGAGTTCGCCGCCGGTGAAATCGGTGAGAAAGAAATCCTTAAAGCATCCGAGCAGTATTCCTATGGTGTGGACCCGGTACGCGACGGTACCTCGGTCGGCAAGGACATGGAGCGCATCACCCTGGTGAGTTACTCCGACGTCCAGACGTTACCGGATCTCTCCTGCTACGTCACGCTTCCCGGCCCCTATCCTGCCGTGAAGATGGCGCTGAAGTATCAGCAGCGTCCAAAGGTGGCACCGGAATTCATTCCGCGCACCATCGACGGGAAAGCGGAGGAACGCCTGAATGCCGCGTTGGCTGCACGTGAACATGAATCCCGCAGCATCGCCATGCTCTTTGAACCTGATGCAGACGTTATCGCGCCAGAGGGCGGTGCGGAGAATGCTGGCCAGCCACAGCAGCCACAGCAGCCACAGCAGCCACAGCAGCCACAGCAGCCACAGCAGCCACAGCAGCCACAGCAGCCACAGCAGCCACAGCAGCCACAGCAGCCACAGCAGCCAAAGCAGCCGGCACCCTGCGCCGCAGACACCGTATCTGCTTCGGCATCCGTAGCGGGTGCCGCCGGCACCGGCGGGGTGGAGCCTGAGCTGAAGACAAAGGCGGAAGAGGCTGAGCAGCTGCCGCCCGGCATCAGTGAAAGCGGTGAAGTGGTGGATATGGCGGCATGGGAAGCGTGGCAGGCGGAGCAGGATGAACTGTCTCCTCAGAAGAGGCAGCGTCGTGAAGAAGTGAATATCAATGTTCACCGGGAGCCTGAAAAGGATCTTGAGCCGGGAGGATACATCTGATGATGAGCATTGGATCGGTAAAATCCGCCGGCAGCGCGGGCAATTATTACACCGACAAGGACAACTACTACGTTATCGGCAGTATGGGCGAGCGCTGGGCGGGTGAAGGCGCTAAGGCGCTGGGGCTCAGCGGCGGGGTGGACCAGAAGGTCTTTACGAAGGTTCTGGAGGGACGCCTGCCGGACGGCAGCGACCTCAGCCGGACTCAGGACGGGGCGAACAAACACCGTCCGGGCTACGACTTCACCTTCTCTGCGCCCAAAAGTGTCTCCGTGATGGCCATGCTCGGTGGCGATAAGCGTCTGATTGAGGCCCACAACCGCGCGGTGGAGACCGCCATTAAGCAGATAGAGGCGATGGCCTCCACGCGGGTTATGACGGAGGGCAGGAGCGAGACGCAACTGACCGGCAACCTGGTGATGGCGCTGTTTAACCACGATACCAGCCGCGACCAGGAGCCGCAGCTGCATACTCACGCCGTGGTGGCTAATGCCACTCAGCATGGCGATGAGTGGCGCACGCTCAGCAGCGACAAAGTGGGTAAAACCGGGTTTATTGAGAATATCTACGCGAACCAGATTGCCTTTGGCCGCCTGTATCGTGCCGCGCTGAAGGATGACGTCGCGGCGATGGGCTATGAGACTGAGACGGTCGGCAAACACGGCATGTGGGAGCTGAAGGGCGTACCGACGGAGCCGTATTCCAGCCGCAGCAGGACCATCAGCGAGGCGGTCGGGGATGACGCGTCCCTGAAGTCCCGCGACGTGGCGGCGCTCGACACCCGCCAGTCGAAGCAGAAGGTTCACCCCGAGCAGCGCATGACCGAGTGGATGCAGACCCTGAAAGCGACGGGGTTTGACATCCAGGCCTACCGCGAGGCGGCGGACCAGCGGGTTATGCAGGGAAATATTCCCGTTACAGCGCCTGAAGCCATTGATATTAACAGCAGCGTCGGGCAGTCCATAGCGATGCTGAGCGACCGGCGTGCTCGATTCACCTATTCCGAACTGCTGGCCACCACCCTCGGGCAGCTGCCCGCGAGGCCGGGCATGGTGGAGATGGCGCGTGACGGCATCGATGCAGCGATAAAAAATGAGCAGCTCATCCCGCTGGATAAAGAGAAGGGGCTGTTTACCTCGAACATCCACGTGCTGGATGAGCTGTCGGTGTCTGCCATGACCCGCGATTTACAGCGGGCGGGGCAGGCCGACATTTTTCCGGATAAAAGCGTGCCCCGCAGCCGGTCATACAGCGATGCCGTGAGTGTCCTGGCCCAGGACCGTCCGCCGGTGGCGATCATTTCCGGTCAGGGCGGGGCGGCCGGCCAGCGTGAGCGCGTGGCGGAACTGACGATGATGGCGCGTGAACAGGGGCGTGACGTGCAGATTATCGCCGCCGACAGGCGTTCGCGCAGCGCCCTTATGCAGGATGAGCGCCTCAGTGGCGAGCATATCACCGACAGGCGTGGGCTGACGGAGGGCATGACCTTTACGCCCGGCAGCACGCTGATTGTGGACCAGGGTGAGAAGCTGACCCTGAAAGAAACGCTGACGCTGCTCGATGGCGCGCTGCGCCATAACGTCCAGCTGCTGATAGCCGACAGCGGCCAGCGCACCGGGACCGGCAGCGCCCTGACCGTCATGAAAGAAGCTGGAGTGAACACGCTCGCGTGGCAGGGCGGAGAGAAGACGCAGGTTTCGGTTATCAGCGAGCCTGACCGGCGGCAGCGGTATGACCGCCTGGCCGCTGACTTTGCCCGAAGCGTCCGCGCAGGTGAACACAGCGTGGTGCAGGTCACCGGACCGCGCGAGCAGGCCGTACTGACAGGCACTGTCCGCGAGGCGCTTAAGGCGGAAAAGGTGCTGGGCGAGCGGGAGGTCAGTATCACCACACTGGAGCCGGTCTGGCTAGACAGCCGCCATCAGCAGGTGCGCGACCACTACCGGGAGGGGATGGTCATGGAGCGCTGGAATGCCGAAGAGCGTAGCCGGGAACGCTTTGTCATTGACCGCGTGACGGGCCGCAACAACAGCCTGACGCTGCGTAATGCGCAGGGTGAGACGCGGGTGACCCGCCTGTCTGAACTCAACAGCAGCTGGTCGCTGTACCGCACCGGCACGCTTCAGGTGGCCGAAGGCGACCGCCTGGCGGTGCTGGGCCAGGCGCAGGGGACGCGGCTGAAGGGGGGGGATACGGTGACCGTTAAGGCCCTCGGTGAGGCGGGGATCGTCGTCAGCCTGCCCGGGCGTAAGACGGACGTGGTCCTGCCCGCCGGTGACAGTCCGTTTACCGCCGCGAAGGTGGGTCAGGGCTGGGTGGAGTCGCCGGGCCGCTCGGTGAGCGACAGCGCCACGGTTTTTGCCTCGCTGTCGCAGCGCGAGCTGGATAACACCACACTGAACAAACTGGCGCTAAGCGGCCGGGCGGTACGGCTTTATTCCGCGCAGACGGCGCAGAAAACGACGAAGAAGCTGTCGCGTCAGTCTGCCTGGAGCGTCGTGTCTGAACAGATTAAGAATGCGGCGGGGCATGACAGGCTCGATGATGCCCTGGCGCACCAGAAAGCCGGGCTGCACACGCCGGAGCAGCAGGCCATTCATCTGGCTATTCCGGTGCTGGAGGGGAACGGCCTGGCGTTCACGAAGCCGCAGCTGATGGCCGCCGCGAAAGAATTTGAGCAGGACAGCCTGAGCCTGCAGGCCATCGAAAAAGAGGCGGACCGGCAAATACGCAGCGGCGCCCTGCTGTCGGTGCCGGTATCGACGGGAAACGGCCTGCAGCTGCTGGTCTCACGCCAGTCGTACAATGCGGAGAAAAGTATCCTTCGCCACGTTCTGGAGGGAAAGGAGGCCGTCACCCCGCTGATGGATAAGGTTCCGGACGCGCAGCTGGCGGGGCTGACCGACGGGCAGCGGAACGCCACGCGCATGATACTGGAATCCCCCGACCGTTTTACCCTGGTGCAGGGCTACGCGGGCGTGGGTAAGACCACCCAGTTCCGGGCGGTCATGTCGGCCATCGGGACGCTGCCGGAACGGGAGCAGCCGCGGGTTATCGGCGTGGCTCCCACCCACAGGGCGGTGAGCGAGATGCGCGACGCGGGCGTATCCGAAACGCAGACGCTGGCGGCCTTTATTCACGACACGCAGCAGCAGCTGCGCGGCGGCGAACGACCGGACTTCAGCAACGTGCTGTTTCTCGTGGATGAAAGCTCGATGGTCGGTAACGCCGACATGGCGAAGGCGTACAGCCTGATTGCCGGGGGCGGGGGGCGCGCGGTCTCCAGCGGCGATACTGACCAGCTGCAGTCCATTGCCCCGGGCCAGCCCTTCCGCCTGCTGCAGAAGCGCAGTGCCATCGACGTGGCGGTGATGCAGGAGATTGTCCGCCAGACGCCGGAACTAAAACCTGCCGTCTACAGCCTGATTAACCGTGATATTGGCAGCGCCCTGACAACCATTGATAGCGTGGCGCCGGCACAGGTGCCGCGCAGGGCGGATGCCTGGCAGCCGGACAGCTCCGTCATGGAGTTCAGCCGCGAACGGGAGGAGGCCATCGCGAAAGCCGTGGCGGCTGGCGACCTGATGCCCGGCGGTCAGCCCGCGACGCTGCTGGAGGCCATCGTGAAGGACTACACGGGGCGCACGCCAGAGGCGCAGGCGCAGACCATCGTTATCACCGCCCTGAACGCCGACCGCCGCCAGGTGAACGCCATGATTCATGATGCCCGTCAGGATGCCGGCGAGGTGGGCGAAAAAGAGGTCACGCTGCCGGTCCTTACGCCAGCCAATATCCGCGACGGCGAGCTGCGGCGCATGGCAACGTGGGAGGCATCCCGCGACAGCCTGGTCCTGCTGGACAGCACGTATTACAGCATTGTGGCGCTGGACGGGGAAGCGCACCTGGTGACGCTCAAAGATACGCAGGGCAACACCCGCAGCCTGTCGCCCGCGCAGGCTGCGACAGAGGGCGTCACGCTCTACCGTCAGGACACCATCACCGTGTCGGAAGGCGACCGGATGCGCTTTTCGAAAAGCGACAACGAGCGGGGCTTCGTGGCCAACAGCGTCTGGTCGGTCAGCGAGATAAAAGGTGACAGTGTCACTCTGTCGAATGGAAAACAAACCCGTACGCTCACGCCGTCAGCGGAGCAGGCAGAGCAGCACATCGACCTGGCCTATGCCGTCACCGTTGAAGGCTCACAGGGGGCGAGCGAACCCTTCTCCATCTCCCTGCAGGGCACGGACGGCGGACGTAAGCGGATGGTGAGCTTCGAGTCAGCCTACGTAGCGCTGAGCCGCATGAAGCAGCACGCGCAGGTCTATACCGACAACCGGGATAAGTGGGTGGCCGCGATGGAAAAATCGCAGGCGAAAAGTACGGCGCATGACATTCTCGAACCTCGCGGCGACCGCGCCGTCACGAATGCCGCCCGCCTGACGGCGACGGCAAAAGCGCTGGGTGAGGTGCCTGCCGGTCGCGCTGCGCTGCGCCAGGCCGGGCTGCAGCCCGAAGGCTCAATGGCGAAATTTATCTCGCCGGGGCGTAAATACCCGCAGCCGCACGTGGCGCTACCCGCTTTTGACCGCAACGGCAGGCAGGCGGGCGTCTGGCTGAGCACTCTGACCTCCGGAGACGGGCAGCTTAAGGGACTCGGTGGCGACGGTCGTGTGATGGGCAACGGGGACGCGGCGTTTGCGGGCCTGCAGGTCAGCCGTAACGGCGAGTCGCTGCTGGCGAGGGATATGGAAGAGGGCGTGCGGCTCGCGCGGGAGAATCCGCAGAGCGGCGTGGTGGTACGGCTCGCAGGTGAGGCGAGACCGTGGAACCCCGGCGCCATTACCGGCGGTCGGGTCTGGGCCGACAGCCTGCCCGACAGCACCGGTACGCAGCCCGCAGAAACGGTGCCGCCGGAGGTGCTGGCACAGCAGGCCCGGGAGGCTGAGGTGCAGCGGGAGCTGGATAAGCGTGCTGAAGAGGCGGTCCGTGAGATGGCCCGCAGCGGCGACGGGCCGGCCGGAGGGGCTGACGTCGCCGTCCGGGATGTGGTGCGGGATATGGATCGGATAAAAGAAACGCCGGCATCTCCCCTCACGCTGCCGGATACGCCGGAAGAACGCCGCCGGGATGAGGCGGTGTCTCAGGTGGTGCGCGAGAACGTGCAGCGGGACCGCCTGCAGCAGATGGAGCGCGAGACGGTGCGCGACCTTGAGCGTGAAAAGACCCTGGGAGGCGACTGATATGCGTGCTGAAAACCATCCGCTGTTCCCTCTTGTGGTGGTGGCCGACTGCTGGCTGCAGCGGCTGGTTATCTGGACGCCCGGGCAGACCGACCTTATCAAAACCGTGGCGCTGCTCCTGATGGTGGCCGACCACATCAGCATGCTGTGCGGACTGGATAATGACTGGCTGCGTCTTGCCGGTCGGGGAGCGTTTCCGCTCTTTGGCCTGGTCTGGGCCATGAACCTCGCCCGCCATCCGCAGATTCAGCAGCGCGCACTGAACCGGCTCTGGATATGGGCGGGCGTGGCGCAGGGCGGCTGGATACTGGCCGGGCTTCGTCCGGACCTGGGCAATATCCTGTTTGCCTTTGCGGTCAGCGGACAGGCACTGGCGCTGATGCAGCGGCACGGGCCGCGCACGTGGCCGCTCTCCCTGATGCTGGTTCTGGCCTGGCTGCCGTTTTCAGAGGGAAGCTATGGACTGGCGGGGGTAGTCATGCTGATGCTGGCCTGCGGCGTCTGTATGACGGCCCGGCGCACCACGCGCACGGGACTTGCGCTGTGTCTGGCGCTGGCCATACTCGCGCTCAACGTCGCGGACAGCGCCGCCTTTGCCATTGCGGGTCTGGTAATACCCGGCGTTCCCCTGACGGTGCTGAGCCGGACCTGTTACCGTGTGCCACGGTTCTGGCCACGCGAATTTTTCCCGCTGTTCTACGCGGTGCACCTGGCCGTCATCGGACTGATGGTGATGTGATATCTGCCGTGTCAGAATAAGATCAGTCAGGGGAATACACGTGAAACAGATTTATCCGGAGGCAGGATGAAAGAGCAGGGGCGTCCCACGCTGACGCTGCGTCGTAAGACGGGGCCAGAAGGTCAGCGTGCCGTAAACAACAGTGAACCGGACGTTGCGGGACCGGTCCGGGTCACGCGTAAAAAGACCGTGGTGGTGAACACGACGCCTGCCTGGAAGGTCAGGAAGCAGGCGGAGGAAGAGAGCGCGAAAAAAGCGCAGGCGGACGAGAAGGCTGCCCGAAAAGCCGAAAAAGCGCGGCTGTGGGCAGAGCGCCAGGCGCAGGAGCGGGAGGCCATGCGGGCGGCCAGGCGCAAACCTGCACCGGAACCGGTTTACCGGAAGGTCATGCCGCTTGCGGACGCGTTCGCGCTCCTGGAGGGTTGCTGGCCGGCCCTGATGACGGACGGCCAGCCGCAACTCCTGGCGCTCAACATCCGGGAGGCAATGGTCAATGACATTCGCCGTCGCGGGCTGGAGATTTCCGTGAAGACGCTGAAACGCTGCCTTGCCGCAGTCACCCGCTCGGATGCATATCTGGGCGCCATGACGGTGGGCGCGTGGCGTAAAAACCTTGCCGGTGAACCGGTCGCAGCGGTGAGTGCTGAGGAGGCGGCGTATGCTGTGGAGCGAATGGCTCAGGAGCACGCCAAACAAATGCGCAGGGCGGTCAGAAACGTCGCCACGCGTGCACGGAACGAACTGATAACAACCGAAAAGAGAAAAACACAGGATGAACATGAATAAAACCCTTTCAGTCATGCTTGCCGCAGGTTTTCTGGTTTCCGGCATGGTGGGGGCAGCAGAGAAAACTGCCGCTGCCTTTACCCCGGAGCAGGAAGCCCGCATTGGTGAAATCGCGAAAGACTACCTGCTGGCCCATCCGGAGGTGCTGGTTGAGGTCAGCCAGAAGCTGCAGGCTCAACAGCAGGAGAAGCAGCAGCAGGCAATGACGGCCGCCGTGGTTCAGAATCAGGCGGCGTTGCTGAACGATAAAGGCACGCCGTCATATGGGCCGGCCGACGCAAAAGTCACTGTCGTCGAGTTTTTCGATTACCAGTGCATCTACTGTGCCCGCCTGGCGCCGGAGCTGGAGAAGGTAATAAAAGCAAACCCGAACGTGCGCTTTGTGTTCAAGGAATTCCCGATATTTGGCCAGCGCTGGCCGGCGTCGCTCAGTGCGGCGAAAACCGGGCTCCAGGTCTGGAAGCAGAAGGGGGCCGATGCTTACCTTAACTATCACAACGCGATTTACGCCACTGGCCACAACGAGGGCAAGCTGACCGATGCTGATATCAGCGCGGCCGCAAAAGCCGTGAAGTTCGATGCGAAGACAGCCCCTGACGTTCAGGGGACCCTGGATGACATAAACACACTCGCGCAGCAGCTGGGCTTCAGCGGTACCCCGGCCCTGGTGGTTCTCCCGTCAACCGGCGCCAGCGCTGATAATGTGACGGTGATCCCTGGATACACCAGCGCGGAGGCACTGCAGCAGGCCATCAGTCATGCTGCCGGTGATACCAAAAAATAATCAGGCGTCCGCCACCTGATACCGCTAAAAGAGACTGACGCCTTCGCCGTGCTCAGTTGTCCAACCCCGGAGAAGGGCAAAAGCAAGTTTTCCCCGTCTCCGGCGTTTCTGGTTAACACATCCGAACAGTATTTCTGAGGTTATTTAATGCGTAAGTTCACCTTTCGCCAGCTGGCCGTGTCCAGTCTGGTATGCCTTTCGCTGAGCTGTATTCAGCCCGCAGCAGCAGATCCCTCCATTCAGGTCGGCTTTTCACCTGAAGGCAGCGCGTTGCATCTGGTCCTTAAGACGATTGAGTCAGCACAGCAGGAAATTCGGCTGATGGGCTACTCATTTACGTCTCCGGAGGTGGTTAGCGCGCTTGTCAGGGCAAAACAACGGGGTGTGGACGTAAGAATAGTGCTCGATGAAAAGGGTAACCGGAGTAAATCCAGCCAGGCGGCGATGAACATCGTGGTAAACGCGGGAATTCCGCTGCGCACCAACGGTCGATACGCCATCATGCATGACAAAGTTATTATTGTTGATAATCATACAGTTGAGGCTGGTAGCTTTAACTACACTCGCTCTGCTGCATCGAGGAATAGCGAGAACGTGCTGGTTATTAATGAGGTGCCGGAAGTGGCACAAACCTACCTTCAGCACTGGCAGTCGCGCTGGGACGGAGGAACTGAGTGGCATTCCTCATACTAATCAGCATCGTCATTTGATCCGCAATCTACATCCATTCAGGTGTGCCATGCGCCAACATGGCTCACACTTACGCGTAAAGTTAAGTCGCTGATTTCAGATATCTGTAGTATCCTCTGCAAACGATCCTTGTTTGATCCTTGAGGAGGCAGAGATGTCGCAAGCTGAAAATGCAGTGACTTCCTCATCGAAACGTGCTTATAGAAAAGGTAATCCGATGACTGCTTCTGAGAAGCAGTTAGCGGCTGTAGCTCGAAAGCGGATTACACACAAAGAAGTGAAAGTCTTTATCCGTAACCCTCTTAAAGATCGCATGATTGCGCTGTGTGATCAGGAAGGGATAACTCAGGCACAGTTCATTGAAAAACTCATCGAGCGAGAACTGAATGAGCATGGACTGCTGAAGTAAAGACTTTACTTTTTGATGTTCAGTGCTAGATTACTGATCGCGTAAAGAATTTTGGCTGGCCACGCCGTAAGGTGGCAGGGAACTGGTTCTGCTGAGGTGTCTACCCGGAGCCAGAAAAGCAAAAACCCCGATAATCTCATCCATTCTTGGCGGGACGGTAAGATTAACGGGGCCTACTTAAACTGTATAGAAGCTGTTGCTCTATGCAGGGAGTATAGTTTTATGCTCAGAAAAGTTCAACACCTGTTTCTGTGCCATTTGCTCCTCCCGTGCAACATAAGTGCGGGAAGGTGTGACTGACGCTCAGACCCTGTTCTCACATTATCGTCAGGTAAAAAATCCTTTCCCTAAATTCGTAGCGCCGAAGAAAAAAGGCAGCGATGAAGAGAAAGCGACTCTGCCGTTCTGTCGTAAGCTGATGGCGAAAGCCGAAGGCTTCACGTCCCGTTTTGATTTTTCCGTCCATGTGGCGTTCGTTCGCTCGCTGGGCAAGCGTCATCGCATGCCGCCATTGTTGCGCCGTCGAGCCATCGATGCGCTACTTCAGGGGCTGTGCTTCCACTACGACCCGCTGGCCAACCGTGTACAGCGCTCTATTACCAACCTGGCTATTGAGTGCGGCCTGGCCACAGAGTCAAAAAGTGGCAATCTGTCCATCACCCGCGCCACCCGGGCACTGAAGTTTATGGCGGAGCTGGGGCTGATTACCTACCAGACCGAGTATGATCCGCAGATTGGCTGCAACATCCCGACCGATATCACCTTTACGCCGGCACTGTTCTATGCGCTCGACGTCTCTGACGTTGCTGTTGTGGCCGCACGCCGCAGCCGCGTCGAATGGGAAAATCAGCAGCGTAAGAAGCAGAACCTGAAGCCACTGGAGATGGACGAGCTGATAGCGAAGGCCTGGCGATTTGTGCGCGAACGGTTCCGCAACTACCAGTCCGAGCGTAAGCAACATGGCCTGAAACGTGCCCGCGCCCGCCGTGACGCAACCAGAACCCGTAAGGACATTGTGACCCTGGTGAAACAGCAGTTGACGCGGGAATACGCCAGCGGGCGATTCACCGGCGGACTTGATGCCATGAAGCGGGAGCTGGAGCGCCGCGTGAAAGAGCGCATGCTGATGTCGCGTGGTAACAACTACACGCGGCTGGCCACAGTCCCCATATAACCTACCTGACTGAAAAATCCGGCTGGCGCCGGAGGATTTCGCACGTCTGTAGTCCCCCGTTGACGGTTTTCTGCACGAAATGACGACAGTCCTTCCTGACATTCACCCCATTTCTCCATCTGAATGGCCAGAAATTGCATCAGAGTGGCCACATCTGGTTGCCAGATTCAGTTATCCACAAATAACTGCAAGGGAACTTTCTATAAAGCTACAACCGTTATGCTTACAGAGCGCCAGCCGACCAGATTTCAAAGTGCGTGGTTTCCTTTAAAAACCTGCTCTGTACTTCTTTTAAATATCTTTTATTTAATTCATATAAATATAGAACCTATTCGTCGCCTGACCTGTGGACAGGCTCCTGAAAATGCCCGCCCTTGCAGCGGACTACGTCCGCGCTGGTTCGGAAAGAAACAGCAGATGTACCTCCCGCCACTACGCGGCGGGCATCAGTCAGAAACAGATAGTTACAACATCCAAAATATTCACTCAAAGACGTGAACTGTGCATACCTGAGCCATAACAGCTGTCCCCACCACTGAAAAGCGAGGCCGCCCCGGCCCAAAGGGCCGGAACTACATCGCTTTTAATGATGGATGTTGTAACTAGAATTCTGAGTGGCTGTAAGTGGTGTCGCTGGAGGTTTTGAGTACACGCCCGTAAGCGGCCCTACCGGCCCGCTAACGCGGAGATACGCCCCGACTACGGCTTCGCCTTGTCGTGACCACTCCGACGGCGCACAAAAGCTTCTGTATCGCTTTCAGCGGGTTTTGGTCTTGCAGGGGGAAGGGATGGATTGGTGGAACCTGTCAACAATGTAACCGGCTCCGCCGGGCTACGGCGCCATTCACTCACAGAGCCATATTCAACACCTGCTGGCGCCTCCATGACGGGCGGGTACTTCTGAGCAGAGAACGGATAAGCTCCGATGCGTGGATGGTGCCCAGTTTCAGGGAACCGGATGCCCGCATCATTTCATCCCAGTGGTTTTCAATCCTGGTTAACTCCACGCATCCTCTTGCCAGTTCATCTAGTGCGCCGTAATGGGCGTTTTTGTCGATCCGCCAGAATACGGCTTCACCGGCATCAGCCAGCCGGGGAGAAAACTGATATCCCAGCAGCCAGAACAGGCCAAAAATGATGTCACTGGCACCGGCCGTGTCTGTCATAATTTCGACCGGATTCAGCCCTGTCTGCTGTTCCAGAAGACCTTCCAGCACAAAAATGGAGTCGCGTAATGTGCCGGGAATGACAATACCGTGGAACCCGGTGTACTGATCTGAAATGAAGTTGGGGTCGTCTCAGAAAACGGAAAATAAAGCACGCTAAGCGTGCGTGGAGGCTGGCACCCAGCGGTACAGCGTCGGAATGGACACGCCGAGGTTCTTGGCCACGTCCTTGGGCGGCACCCCGCTGGCCAGCAGCTTCTTGGCCGACTCGATCTTGCTGTCGGTCATCTTCGGCTTGCGGCCGCCTTTGCGGCCGAGCTGCTTGGCGACTTCCAGCCCGGCGCGGGTGCGCTCGACGGTCAGCTCGCGCTCCATTTCGGCAAGGCTCGCCATGACGTGGAAGAAGAACCGCCCGGATGGTGTGCCGGTGTCGATGGAGTCGGTGAGGCTCCTGAACTGGACACCGTGCTTGTGCAGATCGCCGACCAGATCGACCAGTTGCTTGACCGACCGGCCCAGCCGGTCGAGCTTCCAGACGACCAAAGTATCGCCTTCGCGCAGCATTTCGAGCGTCTTGGCCAAGCCAGGCCGGTCTGCCCGCGTGCCACTCACCTTGTCCTCGAAGACCTTTTTACATCCGGCCTTGCTCAAGGCTTCGCGTTGCAGCTCCAGGTTCTGATCCTGCGTCGAGACGCGCGCATAGCCAATCAACATGGCTTGTCTCGCGCCCGGTCGATGCGTTCCTGCATCGCCTGCATCACTTCTTCGTGGGTGTACGATCTGGCGTTGGCGTCGGTGGCTTGCCGCAGGGCTTCCTCAACCTCGCGCGTCATCCGCTCGTAATCCTCCGGCCACAGCGCTTGCTCCATGCGCAGCGACGCCTGACCCAGCAGGTGCAGCAGGCTGAACAGCCGCATGTCGTTGGTGGCGACGATGCGCTCCCGAATCTGCTCCTGAATAGCTTCGCTAGCCCGATGCGCTTGTGGTGTGGCAGTCCCCTCGTAGTCAGCGGGGAATTCCGCTTCCTCGGCAATCCTTGCCCAGGCGCTGGCCAGCGCCTCGATGGTTGACGTGCTCATTTCCGCCGCTCCTGTGCTCTTTGGCGAATCAACCGGCCAAGGGGCCTCGACGCGAAAACCAGCAGCATCACGCCTATCGGATACCAGGTCGAGAAGACCACCAAGGCATCGAAGGCTGGCCGTCCGGTGTTGGTAGGCAGTACGGCGGTCACAGCCATCAACCCGCCGACCGTCCAGATGATGCGCCACACGTAGGGCATCACGCGGGGCACGTAGCCGTCATCGAAAGCGGTCTGGTAGTAGCGGCGCAGGCCGCGCTCGGCAAGCGCCTGGCGCTGCCGCTCCGACAGCGCATCCGTCCGGCCATACCAGCGCCGGAATGGTGGACAGCGCAGCAGCAAAGGGGTGAAGAGGATCATCACCGCCACGATCGCGACACCCCACGCCATGACGGCGCCGGCATCGGGCCGCTTGGCGTTCTCGATCACGGGCGCGAAGACGCCCGGAGCACCGATCATCCAGAACAGCGCAATGTGCTGATGGAAGGAGAGCTTCATTTGCTCATCCACTTGCGCAGCAGGCGCTTTTTCAGGGAGGCGCGTTCTTGCGGGTTGCGTCCCTTGTGATTGGCGATGCGATCCGCCGTGGCGGCCTGGCGCTTGACGGGCCAGTAGGAGCGGCCATCCTTGCCCATCGACCAGACGCTGCTGGCCTGGTTTTCCAGCAGGGGCAGATGGGCGCTCAGGGCTTCGGGCGACGCGCTGGTCAGCGCCGTGCGCTCACGGGTGCGCCAGCGCTGATGCCAGAGCTTCTTGTCCTCGCGCTCGCTGCCGCAGGTCGTGTGCCCGACGATGGGTGTTTTGCGGCGGCTGCGGCTCATAACGTAGTGGTCTCCAAGAACATTCAGGACTGATCCCAGGCGTCGATGGTCAAGACCTGATCGGCAGGACAGGCGGCTACGCGGTCGGGAACTGGATGGTGTTCAGTCTCATGCCGACCCCATTCGATTGATCGCGTCGCTTGCGGCACGCTGCGACGCAAGGAGGTTTGCGACCTGGTTTAGCAGCCGTGTCCGCTGCATGTCTGTTACCTATCTCCCCGACCGCTCATTGGACCAACTCCAGAGATTGGGCTCTATCGCTCAGCCAATACGAAACCGGCATTGGCTGATGCCACAACCGAGACTAACACAAATGGCTCGGTACCTGTATTTCGCGCCCCGTGCACTTGGCCCGGTCTTGCCACGGCTATCTCACCTTCCCTGAGGGCACGAACAATCCCATTGCCCTGAAAGTAATCAGCCATTCCCGACAAAACAGTCCACGTGTCTTGGCCGTGAGGATGAATGTGAGCCGCAATTTCCTGCCCGGGATGGACATGCCAAACCACGATAATTGAGTCTCGGGTTTCAAGCACAACGGAACGAATAGGCTCGCCTTCGGACGGCTGAACATACTCGGCTACAGAAAATATTCTCGATTCAACAGTCATCGGAGATCCCTCTTTCACAGTTGTCGTTACGGTCTTCATCGTCGGCATCCTGACGCACGGCGGGCAATTGCTGGAGCAACGCCGGCAGCCATTCCTGTACCGTCTCCCACACCACATCGAGGTTGATGTCGAAATAGCCGTGAGCCATGCGATTACGCATATTGCGCATGCTGCGCCACGGCACGTCGGCATGCGCCTGGGTGAACTCGACGTAGCCATCCATCACCTTTGTGGCCGCCTCGCCGATGACGATCAGGCTCATGATGACGGCCTGCTGGGTGCGCTTGTCGGCCAAGAAGTCGTCCTTGGCCATCCCTTCCACGAAGCTGCGCGCATCGGTTGCGGCCTGCTGAATGTGGTCGAGGTAATCGGGCAGGCGGTTCTCGCTCATATCGGTTGCGCCTCCGCGAGCACCTTGGCCCGGAACTTCGGCGGCAGGTCGCCGGGAGTCAGCAGATCGACGTCAACGCCGAGCAGCGATTTCAGTTCTTCTTCCAAATCGCCCAAGTCCAACAACGTGGCACCGGGCAGCGCATCGACCAACAGGTCGAGGTCGCTGCCATCCCGGTCGGTGCCATGCAGCACCGAGCCGAAGACGCGCGGGTTCGCGGCGCGAAAGCGGCCTACCGCTTCACGCACTGCGCTTCGCTTCATGTCAAGCACAACAGACGGTCGCATGCGCATCCTTTCTTATCGAAACTCGTTGAGATGATATGCAATCAAGAATAGAATTTCAAGAACTATTTTCGAGAATCGCAATGCCTTGATTCCCGTGCCGCGCCGGTTGCCTTGGCGGGCTTGTCACAAACCTACGTTTTCAAGAAGAAGGAAACCGCATGCCCCGCCGTTCGATCCTCTCCGCCGCCGAGCGCGAAAGCCTGCTGGCGTTGCCGGACACCAAGGATGAGTTGATCCGTCACTACACGTTCAGCGAAAGCGACCTCTCCATCATCCGGCAGCGGCGCGGCCCGGCCAATCGGCTGGGCTTCGCGGTGCAGCTCTGCTACCTGCGCTTTCCCGGCGTCATCCTTGGCGCTGATGAGCCACCGTTCCCGCCATTGCTGAGACTGGTCGCCAACCAGCTCAAGGTCGGCATCGAAAGCTGGGACGAGTACGGGCAGCGTGAGCAGACCCGACGCGAGCACCTGGTCGAGCTGCAAACGGTGTTCGGCTTCCAGCCGTTCACGATTGGCCACTACCGGCAGGCTGTCCAGTTGCTGACCGAGCTGGCCATGCAAACCGACAAGGGCATCGTGCTGGCCAGAGCCTTGATCGAGCACCTGCGGCGGCAGTCGGTCATTGTGCCCGCCCTCAACGCCGTCGAGCGGGCGAGCGCCGAAGCGATTACCCGCGCCAACCGGCGTCTCTACGACGCCTTGGCTGAGCCGCTGACGGACGTGCATCGCCGTCGCCTCGACGATCTGCTCAAGCGCCGCGACAACGGCAAGACGACGTGGCTGGCCTGGCTGCGGCAATCCCCGGTCAAACCGAACTCGCGGCACATGCTGGAACACATCGAACGCCTCAAGGCGTGGCAGGCGCTCGACCTGCCCTCCGGCATCGAGCGGCTGGTTCACCAGAACCGGCTGCTCAAGATCGCCCGCGAGGGCGGCCAGATGACGCCCGCCGACCTGGCGAAGTTCGAGCCGCAGCGGCGTTACGCGACCCTGGTGGCGCTCGCCATCGAGGGCATGGCCACCGTCACCGACGAAATCATCGACCTGCATGACCGCATCCTGGGCAAGCTGTTCAATGCCGCCAAGAACAAGCATCAGCAGCAGTTCCAGGCATCCGGCAAGGCGATCAATGCCAAGGTGCGGCTGTTCGGGCGCATCGGCCAGGCGCTGATCGAGGCCAAGCAAGCGGGCCGCGATCCGTTCGCCGCCATCGAGGCCGTCATGTCCTGGGATGCTTTCGCCGAGAGCGTCACCGAAGCGCAGCGGCTCGCGCAACCCGAGGACTTCGATTTCCTGCACCGCATCGGCGAGAGCTACGCCACGCTGCGCCGCTACGCGCCGGAATTTCTCGACGTGCTCAAGTTGCGGGCCGCGCCCGCCGCCAAGGACGTACTCGACGCCATCGAGGTGCTGCGCAGCATGAACAGCGACAACGCCCGCAAGGTGCCCACCGACGCGCCGACCGAGTTCATCAAGCCGCGCTGGCAGAAGCTGGTGATGACCGACACCGGCATCGACCGGCGCTACTACGAACTGTGCGCGCTGTCGGAGCTGAAGAACGCGCTGCGCTCCGGCGACATCTGGGTGCAAGGCTCGCGCCAGTTCAAGGACTTCGAGGACTACCTGGTGCCGCCCGCGAAATTCGCCAGCCTCAAGCAGGCCAGCGAATTGCCGCTGGCCGTGGCCACCGATTGCGACCAGTACCTGCATGACCGGCTGACGCTGCTGGAAACGCAGCTCGCCACCGTCAACCGCATGGCGCTGGCCAACGAGCTGCCGGACGCCATCATCACGGAGTCGGGCCTGAAGATCACGCCGCTCGATGCGGCGGTGCCCGATACCGCACAGGCCCTGATCGACCAGACGGCGATGATCCTACCGCACGTCAAGATCACCGAATTGCTGCTGGAGGTAGACGAATGGACGGGCTTCACCCGGCACTTCGCCCACCTGAAGTCAGGCGACCTGGCCAAGGACAAAAACCTGTTGCTGACCACGATCCTCGCCGACGCGATCAACCTGGGCCTGACCAAGATGGCGGAATCGTGCCCCGGCACGACCTACGCCAAGCTGGCCTGGCTGCAAGCCTGGCACATCCGCGACGAAACCTACGGGGCGGCACTGGCCGAGCTGGTCAACGCGCAGTTCCGACATCCCTTCGCCGAGCATTGGGGCGACGGCACCACGTCATCGTCGGACGGCCAGAACTTCCGCACCGGCAGCAAGGCCGAGAGCACCGGCCACATCAATCCGAAATACGGCAGCAGCCCAGGGCGGACGTTCTACACCCATATCTCCGACCAGTACGCGCCGTTCCACACCAAGGTCGTGAACGTCGGCGTGCGCGACTCGACCTACGTGCTCGACGGCCTGCTGTATCACGAATCCGACCTGCGGATCGAGGAGCACTACACCGACACGGCAGGGTTCACGGACCACGTCTTCGCGTTGATGCACCTGCTGGGCTTCCGCTTCGCCCCGCGCATTCGTGACCTGGGCGACACCAAGCTCTACATCCCGAAGGGCGATGCCACCTACGAGGCGTTGAAACCGATGATCGGCGGCACGCTCAACATCAAGCACGTCCGCGCCCATTGGGATGAAATCCTGCGGATGGCCACCTCGATCAAGCAGGGCACGGCGACGGCCTCGCTGATGCTCAGGAAGCTTGGCAGCTACCCGCGCCAGAACGGCCTGGCCGTCGCCCTGCGTGAGCTGGGACGCATCGAGCGCACACTGTTCATCCTGGACTGGCTGCAAAGCGTCGAGCTGCGCCGCCGCGTGCATGCCGGGCTGAACAAAGGCGAGGCGCGCAACGCGCTGGCCCGCGCCGTGTTCTTCAACCGCCTGGGGGAAATCCGCGACCGCAGCTTCGAGCAGCAGCGCTACCGGGCCAGCGGCCTCAACCTGGTGACGGCGGCCATCGTGCTATGGAACACGGTCTATCTGGAGCGGGCCGCGAACGCCTTGCGTGGCCACGGTCAAGCCGTCGATGACGGCCTGTTGCAGTACCTGTCGCCGCTCGGCTGGGAGCACATCAACCTGACCGGCGATTACCTCTGGCGCAGCAGCGCCAAGATCGGCGCGGGCAAGTTCAGGCCGCTACGGCCGCTGCAACCGGCTTAGCGTGCTTTATTTTCCGTTTTCTGAGACGACCCCAAGTTGTACCAGGTGATGCCACGCCCTGAACCAAAATATTTTTTGTTCGGTCCGGCGTTGAGCGTTTTCACCGGCGTGACAAAGCGCATGCCGTCAGCTGAAGCCACCTCGCCACCGCCCCAGTGGCCGGCAAGCTCCAGCGTGGACTGAAAATCAACCAGCCGGGCATTGGCGCTGACCAGTGTTTCTGCCCGGAGGTAATTCTGTTTCACCCAGCTGAGCCGGTGGCGGGTCAGTGCCGGTATATTGTGTTTTATCAGTGGCTCATGCCCGATATTACAGGCCTCGGCCAGCAGAACGGCACACAGGCTGACGTGAAGATCCTTTGCTCTGGCTTCTGATTCACTGACGTGCGTAAACTCACGGGTAAAACCGGTTCTGGCGTCGATTTCGAGCAGCAGTTCGGTTAAATCCACGGGCGGGAGAAGCTGTTTCACCCGGCTGCTCAGCTGTGTCAGCGCAGGCGGCTCATCGAGTTTTTCCAGGCTGCTGACAGTCAGGGAAGGATACTTACCGTTATGACAGATGCTCACGGCATCATTACAGTCAAAGCGACGCGATACCGTTTTCCAGGTCTCATCCAGTTGCGCTGCCAGCTGTTGTACCGCTTTTCTGCCGTCAGTGGGGTGTCCCAGCGCACGACAGACGGCCACACGCTGAGCCTGCCATTCCCTGCCCTGAAGCAGCTTCCGGCGCGGATCGCCCCAGCGGTCGCTGTTTTCCAGCCAGATATCACGACGACGCAGTGCATCCTGAAGACGTTCCAGCAGGCACAGTGAGTAGCCGGCGCGTTGTATACGGGGTCCGCTTGGAAAACGGAAATTATCCCACGCTAAGACTGTTTTTTGTACAAAGCGGTATCGACTGTACGTAATGAGCGGTATTTTCCGGATCCCAGCTTAAGATTATTACGCCAGACGTAATCTCCACTCAGATTGATATGTTCCCAGCCCAGGGGAGAAAGATGAGAGACCAGTTGCTCATTTATCGGGATACCCTTTCGTTTTAGTGACTCAATAGCTCTTTCTATATATACCGTGTTCCACAACGTGATCGCTGCTGTCAGTAATGTCAGCCCGCTGGCGCGATAACTCTGATTCTCCAGCCCACGATCCCTTATTTCACCCAGACGGTGCAAAAAGACCGCTCGCGCAAGGGCATTACGGGCCTCACCCTTATTCAGCCCCGCCTGCACGCGTCGGCGCAGACCGGGATCACGGAACCAGTCCAGCATAAATAGTGTCCGTTCGATGCGGCCAATCTCTCTCAGCGCTTTGGCAAGTCCATTCTGTTTTGGGTAACTGGCTAACTTTTTCATCATCAGTGATGCGGTGACTGTCCCCTGCTTAATCGAGGTTGCCAGGCGCAATACCTCATCCCAGTGCGACTCAATGTCTTTGATATTCAGGCAGGTTGTTGATATGACAGACTGAAGCCCCGGATAGCGCTCGGCCTTTCCATGAATAAACAGCCGCTTGTCATGAAGATCACGGATCCTTGGCGCAAAAGCGAATCCCAGCAGGTGCATCAGGGCGAAAACATGTTCAGTGAAGCCTGCGGTATCGGTGTAATGCTCGGTAATTTCCAGATCGCTTTCATGGTACAGCAGGCCATCAAGCACGTGGGTTGAGTCGCGCACCCGGCTGATCACTTTGGCGTAGAACGGGCTGTATTGGTCTGAGATATGCGTATAAATCTGCACGCCCGGCTCCTGACCATATTTAAGATTGACCTGACCGGCATAACGTCCGTGACTGCCTACCCGAAAGTTCTGCCCGTCTGACGACGATGTTGTCCCGTCGCCCCAGAATGCGGCCAGAGGCCGCTCTTTCTGTGCGTTGACCAGCTCGGCCAGTGCCGCTGAATAAGTTTCATCCCTGATGTACCATGCCTGAATACCTTCGAGTGACGATCTTGTGGCCCCAGGGCAGGATTCCGCCATTTTTGTCAGCCCAAGGTTGATGCCGTCAGCCAGAATGGTGGTCAGCAACAGTCTTCCGTCTTTTGGTCTGACGTTATTATTTTTGAGGTGCGCGAAGTGACGCGTAAATCCCGTCCAGCTATCAACTTCTTCCAGTATCT